>JASFRZ010000149.1:0-10391 GCA_050114655.1 Acidobacteriota bacterium
GCCTCGCGAAGCTGCTTTCGTGCCCGCACGGCGCCCGCGTCGAGCGCGGCGATCTGGGTGGCGCTCAGGCCACCGCCCAGGCGTAGCTTGCCGCGCGCATCGAGGTACTGGATCGCCTCGGGCATCCAGTAGTTGCCGCCCGTCATGTCATGCAACGGCAGGTCGTTGCGAATCAGCACGTCCCGCTTGTTGGCGCCCGCACCCTGGACAGGTCGCACGTGGCACGTCTGGCAACTGAAGTAGCGCGCCGTGCCGTCTTCGTAGTTGCCACTGGTTCCGGCGACCAGCGCGCTGGCATAGGCGGCCTCTACCGCCCCGGCCCGCAGTTCGGCGGGTAGGTTGAGGTAATCGCTCACCCGCGTCGACGGCCACAGGCTCGAGAGATGCTCGCTGAAGGTACGCTCGACGACGCCGTACATGAAGGGGAAGTTGTTGAAAGCCGCCTTGCCGACCACCGAGGATCCGGGTACGCCGTTGGCGATGATCGGGTCGCCGGTCGACTGCGCGCCGTGGTTGTGTGCCAGATCACCGACCGCCGGGTTCGAGACGTCGTGGCAGGTGCCGCACAGCGCGGACGAGCGATGGAAGGATGACGGCATGAACTGATGGCGCGCCGAGGTGTCGCTGTAGGGACCGAGCTTGATCGAACCGCCCAACAGCGACGCCATGCCGCTGCCGTAGTAACCCGTGGCGGGAGAGCCGCCGTCGTTGGCAACGAACGGCGGGAACTGCACGCCGACGTGCTCGGAATTGTCCGGATTGGTCAGGCTGTGGCAGTAGTCGCATTCGACACCGTCGCTGTCACCGGCGGCTAGGCCGGAACCGTCGGTCGGTGTCGAACGACCCGCCAGCCATCCGGCGGTGGAGTGACAACGAATGCACAGATCACCGGCGCCGTCGAAGTCCTGCTCGGCGATGGCCAGTGTGGCCCAGAAGATCGGGTCGCGCCCGGCGTTCGCCATCATGCTGCCGCGCCAGTTGAAGGACGGTTCCACGGCCTCGTTGTAGCCGCCGTGGCAGTTGTCACATTTGTCCGGTGTTTCCAGCGTCGAGATCTCGTTCGGCTGCGTGCCCGGCTGCTGGATCTCGGGCGGCACGACCGTGGCGGCAAACAGAAGGCCGCACACGGTAAGGCTGGCGATCGCCAGCGCGACGGACGCTTTGCGCTTCATGATGAACCCCCTGGCCCCCCCACGCGCGGCCAAGGGCTTTGCGCGAGGGCACCCCGCCATAAACCCGCAAGAAAAACTGATAACGCTATCTTATTAGCGGACTTCATGGGAGTCAAAGGAGGACAGCCGCGTACGATGGCGAGGGAAACACCGATCACCGCGTGGCAAGCGGTTCGCCCCTCAAGGGCCTGTTCTCAGGAGGGTCATGCCATCGCCGATGGGCACCAGCGACAGGTCGTAGGTGTGCTCCTGCTGCTCGTGCAGCCAGCGGTTGAGCTGCCGCAGCGCGACCGTGTCGTCGTCGTTGTCGTCGGGATCGGCGACCGAGCCGCTCCACAGGGTGTTGTCCAGCGCGATCAGGCCGCCCGGGCGCACCAGCACCAGGCAGCGCTCGACGTAATCGCGGTACGAGACCTTGTCGGCATCGATGTAGGCGAAATCGAAGCCTCCCGCGCGCCCGTCGGCCATCAACCCATCGAGCGTCTCGAGTGCCGGCGCCAGGCGCAGGTCGATGCGCCCGTCGACGCCGGCCTCGCGCCAGTAGGAGCGGGCGATCGCGGTGTACTCCTCGCTGACGTCGCAGCAGGTCATGCGCAGCGTGGGGATGCCGAGCGTCAACCGCAGCGGCGTATACCCGGTGAACGTGCCGATCTCGAGCGCTTCCTTCGCATCGAGCATCTTCAGCAGCAACAACAGCAGTTGCACCTGCTCGGGGGAGCTCAGCATGCTGGCACGCGGCATGGCCAGGGTCTGTTCCCGCAGGCGGCGGCAGATCGGCGGCTCGCGTAGCGACACCTCCTGGACGTAGCGTTGCAGCTCCTCACTCAGGCCCAGTGATGAGAATGACATCGGCTTCAGCGCTCCTGCGATGCCTGCGTGAGATAGTCGAGCAGCAGGGTGGACATCACCCGCATGCCCACCGGTATCGAGCTGTCGTCGGCCTGGAAGGTCGGGGTGTGGTGGCCGCCCGAGGTGGTTCCCGGTGCCACCTGCCCGAGGCGAAAGAAGAAGCCCGGCACCTCCAACGCGTAGTAGGCGAAGTCCTCACCGCCCATCGTCGGGTCGAGCTCGACGAAGTCTTCCTCGCCGATCAGCCGCGAGATCGTCGGGCTCATCATCGCCGCGAGCTCGGGGTCATTGATCGTGGCCGGTGCGCCGCGCTCGTAGTCGAGCTCGTAGGAGCCGCCGCCGGCGGCGGTGACGCCGGCGAGGATCTCGCCCATGCGTCGTTCCACCGTGTCGCGCACCTCGGGGCTGTAGGTGCGCACCGTGCCCTCCAGGTGCACCTCTGCCGGAATGATGTTGAAGCGCTCGCCGCCGTGGATTATCCCCACCGTGATCACCGACGGCTCGAGAGCGTAGATGTTGCGCGAGCGGATCGTCTGCAGCGCCGTGACCGCCTGCGCCGCCATTACCACCGGATCGACCGACAGGTGAGGCTGCGCGCCGTGCGCCTGCTTGCCCCGGATCTCGATCCTGAAGTGGTCGACCGCGGCGAGCGCCGGCCCGACGGTGAAGCCGATGGTACCGACATCGAGCTCGGAGAAGGTGTGCAGGCCGAAGATAGCCTGCGGCCGCGGGTTCTCGAGCACGCCCTCGCGCACCATCAGGTCGGCGCCGCCCTCCTCACCCGGCGGCGGACCTTCCTCGGCGGGTTGGAAGATGAACTTCACCGTTCCGGGGATCTGGTCACGCATCGAGGCCAGCACCGAGGCGACCCCGAGCTGCACCGCGGTATGAACGTCATGGCCGCAGGCGTGCATGACGCCGACCTCCTGGCCGAGGTAGGTGGTGCGCTTGGTGGAGGCGAAGGGGTAGGGGGTGTCCTCGGTCACCGGCAGCGCATCCATGTCGGCGCGCACCGCCACGACCGGCCCGGGCCGGCCACCCTCCAGAATGCCCACGACGCCGGTGTGGGCGATCCCGGTCTGCACCGGGATGCCGAGCGATTCGAGGTGTGCCGCGACAAGGGCGGCGGTTTCGAACTCGCGGTTGCCGAGCTCGGGATTCTGGTGGATCTGGTGACGGTACTCGATCGCCTGCGGGGCGAACTGCTCGACCGCCTCGTCGACGCGCGCGTCGAGCGACTGCGGGCTCGCCACCGAGGCGCCGCCGACGCCGGCGGCGAACAGAGAGACAACGACAGCTGCGGGGCAGATCGTGCGCATCGCGGGCTCGCTTGCTGGAAGTTGATGGTCGACTGAACGACCCTCTATTGCATCGTGATAGCCGCGCGCGGGCAAGCCCGGCGCCAGCGGGACCCTGCCCCGGCAGCGGGCAACGGTGAGGTCATCGTGAGCTGCTTGCGGGGCGTTCGCCGCGTTACCGAGTGAGGGTTCCGGATCCTTTTCCATGAACCGGAGGTGAATACGATGAGCAACGGATATCTTCGCGTGGCCTATGCCGATCGGCCCGAGACCAAGGTCTACCGGGCAGACACCGGGGGTAGCACGGTCAACAAGATCCTGCTCGGCACCTGGGTCGGGGTCGTGGAAGACAGCGGCGGCGATCGCGTGCGCGTGGTTACCGCGGGGCCCGACGGCTGGATCGAGCGCAGCGAGCTGCGTGACGACTGCGGTCTGAAGATCTTTTTCGTCGATGTGGGGCAGGGCGACGGCGTGCTGGTCGAGTCGCCCAACCGGCGGCTGCTGATCGACGGCGGGCCGAACACCAACCTGCGCCGCTACCTGCGCGGCTACCAGTACCGATACCTGCTCGACGCGGGGGCCCCGGTGCATATCGACACGGTCTTCGTGTCGCACTTCGACGCTGATCATTTCAACGGGCTGACCGACCTGCTGGAGGACAGCGACTTCACCTTCGGCGACGTGTTCCACAACGGCATCGCGCGCTTCAGCACGACCTCGGCAAGCCGCCCCGCCGGTTACAACAAGGACCTCGGGCGGGTCAGCGACGGCGTTCTGCGCACCACCTTCAACGATCTCGACGACGCCCGCGACCTTCTCGCCGCTGGCGGGCTGCAGGCCAGCTTCCGCGACTTCCTGCAGGCGGCGGTCGATGCCGAGGCGGCGGGCCGGCTGGGCTCGCTGCGTCGCCTCACCGTGCGCAACGGCACCGTTCCGGGCTACCCGCCGAGCAGCGACTTCACCATCGAGGTGCTCGGCCCGGTGCCGCGCCGGGCGAGCGGCACCATCGACTGGCCGTGGTTCTCGAGTTCGTCGGAAACGCGCAACGGCCACAGCCTGGTGCTCAAGCTGTGCTACGGGGACGGCAACGGCAACGAGCGCACTTTCCTGCTCGGCGGCGATCTCAATTCCGCCTCGGAGACCTATCTGCTCGCTCACTACGGCCAGCAGAACCCGTTCCGCGTCGACGTGGCGAAGAGCTGCCACCACGGATCGGCGGATTTCACCGTCGCCTTCATGGATCGCATCAGCCCGTTCGCCACGGTGATCTCCTCGGGCGACAACGAGTCCTATGCTCACCCACGCGCCGAGGCACTCGGTTGCGCCGGGCGTTACTCGCGCGGTACGCGGCCGCTGGTGTTCTCCACCGAGCTGGCCCGCTCGGTGCGCTCCGGCGGCGACATCCTCTACGGGATGATCAACTGCCGCAGCGACGGTGACCGCGTCGTGTTCGCACAGATGAAGGAGCGCGCCACCGGCGCCGACATCTGGGACTCTTACGAGCTCTAGCGGCCGCCGCCGTTGGCCGCTGTAGTTTCGCTTGCCTCTTCGTCGGCGAAGTGCTCGGCGAACCAGTCGAACATGCGGTTCCAGTGATCGACGAAGTCGGCCGCGGTCGAGGCGCGGCCGGCGCCGTGGCCGCCGGCGGTATAGCTCACCCACACGACCTCTTTGCCGAGCCGCCGCAGGGCGTAGTACATCTCGCGCTGGTTGGTTGCCGGCACGTTCCAGTCGCCTTCGCCGGAGAGCATCAGCAACGGCGTGTCGATGCGGTCGGCGAACATCACCGCCGAGGTGTTGATGTACTTCTGCGGCTGCTCCCACAGCGTCGCGCCGATACGATCCTGGCCGACCTCGGCCGCGGCGTAGTTGCGCGTGGTGATCTTCGGTGAGTCGCCGAGAAACGAGATGATGTTGACCTTGCCCGACACGTTGGCGGCGGCGGCAAAGCGGTCGGTCTGGGTGATCAGGAGGTTGACCGCGTAGCCGCCGTAGCTCTGCCCATACACCCCGACCTTGTCGGGATCGACGAGACCGCGCTCGATCAGCTTGTTGATGGCGCTGGGCACCGCCTTGAGCCAGGCCTCGCCGGGATAGCCTTCCTCGAACTCCACCGACGGGCGGAATCCGAACCAGCCCTGCGCGGTGATCAGGTTCATGTTCTCGTTGAAGCCGTTGTCGAAGAAGTCCTCGTAGATCTCCGCCACGAGCGGGTACGCCTGTCCTTCCTGGTAGCCGATCGGGTAATAGAGGATGCCGTACAGCGTGTTGCCGTCGACGTCGAGGTAGCTGACCAGCTCGGTGTGCGCCAGCGGCACGTCGTCGAGTTGCGGATTGGAATCAGTGAGCTGCCGCGTGTCGCCCGCGCTGTCGTGCACGAAGATCTCGCTCGGACGGTCACCGTCCGACATCGTGTACACGATGGTCGCGCCGTCGTCGGAGATGTTCCACGAGCCGTAGAGGTTGTCGTCAATCATCACCGCGGACGTATCACCCGTCGCCACGTCGAGGCGCTTGAGGCCGCGCTCCCAGTGGTCGGTGGCCGCCCAGGTGTAAAAGAGCGTGCTGCCGTCATCGCTCCACGCCTGCAGCGCGCGGCGCGGGCGGGTGTCCTCGTCCTCTTCGAACAGCAGCAGGTCGCGTAGCGTGTCGGACTGCAAGTCGAGCAGATGCCAGCCCTTGTCGGTACTCAGCAGGAGCTGGTCGCCGGCGCTGTTCCAGCGGGCTACCGAGAAGCGCGGCTCGAGGTCGCGGCGGTCCGGCTCGCTCGGTTCGGCGGGTTCATCGGCGCCGGGCTCGGCGCCGGCTTCCTCCGCGGACTCCTCCTTCGGGTGACGGTGCGCCGTGGTCACGTCCACCGCCTCATCCTCGCCGATCCGCCGCACGAACACCGAGCCCTCGTCGCTGTAGGCGAAGGCGTCGCGCGCCTCGGTCCAGTCGACGTTGATGCGCTCGTCGCGCGGATCGATCAGCGCCACCGGATCGCCGCCCGCCACATCGAGGCGGAACAGCGCATACTCGGTGCCGTCGCGGCGCGTGTACGACGTTTTGGTGGGCGTCGAGGTGGCGTAGGTGAGGTAGGAGCCGTCGGCGGAGAAGTCGAGGCCCTGCGGCGGCGTTTCGGTCAGCACCTCGCGCACCGAGAAGTCGCTCAGGTCGACCAGCGCGGTGTCCTGACGGTTGGACAGGTTGCGCACCCGGTCCCAGGCAAGAAAGTCGTTGCGTGAGTCCTGCACGATGACCGGCGCCTCGGTCACCGACCAGAATGCCTGGCTTGCCTCCTCGCGCCAGCCATCCGGGCGCAGCCCGACGAGGATCTTCGTACCGTCCGGCGACCACACCAGCGGCGAGGACGACGCGATTTCCTTGTTGGTCTGCAGCTCGGGCATGGTCCATGAAGCGGCGGCAACGTCATAGATATGCAGCTCGTAGCGGTCGTCGTGCGCCATGAAGTAGCCCAGCCGGGTGCCGTCGGGCGAGAAGGTGAAGCCGCGGATCTGCGCCGGCTCCTCGTGCACCCAGGTCTGCGCGCCGGAGCGCGTGTCGATCACCATCAGGCGGGTGCCCGCCGGAGACAGGTACGTCGGGTCGCCGTAGCGTTGGTGATCGACGTCGGTGCGGCCGCGCCGCGTCTGCACCGTGACCGCGATCAGGCTGCCGTCGTCGGTCATATCCACGATGCGCGCGTTGCGCACGTCCAGCGCGACCTCCGGGCTGAAGCGGCGCGCCTGTTGCGCGACGGCGGGGGCGCTCAGCGCGAGGGTGAGAATCAACAGGGGAAGGACGATGCGGTGGGTTCTCATCGCTGGCTCCTTGGCAACCACTCGATCCGGAAGAGGCTCGCGGGTAGGCGGACGACGCTGCGCGCGGCGGGCGCGCGTCCGCAGCGTAGCGCATGGCTTCGGACCTCGCCACGAGCCCGCGCCGGTGGCGACACGGACCCGGCGATGGCCCCGCACGCCTGCCGGCCATCGGCGCTGCGCTTCCCGGCGGAGGCGGTGCCCTCGGGGGGCCGTTCGCGTTGTTCTTTAAAAAGATCCTCGAATCTGATTAGGTGGGGCGTCTGCGCCGACACAGGAGGTCGACAAGATGTCGAAGAACCGCGGTGAGGCGAGGTGAGGTCGTGGGCGGTGAAGCGGCGCGGGGCGGCCATCTTGTGGCGCTTTTGCCTGGCGATCGCGTTGTCGAGCTGTGGCGGCATCAGCGGGTCCGCTGCGCCCCCGGATCACGTCAAGGCGGTGGTCCTTCCCTTTCTCTCGGTGGTGCCGTTTCACATTGCCGCCCAGGAGGGGTACTTCGCCGAGCAGAACCTCGAGGTCGAGTTCATCCGGTTGGGGCGTGATCAGGAGATCATGACGTCGCTCGCTCGCGGTGAGGTCGACGTTGCGACCGGCATGCTCACGTTGGGCGAGCTGACCGAGATGGCGCGCGGCGTGCAGGTGCGGTTGATCGCCAGCCTGAGCCGTTTGGCGCCGGACGGCTGCGCGTTTGCGGCGGTCGTCGCCCGCCGCGAGCTGGTCGAATCCGGCGCCCTGAACGACGCCGAGCAGATCCGCGGCCTGCGCTTCGACGCCAACGTCTTGATCCCACACGGCTACTGGCTCGAGCAGCTCCTGCGGCCGCTCGGGGTGAAGCTCGACGAGCTCGCAATGAGCGATCTGCCGCCGCCGGCGAGCATTGCCGCGTTGATCGGCGGAGCCACCGACGTCTCGGTGCTCAGTGAGCCCCATCTGAGCATGATCCTGGAGTCGGCTGAAGTCGGGATCTGGCAACGAGTCGATGAGATCGTGCCGGGCTACGCCTTCTCGGTGGTGAAGTACGGCCCCACGATCCTGGAGCAGCGTCGCGAGGTCGGTGAGCGCTTCGCGGTGGCGATGTTGAAGGCGATACGGCAGTTCAATCTCGGCAAGACGCCCCGCAACCTCGAGTTGGCGGCGAGCTTTACCGGCTTGAGCCGCGCGCAGGTCGAAGCGGCTTGCTGGGCGCCGACCACCGACGACGCCCGCATCGACCCGTCCGTGTTTCGCGGCTATCAGGAATGGAACGTGAAGCGCGGTCTCCTCGATCGAGTGCTTGCAGACGACGAGCTCTTCGATCGTCGATTCATCGATCACGCCAACGCGGTGCTGGATCGTTGAGCCGCAGGGCATCCCTTGACAGAGGTGAAAAGCAGAGGAATAGATAGATTTATCAACAACGTCCGTCGCCCCATCCCCACATCGAGGCCGCCATGTCCCCTGTTGCTCGTTTTGCCCGCAGAGTTCCCGTTGCTTCCTACGCCCGCATCGCCGCGTTCCTGCTGCTGGCACTGGGTTGCCTCACCGTCGCCACCGCGCAGCAGGCGCCTGAGATCACTCCCGATGTCTATAGCGCGCTGCAGTATCGCTACATCGGCCCGCCGGGAAACCGTACCTCCGCGGTGGTCGGGGTTCCCGGCGACCCGATGGTCTATTACATCGGCGCCTCCTCGGGCGGCGTGTTCAAGTCCATCGACGGCGGGCTCAACTGGGAGCCGGTCTTCGACGACATGCCGGCGCAGTCGATCGGCGCGATCGCCATCGCCCCGTCCGATCCGAACGTCGTGTGGGTCGGCACCGGCGAGCCCTGGGTGCGCAGCAACATCTCGATCGGCAACGGTGTCTACAAGTCGACCGACGCCGGCCGTACCTGGCAGCACATGGGCCTGGACATGACCGGCCGCATCGGCCGCGTGGTCATCGACCCGCGCGACCCGAACATCGTGCACGTCGCGGCGATCGGGCACGGCTACGGTCCGCAGCAGGAGCGCGGCGTCTTTCGCACCACGGACGGAGGCAAGACCTGGGAGCAGACGCTGTTCATCGACGAGAACACGGGCGTGTTCGAGATCGCCATGAACCCCAGCAACCCGCGCATCCTGTTCGCGGGCGCCTGGCCCATCGTCATCCACACCTGGGGACGTGAGAGCGGCGGCCCCAACGGCGGCGTCTACCGCTCGAAGGACGGCGGCGCCACCTGGGAGCACCTCGAGGGGCACGGCCTGCCCGATCCGCCGACCGGCAAGGTCGGCCTGGCGATCGCACAGACCAATCCCGACGTGGTGTACGCCATGATCGAGACCGGCTATCCCAACCGCGGCGTGCTGTGGCGCTCCTCCGACGGCGGCGACAACTGGACGCTGGTCAGCTACGACCGCATCCTCAACGAGCGGCCGCACTACGCCTCGCGCATCCTGGTTTCGCCGTCGAACGAGAACGAGGTGTATTTCGCCGCCAACAGCCATTCGGTGACCTATGACGGCGGTCTCACCACCGAAAGAACGGGCTGGAGCGGCGATACCCACGACCTGTGGGCCGACCCGCTGATGCCCGATCGCATGATGATCTCCGACGACGGAGGCGCCCGCATCTCGCTCAATCACGGCGAGAGCTGGATGAACATCAGCTTGCCGAACGCGCAGATGTACCACGTCTCGGTGGACAACGAGATTCCCTACAACGTGATGGGAGGCATGCAGGACGGCGGCAGCAACCGCGGCACCATGGCGCAGGGCGGCGGGCGCCGGGGCGGCGGCAGCCAGTGGGACTCGACGGCCGGTGGCGAGAGCGGCTACATCGTCGTCGACCCGGAGGATTCCAACATCGTCATCGGCGGCTCCTACATGGGCGGCCTGACGCTGGTTGACTACCGCACCGGCCACCGGCGCTCGGTCAAGGTGTGGCCCGACTCCGACTACGGCGCGGCCGCGCGCGACGTCAAGTATCGCTTCCAGTGGACTTTCCCGATCGCGTTCTCGCCGCACGACCACAACAAGATCTACGTCGGTAGCCAGTACGTGCACCAGACCACCGACGGCGGCGAGAGCTGGCAGATCATCAGCCCCGATTTGAGCACCGACGACCCGAGCAGGATGGGCCCGTCCGGCGGGCTGACCTACGACAATATCGGCGTGGAGTACGCCGAGCTGGTGTTCACCATCGCCGAGTCGCCGCTGTCGGAAGGGGAGATCTGGGCCGGCACCAACGACGGCCTGGTGCACCTGACGCGCGACAGCGGCGAGCACTGGACCAACCTCACCGCCAACATCCCCGAC
>JASFRZ010000150.1:0-10320 GCA_050114655.1 Acidobacteriota bacterium
CTGTGTGGCCGGCGCCGTCGTGGCCGTGGAGCGGCATCTTGGCATCACCCACCTCGGTCACCGTGGTGCTGGTGTGCTGCGGGTTGAACAGCAGCAGCATGCCGTCGCCACAGCGGAAGAACAGGTGGCGGCCCTCGTCGCGTGCGAACACCTCGAAGTTGAGCACCTCGGTGTAGAAGCGCTCGGCGGCCTCGAGGTCGGGACAGTACAGTGCCGTCTCGATGACGCCGCGGACGCGCAGCTCGTCGCCGGACTTTCCGGCCGGCTCGCGGGAGGCTACCGCCGGGTCGGTGGCCGCGTCGGCCTCCGGCGTGCTCATCGCGGTGGCTCCTTGTACAGGACGCCGTCCTTCATCACGAGGGTTACGTTGCGCAGCGCGGAGATTTGGTCGCTCGGATCACCGCTCACCGCGATGAGGTCGGCGAGCAGGCCGGCCTGCACCGCGCCGACACGGTTGTCGATGCCGAAGTACGCCGCGTTGCCGGCGGTGGCGGCGTGTAGCACCTCGGGCGTCGGCATGCCGTACTCGGCCATCAGCTCGAGCTCCAGCACGTTGTTGCCGTGCGAGTACACACCGACGTCGCCGCCAAAGCAGATCGGCACGCCGGTCTCGCGCGCCAGCGCGAAGCTCTCGCGCTTGGCGCGGATGCGCGCCGGCTCGGGATCGACGCCGGGTTGCCAGCCGCCGTACAGGGTGATCGAGTAGCCCGCTGCCAGGGTCGGGCACAGGGGCACGCCGTGCTCGGCCATCAGCTCGAAGACCTCACGTGTGCCGCCGTCGCCGTGCTCGATGGTACGAACCCCGGCCTCGACGGCGCGCCGCATGCCCTCGGCGGTGGAGGCGTGCGCGACGACATAGCGGTTGGAGCTGGCCGCCACGTCGACGATGGTGCGCAGCTCCTGTTCGGTGAACGTCGGCGCGGCGGTTCCGCCGGCGCCCCAGCGGTAGTCGGCGTACACCTTGATCCAGTCGGCGCCGCGGCCGATCTGATCACGGGTAACGCGCACCAGGTCGTCGTAACCGTCGGCCTCCTCGGCGCCCTTGGGGAAGTCGAACTCCGGCGCGCCGGTGGGCCCGTAGCTGCCGGTGGCGACGATGGCGCGCGTGGTCACCAGCATGCGCGGGCCCGGAATGACGCCCTTGTCGATTGCCGCCTTGATGCCGACGTCGGCGTAGCCGGCGCCTTCGGTGCCGAGGTCACGGGTGGTGGTGACGCCGGCCATCAAGGAGTCGCGCACGTGGTTGACGGCGCGCGCGGTGCGCTCGGCGAGCGACTCGTACAGCACCTGATCGTTCCACGGCGTCTCGTTGTAGGGGTGCAGCAGGACGTGCGAGTGGCCTTCGATGAGGCCCGGCAGGACGGTCTGGCCGGGCAGGTCGATGACGCGCGCGCCCGCCGGCGGTGACACCTCGGTCGGCGCGCCGGCGGCGCTGATGCGGCTGCCCTGTACGACGACGATCCAGCCCTCGTGCATCGCGGAGCCGTCCCACACGCGTTGGGGGCGCAGCACGACGGTGTCCTGGGGCAGGGCAAACGACGGCGATATCAGGGCGCAGCACGCCACGATCGCCAGCAAGGTGATTCGACGGGTTTTCAACGGTGCGTTCTCCGGCGGGCAAGTCGGGAGCGGCCCGCGGCCGGGCCTGGCAGGCTGCCTGAGGACAGCAAACTCCATGCGGCGCCGATCATCAAGCCGGAGCCGCGGCGGCGGAGTGTGAGGCGGCACACGGTCGAACTGCGAATTTTTTCGCATCAAGTGCAACCCGCGGCGCCCTTTGTACGTCCTAAGGGTGTGAGCAGCCCCTCCCCAGGGACTTTGCCGGCGCAACGCCGGCATGCAGGACCACGAAAATGACGGATATCGAACGGCAAAGACTGGTGATCATGGCCACGGCGGTCATCGCCGCGGTGGTCTGGGCGATCGCCAACCTGGCCTGAGCCCTGCCTTCGCCCGCGCGCCGCAATCCCGGGGGAAAGCCTCCGACCAGGCCCGCGGCCCGGCCCCTTCCGGGGCAACCTCCCACGAGGCAACTGCGGGCTACGATTGCCCGTTGCTGCCCGACAGCTCCGCGTGGGCGCGCTCGACCGCCGGCTTCACGAACCACTCGTTGAAGTAGTACAAGCCGATCGGGTCACGACCGACGAAGCGCTCCGCCCAACCGGCGAAGGTGATGTCCCACGCCGCGGTATCGGCGTCGCGGCCCGAGCGCACGCTCTCGCGCACCGCCTCGAGCTCGAACTCGACCATCTCGATGATCCGGCGCACGTAGGCCTTGTCGACCAGCACCAAGCCGTGGCCCGGCACGATGTCGTCGAAGTCGAGCTCGACGAGGCGACGCAGCGACTTCAACCATTCGGTCTGCAGGCGCGCGAAACCCAGTGGGATCGGGTAGGTGACGATGTCGCCGGCGATCAGCAGGCGCTCCTCGGGCAGCAGCACCGCGACGTCGGAGCCCGCTTTGCCGAAGCCCAGGTCGAGCAGCTCGATGGTGCGCCCCGGGCGCTCCAGCACCATTCGACCCTCGAACACCCGCCGCGGCGGCGTGATGCGCACGTCGCGGTACTCGTTGCGCACCGCGTAGATGTCCTGGTCGTAGTAGCGCAGCAGGTGCTCGGCGACTGTCGGATCGCCGTTGAGGCCGCGACGCGCCACCCGCGCCGCCTCGGCTTCGCCGGCGCGCTGCGTCGCCGAGAGGTTGCGCGAGAAGGCGCGCACGCGCGATTCGACCCGGCCACTCTCGAGGTAATCGCGCGTGCCGGTGCGGGCAATGATCTGTATGTCGGGGTACGCGTCGACGAACGCCTGGTTCCCCAGAACGTGGTCCTCGTGGCCGTGGGTGTTGATCAGCGTGGTCACCGGCAGGTCGGTGAGCGCGCGGATCTTGGCGATGATGTGTCGGCCGGCGCGGGGCGAGGAGCCGGCGTCGACCACCACCACGTCCTCGTCGGTGAGGATGATCGTCACGTTGCCGAACACCGGCGAGCGGAACGGATCGGGCCGGGTGACCATCCACACCCCGTCGCGCACCTCTTTGAAGGCGAGATCGTAGGGTCCGCCGGACGCTTGCGGCGCGAGCAGCAGCACGAGGACAGTCAGGTAGTAGAGCACGAGGTTTCTTTCGGCCGGGGAGCGAGTGAATTAGCTATCCTGAAACGCTTGCGCGCTCCGGCGCAAGTCCGCGCCCGCGCAACCATGAAACCGCGGCGACAGCAGCGAGCGCGAGCAGCACGATTGCGGCCGCGGAGCCGGCACGCGCCCCCGGATACGCCGCGATCACTGCCGTCCGGACGTTGGCCAGGATCAGCGAGGTGGCCACCGCCGCCGGCAGGATGGTGAGGTCGTAGCGCAGGACGAACACATACGCCGCCAGCGCCGCGGCACCCAGCAGCAGCCCCGATACCAGCCACAGCAGCGGTGCAGCGGTGTCGCTGGTGGTTGCCAGGATGCCCAGCACCACCAGTACCGTGCCGGCGAGGCCGGTGCGACGGCTCCAGCCGCCGGTGCGCCGGTCGATCACCACGAACACCATCACCAGGAACATCGTGCTGGTGATCCAGCCGGTCAGCGGCGACAGCGCCGCACCGATCGCCGGCAAGTAAGCGTCGGCACCGCCGAATGAGCTCCATGGCGGTGCCAGCGAGGGGCTCGCGCTCGCCAACGCGAGCCGGAGCGCCGCGAAGAGCAAGCCCATCGAAGCGCCGGTGATCAGCGACGCCGCGAGCGTGTCGGAGCGCGCGCCGGAGGACCGCACAGCGGGTCGTAGCCAGCCGGCGAGCAGGCCCATCACCACCGCCATGCCGACCACGGCGATCGAAAGGCCGGCGATCTGCACCATTATCTGCGCGCCGATCGGCATGCTGGTGGCGAGGTTGGCCAGCGTCGCCGGCCAGGAGTTGATGAAGCCGAAGACGCCCAGTGCCAGCACCACCGCCGCGACCAGAAGAAAGCCGCGCACCGAGAAGCGGCCGCGCGCCCACGCAACGCCGCCGGCAACGGCGCCGGCAAGAACGAGGAGCACGCCGATGGCGCCGCCGGCGATGGCTAACGCATCGGGGAGCACGTAGCGGTCGCGATCGTTGCGCGCCCACTCTTCGGGCACGTAGACGAAGCGGTCGATCTCGCCGACCTCGTCGCCCAGCACCTCCACGCGGATGCGCGCCGAGCCTTCCTCGAGTGGATAGGCGTCGGGGTTCTCGAAGGTGAACGTCCAGTCGCGCCGCGCCGGGCGCGAGGTGGTCTCCGCCGAAACCTCTTCCAGGCCGCCCTCGGTGGGGTTGCCGACCGCCAGGCCGAAACGCTCGCGCACCGCGGCGCCGGCGATACTGCGCGCCTCGTCCTCCGACAGGTCGGCGCCGGGGCGCGCCTCGGGCAGGCGGTGGACGAAGCGGAACACGTTGCCGTCGGGCCCGACCACCACCCAGTACTCCTCGGCGCGCTCGGCAACATCGCCCTCGAAGCGCGCGAAGCGCACCGCCCACAGCGGTACGCGCAGGTAGCTGCCTTCGAGCTGCCCGAGGGCGTCGGCGCCGCCCTCCTGCCACACGAAGCGGTGCTGCTGGTTGGGCACCACCGTGGCCACTACCGGCATGGTGCGCCACTCCGGAGAGAGCTCGATGCCGCGTTCGCGCAATGCGGTGCGCGCGACCTCGACCGCGGTCGCCTTGTCCATGCTGATCGGCGGCGATTGCGTGGTGAAGCCGGCGAACGCCACCCACACCACCAGGCCGGCGAAGCCGGCCACCGGTACCAGGCGGCGCACGAGCGGGTTCATCGTGCGCACCTCCCCGACCACCTCCGGCTGCGGCTCCTCGACCGGCGCCGGCGGTGGGCTCCAGGCACCGTTGAGCGCGTCGGCGGGCAACCCGACCCAGGCCCCCGCGCGCACGCGCCGCGCCAGCACCACGACGGCCGGAACCAGCGCCAGGACGATCAGGATTGTGCGATCGACCCAGATCCCGGGCGCCGAGGAGGCAAACAGCGGCATGGCGAACCACACGATGTCGAAGGAATAGTGCAGCACGATGCCGGTCAGCAGGCCGAAGTACAGGTAGATCAGGCCAAAGCCGATCGACGGCACGATCAGCTCGACGACGCGCGCATACGCCGGCTGGGTGGGGTACGGCGCGTGGCCGGCGCCGAACACCAGCGCCTGCACCACGAAGGCGCCGACGATCCAGGCGCGCGGGTGGCCGAAGCGCTTGCCGAGCAGGGCCGCGCCGGCGATCGGCACTGCGCGGAAGAGGCACTCCTCCCAGAAGCCCGCCTGCAGCGAGACGGCGATCGCAGTGAACCAGGGGAAGTACATCGCCAGCACGTCGGGCTCGATCACAGCGCTCGAGGGTGTCCACCAGCCGAGCCAGTTGTTGGCGACGAAGTACAGGATCACCTCGTAGGCGAAGAACACGCCGAGCATCAGGTAGCCGCCGAGCGTGCGCCCGGCGATCGCCGGCGTGTTGGCGACGCCGTTCGACCACACCCGCCACAGCTGCACCTGCTGTGGAAAGGCGCGCCGCGTCATGCTTTCGGCGGCCATGAAAGTCACCGTAAACAGCACCGCGAACAACAGGAAGTTGAGCAGCGCCATGCCCGTCTGCTGGATGAGGAAGTTGCTGCTCGACAGCGCGGTGTCGTAGGCCATCCAGGCCAGCGGGAGCTGGTTGAACACCACGAGAAACTGCAGGAACGCGATGAACAGCCCCCACTTGAGCGGCTTCTTCCACAGTACCCAGCGCTCGCGGTAGAGAAAGAAGAGCGCCACCGCACAGGCGCCGAGGATGTAGCCGAGAAACGCGGCGACCTGGGAGACTGCGCCGATCAGGGTGTTGGTCGAGCGCATCTCCTCGTAGCGACGCAGGAATGCCTCGGGAATCTCCAGGAAGCGGGTGAGTTCGGTAAGGCGATCGCCGGAGACCACCAGCCGCAGGCGCACACGGCCGTCGTTGTAGCGAACGCCCGTTTCTTCGTACACGAAAGTGTGGTCGACACGGCCGCCGGGCTTGGTCTCCTGCGAGCTTTCCAGGAGTTGGTACCTCCCCAGGTCGACGTCCCAGTCGCCGGTGGCGCCGCGCTCGGCGATGGCGCGCGCCGCGTCGGACTCCAGCGTCGCCCCCGGCGCGTCCTCGGCGAGTTGCTCGCGGAAGCTGTAGGGCGTGCCGTCGGGCGCGAACGAAACGGTGGTCTCGTTGCGCTCGAGCTCGCGGAAGTGGCGGACGCGCCAGCGATAGGGGTGGAAGTCGTCGCGCGAGAGTGCGTCGCGGAAGGCCTCGACGCCGCCGCCCTCGAGCTCGAGGAACTCAGCAACGTTGGCCTGCAGGCCGAACGACGCCGCGGCGCGGTAGTTCTCGGGGCCCCAGTCGAAGCGTGTCGCGAGTTCGGCGGCCGACGCCAGCGCCGCCTGGCGATCCATGCGGATGTCGAGCGACACCACCGGGAAGGCGCGCGGGAAGTACACCACCGTGAACAGGACGCCCGCCACGCAGATCGAAACGAATGCGATCCAGGTTGCCGGCCGTCTCCAGGGCCCTCGTTGCGCGGTGCTCATGGTGAGGCCTTAGTACGCTGTCGAGGGGCGGTGCGTCAACCAGACGAGATATCGAGCACCGAGCGGAAACGCACGCTGCCGTCGATCATCTTGTCGTAGGCGGCTTGCACGTCGGCGAGTGGGAACACCTCGTTCATTGACGCGATGCCGTGCTCCTGGGCGAACGCCATGGCGGCTTCGGAGTCGCTCGCGGTGCCGGAGGCCCAGCCCTGCACCCGCGCGTTGCGCGAGATCAGGTCGAGCGCGCTGATCTGCAGCGGCTCGAAGGCGGCGCCGACCACCAGCAGCGTTCCCTCGACGCCGAGCCCCGGCACCAGGGCGGAGATCGATGCGGCATTGGGCGCGGTCGCCAGGATCACCCGCGCGCCGCCGAACTCGGCGAAGCGCGCGGCGATGTCCTCGCCTTCGGTGTCGACGTAGTGCTGCGCGCCGAGCCCGCGGGCGAATTCCTCCTTGTCGCGTCCGCGCGAGATCGCCACCGTCTCGAATCCCATCGCACGCGCATATTGCACGCCGAGGTGGCCGAGGCCGCCGAGCCCCTGCACGCCGACCACGTCGCCCGGCCGCGCGCCAGCGTTGCGCAGCGAGTTGAACGTGGTGATGCCGGCGCACAGCAGCGGCGCGGCGTCGGTCATCTCCATACCGTCGGGCACGCGCGCCAGCGCCACCTCCGACACGACGGCGTACTCGGCGTAGCCGCCGTTGCGCGTGATGCCGGTGATCTCGGAGTTGTCGCAGTTGATGAACCTGCCCGCCAGGCAGTGGTCGCAGGTGCCGTCGTGGCCGCCGTGCCAGCCGACGCCGACGCGGTCATCGGGAGCGAAGCGGGTGGCGGCGTCACCGACGCTCTCCACCACGCCAACGACCTCGTGGCCGGGAATGCGGGGTAGCTGCAGGTCCGACCACAGGCCCGCGACCACGGCTTGGTCGCTGTGGCAGATGCCGCAGGCATGCACGCGCAGCAGCACCTCACCGGCACCGGGCTGCGGCGTGTCGATCTCCTGTGCGGTCAAAGGGGCGCCGGGCTCGTTGACGACGACTGCTTTCATGGGCTGACTCCGAGACGGGGGAGGGCCGGTTCATTGTGACAATCACGGAGGCGAGTTTCAGATCTCGACGGCGACGCCTCGCCCATCGACGCGACGCGCAGACGATTGACCGCCGTGCCAGCGCGCTGCTAGGGTGCCCTCCTGCCCGGGATCTGATCACTGCCGCCCGGGCGCGGAGACTCCCTGATGGCCACGAAACGGTCGACACAGCGCGCTACCGGTGCCTGCCGGCGCTGTGGTCTCACGCTGCTCGTCCTGCTGGCTTCGGCCTGCGCGTCACCGTCCGCGGACCTCGAGCCGGCCGACTACCTCAGCCCGCTGGTGCGCCTGCAGCGGCTGCAGGGGGGCAGCGAGCACCTGCACGTCGACGAGGTGCGGCTGCGCGACGACGGCATGCTTTTGCAGTGCAGCTACACGTTCGGCGTCGTCGATGCGCAGAACGCCGCCCGCATGCGATACCTGTCGCAGGGACTGCGCCACGAGATCCCAGGCGATCGGCGCTCGCCCGGCTGCATTCACCTGGCCGCCGCCGGCGACGTGGTCTACACCACCCACCGCGGCAACCTACGCAACCCGGCGTTCCTGAGCGGCTGGGACATCACCGACCCGCGCGAGCCGGTGCAGCTACCGGTGCTGCAGGAACCGGAGACCAGCTACGAGGGCATCGACGTGGCGAACGGCTACCTGTTCGTCGGCTTGCACGGGCGCGGGCTCGGTGTCTACCGGCGCAGCGACGACGGCGGCTTCGAGCGCCTCGGCACCGCCACCGGGCTGACCAATGCCTGGGGGGTGAGCGCGCGCGGCGATACGGTGTTCGTCGCCGACGGCGGTGGCGGGCTGGCGGTCGTCGACGCCTCAGATCCCAGTGCCCCGGTGGTGCGCGGCCGCGTCGCCACCGGCGGCTCGGCGACCGGCGTCGTGCTCCACGGCGACACCGCCTGGGTGGCGGCGGGCTCCGCCGGCCTGGTGGCGGTCGACGTAACCGACCTCGACGCCCCCAAGATCGTCGCCACCGTGCCGACCCCCGGTTCGGCTGTGCGCGTTGACTACTCCGACGGGCATGTTCTCGTTGCCGCGTGGCGCGACTTCCGCGTCTACGACGTCTCCGACCCCGCCGCGCCCCGCCTGATCGCCGCGGCGCGACTGCCGCGCGCCGGAGCCGACAGCGCCGACCCCGACCGGCCGCTGCTGACCTCGCGTATCCTCGGCATCGCGGCGCGCGGCAACGACGTGTTCGTCGGCAACTGGCACGTGCTGCACTCGTTCCGGCTGTTCCCCGAACGCAACGCGCCCAACATGCGCCTGCCCGAGACCTTTACCCAGTTCGACTTCGGCGCGGTCGCCGACAACGAATCCGCTACGCGCCCGTTCGACGTCACCAACCAGGGCACCGCGCCGCTCACCGTGGTCAACGCGTGGGTTGCGGGCGATGCCTTCAGCGTGGCGCCGCAGCAGCTACGCATCGCGCCGGGCGAGACGGCTTCGCTGTCGCTCTCCTTCCGGCCCACCGCCGCCGGCCGCCAGGAGGAGGGCTACCTGCGCATCCTGTCGGACGATCCGAGCGCGCCGTTGCGCACTGCCTACCTGGTGGGCAACCGCCCCGGACTCGGCGTCGGCATGGAGCTGCCCGAGACCACCGCAATGTTGCTTCACGGCGGCGAATGGTCGTCCAACGAAACGCGCGGCACGGTCACGCTGCTGGCCTACTTCGCTACGTTCTGACCCGTCTGCAGTCTGGAGTTACCAGACATGGAGCAGAACTTCCTGAAACGCTATGGCGATCGCGGCCTGCGCGTCGTCGCGCTCGACGCGCACGACGGCACCGAGGTGATCGACGGCGTACGCGCCTTCGTCGACAAGCTCGGCGTGACCTATCCCACCGGCCTGGAACAGACCGAGACCTACCGCGCGCTGACCGCCAACTTTGAGGGCACCAACCCGTTTCCGGTCGACGTGATCATCGACCGCGACGGCAAGATCGTCTACATCGCGCGCGAGTACGACCCCGAGGCGATGGCCGAGGTCATCGAGCGGCTGCTCGACGACTGAAGGCGGCGCTGGTTGACTGCCGCAGGCCCGCACGTTCGCGACACCGTCGTCCGGTGAATTGGCGTCGGGTCAGCTATCCGCCGCGGGAGAATCGGCGGTGGTCGGCGCGGCGGGCGCAAAAAGCAGCCAGCGAATCCGATGACGGTCGACCTCGATGACCGTGGCGTTGTGGGCGCCGACCCGCACCTGGTCGCCTTCGCGCGGCAGGTCTTCCAGGCGCTCGACGATGAAGCCGCCGATGGTGTCCGCCGTGCTGCCGGAAGTGTCGATGTCGAGCCGCTCGTGCGCCTCGGGCAGCGACAGGCTCCCCGGGACGCGCAGCGAGCCGTCCTCGTTCTCGGTCACCACCGGTACGTCCTGATCGAACTCGTCGCCGATGGTACCCACCACGTGCTCGAGCGCGTCCTCGAGGAAGACCAGCCCCAGCGCCGTTCCGTACTCGTCGAGCACCACGGCGCAGTGCTGTCGCTCGCTCTGCATCAGGCGGATGAGCCGTGACAATGCGCGGTTCTCGGAGACATACAGCGGCGGACGGGCGATCTTCGCCAGGTCGATCTGCTCGCCCTTGACCATCGCCCTGGCAACGTCCTTGGCGTGCACGATCCCCTGCACGGTGTCCAGGTCGCCGTCGCACAGCGGGAAGCGGCTGTGACCGCTCTCGTGCAACACGCGCAGGTT
>JASFRZ010000151.1:0-10289 GCA_050114655.1 Acidobacteriota bacterium
ACGGCGCGATGGAGTTCGGCTGGTGACACACCTGACACTTCTCCCGCAAGATCGGCGCGACGTCCCGGGTGAAGGTCACTTCCTGCTGCGGTGCGGCCATGGTGAAGGCCAGCGCGGCCGTGAGCGTCATTGCCAAGTGCATCATCGGGTCACCGTCACTTTCACGAAGCCGTTGCTCCAGCAGCATTGCGCGTGGCCGGCGCCGTCGACACCCGAGGCGTCGTTGGCGCGCACGCGCAGCACGTACTCACCGGGGCGATCGAAGGTGGCGGCGGTGGTCATGCTGCCGCCGCTGACCGGTACCCGTGCGCTGTCCTCGTTGAACGTCACGGTGCCCGGCCCCTGGTGCTCCCACCAGGTCAACGTCACCGGCACGTCGGGTCGGCCGCCGCTCGCCACGCTGGTGTCGGGACGGCCGTCGTCCGCTGCCCACACGGTGATTTCGAGGGGGACGCCGACGCGCGTCGTGAGCTCATCGCCGATGATGCCGCCGGGCCCGGCTCCTTCCGGGCCCCTCGCGTCGAACTTGAGCACCGGCGGCGTGTTACCCGCGCCCGCCTCGCCGGCGAGCGCATCGATCTTCCACTCGGGCTTCAGGTGGCCGGGGACGCTGAAGGTCTGACCGCGTATCTCGAGCGTCCACACCACGCGACCGTCGCCGAAGTCCGCCGGCACGCGCACGCCGAACACGCCCCAGTGGCGTCGCGGCGGAAAGTGCGTCGGCTGCACCCCGTCGTACATGGCCGGCTCGATGAAGTTGTCGTCACCGAGCGGGATGTCGAGCACTTCCTCGGTGTTGCGGTTGTAGTAGCCGAACGAGAGCGTGTAGCTACCGTCGGCATTCTCGTACCAGCCCTCGTAGGCCGGTGTGACCGTCTGGCCGGAGGAGCGAACCGGGGCCAGGGGCATCTGCGGTGACTGGGACGCCGCCGCGGTGAGCGCCGTGCCGAGAACCGCCGGCGCGAGGGCGAGGATGGTGGACAGAGACAACTTGCGCATCGGCCGTTCCTCCGCGCACGGTGCTTAAGGGAGACGAGGACGGCCTGTAGGGTTCTTCACGACGGCGGACGAAGTCAACCGCCAGCCGTCGTTCGTCCGGACGGAACAGATGCCGGCCGAGCGCGGCGCTCATCCGAGTTGGTGGGCGCCGGTGCCGCCGGCATCGCTACCGGCGGCACCGGTCCGGTGCGCGTTACATCGCCGGCTTGCGGAACTTCAGCAGCATGCGATCGAGGGTGTAGCGGCCGTTGGGCTCGTTGAACTCGGCCATGGAGTGATCGTCGTCGGGGTTGGCGAGCAGCTCGGAGCTGTCGACGTACTCGAAGCCGTAGCCTTCCATGAAGTCGATCACCGCCTGCTGGTTGACCCGGTGAGTATCGGAGTCGACGCCCATCTTGTCGGTGCGCGCGTCGACCACGCCGAAGATGCCTCCCGGTTTCAGCGAGCGATACGCCGCCTGCATGATCGGGTCGGGCATCATGTTGTACTGCTGGGCGACCTCCGGGATCATCATGTCGTGCACGTTACGCACGCACACATAGACATCGACCGAATCGGCGGGGACGCCGTCCAGGCTGCCCATCACTTCGACGTTGTCGATGCCGGCGTCGGAGAAGCGACCGGCGAGGCGGTCACCGGCGGGGGCAGCGACGACGTGGCCGCCCGTGCCGACCACCTTGGCGAGGAGGAAGGTGTTGTAGCCGCCGGCCGGCACGATGTCGCCGACGGTCATACCGGACTCGATGCCGAGCCACTCGTACACCTGCAGTGGCTTGGAACCGGCGTCGCGTGCGCGCTCCTCGTCGGTGCGGTTGGGGTCGTCGAGGATGCCCATCTGCGCCGCCGCGACGGTGGCGACGAGCAGAAGGACGGCAACGGCGGCCAAGGAGGTGCCTGCAGCGCGACGGCTCGCGGCGGTATTGCGGAAGAAACGAGACATTGCCTACTCCTGGTCATCGGGGAGCCCATGGGGAACGAGCGGCAAGGAGCATTGTAGGGGCGCGGGGCCGTCGGCACACGGGGAGACTGTGCGACGGCTGTGAGCACGATTGCACCCGCCGATCAGCTCGATTGCAGCGCCACGATCGGATCGACGCGCAAGGCGCGCCGTGCCGGCACCAGGACGGCGATCGAGGCGACGACCACAAGCAGGGCGCCGACAGCGGCAAAGGTCGCCGGGTCGAACGGGCTGACCCGGTACAGCAGCGCCTCGACGAGCCGCGCCGCGGCCAGTGCGCCGGCGAGCCCCAGGGCGGCCCCCGCGCCGATCATCAACGTCCCCTGGCGGATAACCATGCGCAGGACGGCGCCGCGGTCGGCACCCAGCGCCATGCGCACGCCGATCTCACGAGTGCGCGATGCGACCGCGTGGGAGACGACGCCGTACACGCCGAGCGCGGCGAGCAGCAGGGCGGCGGCGGCGAAGCCGCCGATCAGCAGCATGTTGAAGCGGCGCTGCGCTACCGAGCCGGCGACGATGTCTTCGCCGCTGCGGATTTCGCTGAGCGGCATATCGGGGTCGATCGCGCGCACCGTCGCCCGCAGCGCGACGACCTGGGCATACGGATCGCCGGTGGAACGCAGCACCAGATCGCGCGGCAGGAAGAAGCCGCGGTTCCCGGATTGCTTGTACGAGATGTAGAACTCGGGCCGCGGCTCGGTCTCCATGCCGAACTGGCGTACGTTGTCGGCGACCGCAATGATCGTCAGCCACGGCTCAGACGACTGCGGCCGGCCGATCTTGATGCGCTCGCCGAGCACGTCGGCGGTGCCCCAGAAGCGGCGTGCGAAGGCTTGGTTGACGATCGCGACGGGCTCGCTGTCGGCGCGATCCGTCGCGCGGAAGTCGCGCCCGCGCAGCGGGATCTGCATGGTGCGCAGGTACCCCGGGCTGACGATGCGGAACAGCGGGTAGATGGGATCGTCATCGGCCGAGCGAACGTCGCCCTCCGCCGAGACGCTGGTCGACCCACCGGTGAATGTCATCGGTAGCATGGTGATCATGCCGGCGGATTCGACCCCCGGGGTTGCCTGCAGGCGCTCGAGGAGCTGGTCGTAGAACGCCATGCGCCCGTCGTACTCGACGTAGCGCTGGCCGGAGAAGTCGAAGCGCACCGACAGCAGTTGCTGGGCGTCGAAGCCGGGCTCGACTGTGTTGAGGGCGACGAAGCTGCGCAACAGAAGGCCGGCACCCACCAGCAGCGTCAGGGCCAGCGCGATCTCGACGGTGACCAGAGCCGCGCGCAGTCGCAGGCGCGCGCGCCCGGCGCTGCTGGTGCGGCTACCGGCGCGCAGCGCCTCTCCCGGAGGCCGGCGGGCAGCGTGCAGCGCCGGCGCCAGGCCGGAGAGCAATGCCGTGGTCGCGGCGATGGCGCTGGAGAACCACAGCGCGTTGCCGTTGATGCCGATCTGGCCGAGCACGGGGGCATCGGCGGGCGCAAGCACCTTCAACAGGCCGACGCCGTACAGGGAAAAGATCAGACCGCCGAGCGCGCCCAACCCCGCCACCAGCAGCGCTTCGGCGAAGAACTGGCGCGCGATCTCGACGCCCGACGCGCCGAGCGCGGCACGCACGGCGACCTCGTCATCGCGCGCGGCAGCACGCGCCAGCATCAGGCTCGCCACGTTGGCGCAGGCGATCACCAGCACCAGCGCCACTGCGCCGCCGGCCGCCAGCAGCAGCGGCCGCGAGTCTCCGACGATCTCCTCACGCAGCGGCCGCACCAGGATCCCCGAGTCCTCGTTGGCATCGGGATACTGCGCCTCCAGGCGTGCGGCGATGGCGTCCAATTCGGCGCGCGTGGTTGCGAGCGTTGTGGTCGGCGCCAGCCGGCCGATCACGCTGATGTAGTGCGACGTGCGCTGGCCCGCCTCCTCGGCGTCCATTGCCATGGGCCGCCAGTAGTCGACCCCGGCGGCGGGAAACTCGAAGTCGGCCGGCATCACGCCGACCACACGGTAGGGCAGCCCGCCGAGCCGCAGCGTGTCGTCGACGAACGAGTCATGGCCGCCGAAGCGCCGTTGCCACAGCGCGTGGCTGATGACGACGACGTGCTCGCCGCCGGGGACGTTCTCCTCGGCGCGCAGCGTGCGACCGGCGACTGCACCGACGCCGAGCACGTCGAAGAAGCCCGAGCCGACGCGGTAGCCGTCGAGCCGCTCGGGCTCGTCGACGCCGGTGAGCACCAGGTTGTCGCTGACGAACGCCGCCATGTCGGTGAGCGTCTCGCTCTGCTCCTTCCAGTCGAAGAAGTTGGCCGGGGCAGGTGTCGAGATCCCGCCGCCCCCCCCGTTGCTGACCTCCCAGAGCATCACCAGCCGGTTTGCATCGGGGTAGGGCAAGGGGCTGAGCCACAGGGCGTCGACGACGCTGAATACCGAGGTGGAGGCGCCGATCCCGAGGGTCAGCGCCAGTACGGTGATAACGGTAAAGCCCGGGCTGTGAGCCAGGGCGCGGGCGGCATGCCGCAGGTCGCGTAGCGGCTTGTCCATCGCGTGAGCCTTCTTTCGGTCGGCGGGGAGCCGGGGTGCGGAGGGCCCGCGCGCGTCGAGCCAGCGGCGTGCCGCCGCCGGCCACAGCGAGCGCAGCGCCTGCCGCCGGTACCATCGGCGGGCCCGTCGCGGGCCTTCTCGCGTGGCGCGCTGCTGCAGCTCGTCGGTGAGGTCGCCGAGTACCGCGTCACGATCGGCCGGGTCGACGACAAGCCGGAGGAGGAGGGCGCACAACTGGGGTGGCACGGTCCGCGGGGGCATCACTCGTTGTCCGCAAGGCGATCGAGGCCCTCGCGCATCAGCCGCAGGGTCTCGCGGGAGCGCTCGAGTGCCTCGACGCCCGCGACCTCGACGCGGAAGAACTTCTTGGCGCGGCCGCCGCGCTCGGGCGCGGGCTCGCCCAGCGCGTGCGACACGAACCCCTTGTCCTCGAGCCGGGCGAGCGTGCGATAGAGGGCACCGACCGACACGTCGCGGCCGATGCGCGCCGCGATCTCCTGGCGCACCTCCATGCCGTACGCTTGGTTGCCGAGCTGCAGAACCGCCAGCAGCACGACCTGTTCGAACTCGCCCATGGGATTCCTCGCCGGGAAAAGGGAGCACAGCGGCAAGCCCGAAGCCTGCCGGCGGGCCGCGGCATCAGCCACGGAGATATTTTATATACGTCGTATAGGAAATAAGTCAAGGGGCTCCCGGGCTGAGAAAAGGGGACTTGTTGGTAGAATTAGCCCATGCGCCGGTGGATCGTGCGGATCGTTGTTCTGGTCGTTCTGGTGGCCGCAGTGATCGCACTGCGGGAGACCTACTTCGCCCCCCAGCCGGTCGAGGTCGATGTGGTGACGGCCGAGCGCGGCGTCGTCGAGGCCACGGTGACCAACACCAAGGCGGGCACCGTCATGGCGCGGCGGCGTGCCAGCCTGTCGACCGAGGTCGGCGGCCGGGTGGTGGCGCTGCCGTATCGCGAGGGTGACCACGTGCGCCGCGGCGATGTGCTGGTGCAGCTCGACGACTCCAACTACCGCGCGCGGCTGGAGCTGGCGCGGCGCGATCACGAGGCTGCCGAGGCGCGCCGCGACCAGGCCTGCCTGGCGGCCGAGCAGGCGTCGCGCGAGCTGCAGCGCAACCGCACCCTGGCCGAGCGCCGCATCATCTCGCAGAACCTGCTCGACCAGCTCGAGAACACTGCGGAGACCACCGCCGCGGCGTGCAAGGCGGCGGAGGTGGGTGTGGCATCGGCGGTTGCCTCGATCGACGTGCTCAACACCGAGCTCGCCAAGACCGTGCTGCACGCGCCCTTCGACGGCGTCATCGCCCAGCTCAACACCGAGGTCGGCGAGTGGATCACGCCGTCACCGCCGGCGATGCCGATCCCGGCGGTGCTCGACCTGATCGATCCGAGCTCGATCTACATCAGCGCGCCGATGGACGAGGTCGACTCGGCGCGCATCGACACCGGCCAGACAGTGCGGGTGACGATCGATCCCTATCCCGACCGCACATTCCCGGGTCGGGTGGCGCGGGTGGCGCCCTACGTGCTCGACATCGAGGCGCAGAACCGCACTGTCGAGATCGAGGTCGAGCTCGACGACGATGATTTCGCCGCCGGACTGCTGCCCGGCACTTCCGCCGACGTCGAGGTCATCCTCGAGGTGCGCGACAACGTCCTGCGCGTGCCCACCGCGACGCTCATGGAAGGAAGCTCGGTGATGGTCATCGACGGCGGCGTGCTAACGGTCAAGCAAGTGCAGACCGGCCTGCGCAACTGGGACTTCGTCGAGATCACCGGCGGGCTGACCGCCGGTGAACAGGTGGTCACCTCGCTGGACCGCGCCGAGGTCCAGCCCGGCGCCGAGGCGGTCGTCGCGGGAGACGCCGCACCCGGGCCGTGATCGAGCTGGAGGAGATCTGCCGCACCTTCGACGTCGGCGGACGACCCGTGCACGCACTGGTAAACGTCACCGAGACCATCCCGGCCGGCGAGCACGTCGCCGTGATGGGGCCCTCGGGCTCCGGCAAGTCGACCCTCTTGAACATCCTCGGCTGCCTCGATCGCCCGACGTCCGGCTCTTACCGGCTCGACGCACGCGAGGTCGCCGACCTGAGCGAGGCAGCGCTGTCCGACATCCGTCGCCATCTCATCGGCTTCGTCTTCCAGGCCTACCACCTGGTGCCGCGGCTCGACGCGCGTCGCAACGTCGAGCTGCCGATGGTATTCGCCGGGCTGTCGCGCTCCGAGCGTCACCAGCGCGCCGACCGCGCGTTGCACTCCGTCGGCATGGCGGATCGCGCCGACCATCGGCCGGATCAGCTCTCCGGCGGCGAGCGCCAACGCGTTGCCATCGCCCGCGCCACGGTGATGGAGCCGCGCATCTTGCTGGCCGACGAGCCCACCGGCAACCTCGACAGCAAGTCCGGCGAGCAGGTGCTGGAGGTCCTCGAGCGCATGAACGCGGAAGGTCTGACGCTCATCGTGGTGACCCACGACCCACAGGTCGGCCGGCGCGCCGACCGCGTGCTGCGCATGCTCGACGGCCGCATCGTCGAGCGGGTGCGCGGCGAGGATCTCGCCGGGGTGTTGCGCATCGCCGCACGCGGCGAGGAGGAAGCCGATGCGCTTCGGTGACCTGCTCGGCTTCGCCTCCGGTGCTCTCACCGGTCATCGGCTGCGCACCGCGCTGAGCATGCTCGGCGTCGCCATCGGGGTCGCCGCGGTGATCATCCTGACTGCCCTGGGCGAGGGCGCGCGGCGCTACGTCATCGGCCAGTTCGCCTCGCTCGGCACCAACCTGCTCATCGTCCTGCCCGGCAAGACCGAGACCACCGGCGGTTTCCCCGGCCTCGGCGGGGTACCCAACGACCTGACGCTCGACGACGCCGAAGCGCTACAGCGCCGCGTTCCGCAGGCGCGCCTGATGAGCCCCATGACGATGGGCGCAGAGACAGTGTCGTACCGCGACCGGTCGCGCCAGGTGCCGGTGGCCGGCACGACGCACGAGTTCCTCGCCGTGCGCGAGCTGACGATGGGGGAGGGCGAGTTCCTGCCCGCGGGAGACTGGGACCGCGGTGAGCCGGTGGCGGTTATCGGTCCTGATCTCGCGGAGGAGCTCTTTCCGGGCGAGAGCCCGCTCGGCAAGATCGTGCGGGTGGGTGAGTACCGGATGCGGGTGATCGGCGTATTGGAGCGCCAGGGGCTGCGCCTCGGCGTCGACATGGACGAGATCGCCATCATCCCGGTGGCCACCGCGATGCGCATCTTCAATCGCACCTCGCTATTTCGCATCCTCATCAAGGTGCCGGCGACTTCGGACCTCGACCTGGCGCGCCGCGCGGTGCTGGCCGTCATCGTCGAACGCCACGACGAGGAGGACGTCACGTTGATCACCCAGGACGCGGTGATCAGCACCTTCTCGCAGATTCTCGGCGTGCTGACCCTGGGCATCGCCGGCATCGCGGCGATCTCGCTGACCGTCGCCGGTGTCGGCATCATGAACGTCATGCTGGTGTCGGTGTCGGAGCGCACCGCGGAGATCGGCCTGCTCAAGGCCATCGGCGCGCAGCCGCGCCAGATCCTCGCCGCCTTCATCACCGAGGCGGTGTTGCTGTCGACCGCCGGCGGCCTGGTCGGCCTGGCGGTCGCCTGGCTGGTTCTGCGCATCGCGTTACAGATCTATCCCACCGTTCCGCTGACGCCACCGGATTGGGCCGTGGCCGCGGCGCTGGCGATCTCCGTCGGCGTCGGTACGGTGTTCGGCGCGCTGCCGGCGCGGCGCGCCACCCGGCTCGATCCGGTCACCGCACTGGCCGGGAGGTAGCGATGCGCATGCGCGATCTCGTCGGCTTGGCCTTCGGCGCGCTGCAGGGCTATCGGCTGCGCTCGGCGCTGTCGATGTTGGGCATCGCCATCGGCATCGCCGCGGTCATCCTGCTGACCTCGATCGGCGAGGGCACGCGCCGCTACGTTCTCGATCAGTTCACCCAGTTCGGCACCAACATCCTGGCGGTCAACCCGGGCAAGACCGAGACCATGGGCATCCCCGGCGTGCTCGGCGGCACCACCCACAAGCTGACCCTCGACGACGCGGAGGCGTTGCGCCGCATCAATGGTGTGGAGGAAGTGGTCCCCGCGGTGCTGGGTAACGCGCGCGTCGAGGCCGAGGGGCTCGGCCGCAGCGTGCCCATTTACGGCGTCACCTCGGGCATGCCGCAGGTCTTCAAGTTCGGCATCCGGCAGGGCTCGTTTCTGCCCGCCGGCGACCCACGGCGCGGCAGCAACGTGGTGGTGCTCGGGCCGACCCTCAAGCGCGAGCTGTTCGGCGACCAGAACGCCCTCGGCCGCTTCGTACGGGTGGCCGACTTCCGCCTGCGGGTGATCGGCATCCAGGCGCCCAAGGGCACGATGATGGGCATCGACATCGACGACCTTGCCTGGGTGCCGGTGGCCACCGCGATGCGCATGTTCAACCTCGACGAGATGATGGAGATCGACGTGTTGTTCTCCCACAGCGGTCTGACCGATCAGGTCGCCGCCGAGGTGCGCCGGGTACTGATCGAGCGTCACGACGGTAACGAAGACTTCACCATCACCACGCAGACAGACATGCTCGAGGTCTTCGGCAACATCATGAGCGTGGTGACCTGGGGCGTGGCCGCCATCGCAGGTATCTCGCTGATAGTCGGCGCCATCGGCATCCTCACCATCATGTGGATCGCGGTCGGCGAACGCACCCAGGAGATCGGCCTGCTGCGCGCCCTCGGCGCAACGCCCGGTCAGATCCAGGCGTTGTTTCTGGCCGAGGCCTCGGCACTGTCGACGCTCGGCGGCGCCGTCGGCCTGGCGGCCGGCGCCGGCATCGCCGTGCTGTTGCGCGCGCTGGTGCCGGGGCTGCCGGTGCACACCCCGCTGGCGTTCGTCGTTGCGGCGCTCGGCGTCAGCCTGGCCACCGGCCTGCTGTCCGGCGTCCTGCCGGCCCGCCGCGCCGCCTCGCTGGCACCGGTCGAGGCGCTGCGCGCCGAGTAGGGACTCACCCGCGGATGGGCAGGTCCGCCTCTACTGGCCCGGTGTGTACCAGATCGGCGATGTCCAGCCACGCTCCTGGATGGAGACCGGTAGGTCGTCGCGCGGTGGGATGCCGAGCGTCACCGCGTCGTAGGTCGACCAGCGCGGTGTCGGGATCTCGAGGACGCGCACGTAGTAGAAGGCGTGCTGCTCGGGATCGAAATCGGGGTCGGTCCAGACGGTGGAGAGCTCGGTGGCGCCGATGGAGTTGGCGTAGGTCGCCGTGGCGGCATCGACGGTGTTGCCGACCGGCGGGATGTTGCCATTCGCATCCGCCTGCCGGTCACCGGACCAGGCGACGTCATAGATCTGCTCGTGGCTCTGCCCCGCGGCGTCGACCCAGCCCTTGACCATCTGGATACGGTCGAGGTTGGCGCCGTCAGCCTCTTTGGTGGCGTAGATGGCGAAGGTGGGGACCCTGTTGCCGGGGTCCGCCGGCAAGTCGCCGCCCATCGGCACGCCCTCGGCGTAGGCCCGCTCGATCCAGTCGCCCGCCGCTAGCATGTCGTCCGCGAAACCGTAGCCGCCGAAGAAGCGCACCCGCAGCCGCACGCCCGAGGTCGCGAAGGTTTCCTTGCGTCGGATGGCGTCGAAGATTGCTTCGCGTGTGTTGGCCTCGGCCCACACGCCGGCGAGGCCGCCCGAGCTGAACTCGCGGATCTGCCGGTTGTTGGCCTCCTGGAAGCCCGGGGTGCCTTCGAGCCGGTGCTCGGGGTCGTTTTCCATGGCGAACTTGCCGGTG
>JASFRZ010000152.1:0-10264 GCA_050114655.1 Acidobacteriota bacterium
AACGTCGCCGACCTCGCCAAGGGACGCCAGCTCCCCGGCCTCGCGTCGCTGCCGGAGGGGCGTTTCGTGTCGGTCTCCGGCCGCGTCGGCACGCAGATCACCCATGCGGTCGGCTGCGCCGCGGCGATCAAGGCGCGCGGCGACGCGGCCTGTGCGTTGGCCTCGTTCGGCGAGGCGGCGACCACCACCGCCGACTACCCCGCGGCGCTGGCCATCGCGGCGCGCCTGCGCGTACCGGCGGTGCTGGTTTGCCGCAGCACGCAGCGTCCGGCGAGCGCCGAGGTCGGTGCGGCCGCGTCGCTGGCGGACCGGGCCCGCGACCTCGGCCTCGGCGCGGCGCGCGTCGACGGCTCTGACGCGCTGGCAATCTTCGCGGCGGCACGCGAGGCGCGACAGACGGCGGTGAACGGCGGCGGCACGACGCTTATCGAGGCGGTGGTGTCGCGCGCCGCGATGTTCGGTGAGGCTGACGGAGCCGACGATGTCGCGCCGGATCACGACCCGCTGCACCGCCTGCGTGAGTTCGCCGAGCACAGTGGCTGGTGGATGGCGGCCCGGGAGGAGGATCTGTCGGCACGGCTGCGCGAGCGCATCGACGAGGCGGTGGATTCGGCGCGGGCGGAGGAGCGCCCGGGCCCCTCCGAAATGTTCGACGACGTTTATGCCGAGATGCCGTGGATGCTGCAGGAGCAGCGCGAGCGGCTGCTCGGCGGAGGTGACAGTTGATGGCCGCGCGCGAGATGGCGGGCGCGATCCGCGACGCGCTGGCGGCGGAGATGCGGCGCGACGGAGATATCGTGGTGCTCGGCGATGCGGTCGCCGGTATGGGCGGCGTGTTTCACGCCACCGAGGGCCTGGCCGCGGAGTTCGGCGACCTTCGCGTCATCGATATGCCGCTCGACGAGGGCGGCGTGGTGGGCGCCGCCGTCGGTATGGCCCTCTACGGCCTGCGTCCGGTGGCGGAGATCCAGCTCGCCGACTTCGTGTGGGCCGGTGCCGACCAGATCGTCTCCGAGGTGGCGCGTCTGCGCTATCGCTCGGGCGGCCAGTATCGCTGCCCGCTGGTGCTGCGGGTCCCCTACGGCGGCGGCGTCGGCGGCGGGATGTACCAGTCGCAGAGCCCGGAGGCGCTGTTTACCCACACGCCGGGCCTGGTCGTCGCTGCCCCGGCCACGCCGGCAGATGCCGTCGGGCTGCTGCGCAGCGCGCTGCGCGGCGAGGACCCGGTCGTACTGCTCGAACCGAAAGCGCTGTACAACGTTGCAGGCAACGGCGACAGCGGAGCGGAGACGGTGCCGCTCGGCGTCGCGGCGATTGCGCGTGCCGGCGCCGACGTCACCGTCATTGCCTACGGCGCCATGGTTGCGCCGTCGCTGCGCGCCGCAGAGCAGGCGGCCGAGCTGAGCATCGACGTCGAGGTGCTCGACCTGCGCACCCTGGCGCCCTACGACATCGGCGCCGTGCTGCAGTCGGTTGCCCGCACGGGGCGTGCCGTGGTGGTCCAGGAGGCGCCACGAACGTGCGGCTACGGCGCCGAGTTGGCAGCGATGCTGGCCGAGAAGGCACTCTTTCACCTGCAGGCTCCGGTGTTGCGCGTGACCGGCTTCGACACGCCGATCGCGCGCGCTTCCGAGCATACCTACGTACCCGACAACGACCGCGTGCTCGGCGCCATCCGGGCGGTCGCGGAATTCTGAGAGAGGCTCATGTCCGAGGAGTTCAAGCTGCCCGATATCGGCGAAGGACTCGCCGAAGGAGAGATCGTCAAGTGGCTGGTTGCGGTGGGCGACGCCGTGGAGGAAGACCAGCCGCTCGTCGAGGTGATGACCGACAAGGCGACGGTGGAGATCCCTTCACCGCGCGCCGGCACCGTCGAGGCGCTGAGCGCCGCCGAGGGAGACATCGTCAAGATCGGCACCACGATCCTGGTGTTCGGCGACGGCGCTGCGCAGACCGACAAGCCGGACGCCGACATGGCCAGTGCCGACGAGATCGAACAGGCCCGTGATGTCGCACGTGCCGAGCGTCAGGCCGCCGAGGCACCTGCCGGGGAGCGGAAGCCCTGGGAGGCGCCGCCGGTTCCCGGCGGCGCGGTGGCGCCGGCGGCACGACGGTTGGCGGGCGAGCTCGGCGTTGACGTCTCCCGAGTGCCCGGCAGCGGCCGCGGCGGCCTGGTGACCAAGGACGACGTACGCGCCTTTGCCGAGGGCGGTGCGCTGGCGGCGAAGCCGGAGGCGGTCGCCGCAGCGCCGGCGCCCGCCACGCCGGAGGCAGCGCAGGTGGCCGAGGCTCCTGCGCCCGAGCCGCAGCCGAAGCCGGCGACCGAGACCGCCCGGCCCGCGGCCGTACCCGCCGGCGCCGAGGAGCGCATCCCGCTGCGCGGCCTGCGGCGCACCATCTCCGAGCGCATGGTCATCGCCAAGACCACGGTGCCGCACTACACCTACGTCGAAGAAGTCGACATGACGGAGATCGTCGCCCTGCGCGAGCAGGCCAAGCCCAAGGCCGCCGGCCGCGGGATCAAGCTGACCTACCTGCCGTTCATCATCCGCGCGCTGGTGGCGGCGCTCGAGGATCATCCCTATCTCAACGCCAGCCTCGACAGCGAGGCCAACGAGATCGTCCTCAAGCACTACTACAACATCGGCATCGCCACCGCGACGGAGCGCGGGCTGATGGTGCCGGTAATCCACGGCGCCGATGCGCGCGACCTGTTCGGCCTCGCCGCCGAGATCACGCGGCTGTCGGACGCGGCGCGCGACGGCAGCATCGGCCTCGACGACCTGCACGGCGGCACCTTCACGATCACCAGCACCGGCAACATCGGCGGCTTCCTCGCCACCCCGGTGATCAACGTTCCCGAGGTCGCCATCCTCGGCATAACCGCGATTCGCGAACGGCCGGTGGTACGTGACAGCGAGATCGTCATCCGGCAGATGTGCAATCTGTCGCTGTCCTGCGACCACCGCGTCGTCGACGGCGCCATCGCGGCACTGTTCATGCGCGACTTCGTGCGCTTGCTGGAGGATCCCAAGCTGCAACTGCTGGCGGGCCTGTAGCAGGCTGCTGGTCGAGAAAGGGAAACGATGCCTGAAGACAAGAGCTTGGACGTCGTTGTCATCGGCGCGGGGCCGGGCGGATACGTCGCCGCGATCCGCGCCGCGCAGCTCGGCCTGCAGGCCGCGGTCATCGAGAAGGAGTTTGTCGGTGGCACCTGCCTGAACATCGGCTGTATCCCGTCGAAGGCTCTGCTGGAAGCCACGCACCAGCTGCAGCTGGTGCGTGAGGCGAGTCGGTTCGGCATCTCCACCGGCGACGTCGACTTCGACTATTCCCGCCTGCAGGCGCACAAGAGCAAGACGGTGAAGATGTTGACCCGCGGCGTCGCCGGTTTGCTGCGCAAGGGCGGCATCGAGCTGATCGAGGGTGCCGCCCGCTTCGTCGAGCGCGGCGTGCTCGAGGTCGAGCTCGAGGACGGCGGCACCCGGACGGTGCGCGCCGAGCACGTCATCATCGCCACCGGCTCGGTGCCGTTCGAGATCCCCTCGGTGCCGTTTGACGGCGACCGGATCGTCTCCTCGCGCGAGGCGCTCGACTTCGAGCAGGTCCCCGACCAGCTCGTCGTGGTCGGCGCCGGTTACATCGGGCTCGAGCTCGGCAGCGTGTACTGCCGCCTCGGCAGCCGCGTGGTGGTGCTCGAGATGATGGAGCGCATCCTTCCGGAGATGGACGAGGAGCTCGCCGAGACCGCCGGCGAGCTGCTCGCCGAGCAGGGGCTGGCCTTCCAGCTCGGCGCCAAGGTCACCAGCGCCGAAGTCGAGGGCGACCAGGTGATCGTGCGTTACGACCTCGGCGGCGAGGAGCGCTGGATGACCGCCGACAAGGTGCTGGTGGCGGTCGGTCGACGGCCCTATACCGAGGGGCTCGGCCTCGAGGCCATCGGCCTGGAGACCGACAAGCGTGGCTTCATCCCCGTGGATGAAGGTATGCGCACCGTCGTCGACGGCGTCTGGGCGATCGGCGACGTCGTGCCGACGACGATGCTGGCGCACGTGGCGATGGACGAGGGCGTGGTGGCGGCCGAGCGCATCGCCGGCCAGAGCTCGGTGATGCATTACGACGCGGTGCCGGCGGTGGTGTTCACCCACCCGGAACTGGCCTCCGTCGGCCTCAAGGAAAAGGAGGCGATCGACAAGGGCCACACCATCCGCGTCGGGCGTTTTCCGTTTCGCGGCATCGGTCGCGCGCGCGCTCGCGGCGACGTCGAGGGCTGGGTCAAGATGATCGCCGACGCCGATACCGACAAGCTGCTCGGCGTGCACGTTGTCGGCGCGGAGGCCGGCCACCTGATCCACGAGGCGGTTGTGGTGATGAGCTACGGCGGCTACGCCGAAGACATCGCGCTGGCGATCCACGCGCACCCGACGCTGTCGGAGGCGATGAAGGAGGCGGCCCTGGCGGTCGACGGGCGCGCCATCCATATTTGAAGGCGCCGTAGCGGTCGTTCGCCCCCACCCAGCGCGTAGGACGCACTCCCAGCGAGGAATCTGGCCATCGAAGACCTGTTCAGCGCACGCCTGGTAGGGACGGTGGAGCGCGTCGTGTACGAGCAGGAGGGAGGCTCGTGGGCAGTCGTTCGCCTGCGCCTCGATGACGGCGCCTCCGCCACCGCGGTCGGCAACCTGGCGCCGGTGTTCGAGGGCGAGCGACTGGAGATCGACGGTGGCTGGGTCGAGGACGCCCGCTTCGGGCGCCAGTTTCGCGCCGACCGCGCTACCACGGTGCGGCCTGCCGACGCCGCCGCCATCGAGCGTTACCTTGCCTCCGGTGTGGTTCCCGGCATCGGTGCCGAGCTCGCCGCGCGCATCGTCGAGCGCTTCGGGGAGCAGACCCTCGAAGTGTTCGACAACACCCCCGACAAGCTGCTGAGCGTGCGCGGCATCGGCAGCGTGCGCCTCGAGCGCATCAAGGAGACGTGGCAGCAGCAGGCCGCCGAGCGCGACACACGTATCTTCCTGCAGGGCCTCGGGCTCGGCCCCTTCCTCACCGACAAGATCCTGCGTGCCTGGGGCGAGGAGGCGGAGCGTCGCGTGCGCGACAATCCCTACACGCTGGCGTCGTCGGGCGAGGTATCGGGCATCGGCTTCCGCCGTGCGGACCAGATCGCGCGCAACCTCCCCGGTTGGGCGCCCGAGGCGTCCGGTCGCGCGCGCGCCGGCATCGAGCACGTGCTGCAGGAGCAGGCCAACCAGGGCCATTGCTTCGTGCCGTACGCCCGCCTGGTGCGGTTGGCTACCGAGTTGCTCGTGCTCGACGACGCCGAGGTGGTGCGCAAGGTCCTCGACGGCCTGCTCGCCGAAGGTGCGTTGGCGGTCGAGCCGCTCGACGACGCCGAGGTCGCCGCGCTCAGCCCCACCGGCTCCGCGGAGGTCGAGACCGACCCCTGTGCCGACGACGGCCACCGCGCGGTATGGGATCCTGCCTTCCTCGACGCCGAGCGGCGCGTCGCTCGCCGCCTGCTGCGCGTGCTCGCCGCTCCGGCCGCAGACGGCAAGCCGGGCTCGTTCGACGAGGAGCGCGCCGCCAAGGCCGCCCGCTGGGTCGAAGACCAGCTCGGCGTGCAGCTCGGCACCGACCAGCGCTACGCACTGCAGCTGGCGCTGTCGAACAAGGTGCTGTTGGTGACCGGTGGCCCGGGAACCGGCAAGACCACCCTGATCGACGCGATCGTGCGCTGCGGCCTCGCGGTGGGCGCGCGCCTGGCGCTCGCCGCGCCCACCGGTCGCGCCGCCAAGCGACTGTCCGAAGCCACCGGCCACGTCGCCCTGACGTTGCATCGCCTGCTGGAGTTCCGCCCGCAGGATGGGGGCTTCACCCGCAACGGCTCCAACCCGCTCGACACCGATGTCATCGTCGTCGACGAGGCGTCGATGATCGATCTTTTTCTGATGGACGCGCTGGTCGCCGCGGTGCCTCCGACCGCGGTGCTGGTGCTGGTGGGTGACGCCGATCAGCTTCCTCCGGTGGGGCCGGGTGCCGTGCTGCGCGACCTGCTCGCCTCGGAGGTGCTGCCCACGGTACGGCTCACCGAGATCTACCGCCAGGCGCAGCGCAGCCTGATCGTACGCAACGCCCACCGCGTCAATCGCGGTGAGCTGCCTGAAGGGCTCGACGGCGCCGCCGCCTGGGAGGATGGCGCGCTGCTCGACTTCTACTTCATCAACGAGAACGACGCCGACCGTGCCCGCAACATCGCGCTGACCCTCGCCGCCGACCGCATCCCGACGCGTTTCGGCCTCGACCCGCTCCGCGACGTGCAGGTGGTGGCGCCGATGCACCGCGGCAAGGCCGGCGTCTCGCGCCTCAACCTCACCCTGCAGGAGCGCCTCAATGCCGGCGCCGGCGGTCGCCGGGTGGGGGATTACCTGCTGCGCGCCGGCGATCGCGTCATCCAGCAGCGCAACGATTACGATCGCGAGGTGTTCAACGGCGACGTGGGTCGGGTGATCAGCGCCGACCCCGAAGGCGACATCGTGGTGGAGTTCGACGGCCGGCCGGTGAGCTACGACCCGGAGGCCGCGCGCCACCTGTCGCTGGCGTACGCTATCTCGGTACACAAGAGTCAGGGCAGCGAGTACCCCGCGGTGGTGGTGCTGCTGCTGCCGGAGCACTATCCGATGTTGCAGCGCAATCTCCTCTACACCGCGCTGACCCGCGCCAAGAAGCTCGCCGTGCTGGTCGGTAGCCGCCGTGCGGTGGCGCGCGCGGTGGCCAATGCGGCGCCGCAGTTGCGCTGTACCCGGCTGGCGCACCGGCTGGCGCATCGCCCGACGCTGACCACAGGAGCATGATGGCCGAAGAGCTGGTGTTGCAGTTTCTGACCGTCGGCGCCTTCTCCGAGAACTCCTACGTCATCGGCTGCCCCTCGAGCGGTACCGGCGTGCTGGTCGACCCCGGTGGCGAGGTGCCGACGCTATTGCGCATGGCGCACCAGGCGGGCCTGGGCATCGACGCCATCTGGCTGACCCACGCCCACCTCGACCACGTCCTCGGCCTGCACGAGGCGGTCGAGGCCACCGGCGCGCCCATCCGGCTGCACCCCGACGACCGCCTGCTCTACGAGGCGGCGCCGCAGCAGGGCGATGCATTCGGATTCCCGATCGATCCGTTGCCGCCGGTCGATGAGGAATTCGTCGCCGGGCAGACGTTACAGCTCGGCGAGCACGCCGCGGAGGTGTTGTTCGTCCCCGGTCACAGCCCGGGTCATGTCGCCTTCTGGTTTCCCGCCGCCCGTAAGGTGATTGCCGGCGACGTGCTGTTCGCCGGATCGATCGGACGCACTGATCTGCCGGGTGGCGACTACCGCACGCTGATGCACTCGATCCGCGAGGTCATCGTGCCGCTGGGCGATGACGTGGAGGTGTTTCCGGGACACGGGCCGGCGACGACGGTGGGGGAGGAGCGCAGGAGCAATCCTTTCCTGCTGGCAGCGTGGGGACGGCCCGAGGAGTAGGTGGGACCTAGCCTGCCTGCAGGTACCGTTCCGCGTCGATTGCTGCCTTGCATCCGGCGCCCGCCGCGGTCACCGCCTGGCGGTAATGGTGGTCGTGCACGTCGCCGGCAACGAAAAGGCCCTCCACGTCGGTGAACGGGAAGTGGCGGCCGTCTTCGGTCACGTAGCCGTTGCCGTCGAGCTTGACCGGACCGTCGCGCAGCACGGCGGTGTTGGGGTCGTGGCCGATGGCGATGAAGCAGCCGCTCACCGCCAGGTCGTACTCTTCGCCGGTCTTGTTGTTCTTCACCTTCAGGCCCTGCAGGCCGCTCTGGGCATCGCCGAGGAACGCGACCACCTCGGTGTTCCACAGGAACTCGATCTTGTCGTTGGCGAGCGCGCGATCCTGCATGATCTTGCTGGCGCGCAGTTCGTCGCGCCGATGCAGCACGTACACCTTGGAGGCAAACCGGGTCAGAAAAAGAGCCTCCTCCATCGCTGTGTCGCCACCGCCGACGACGGCGATCTCCTGCTCGCGGAAAAAGGCGCCGTCGCAGGTGGCGCAGGTGGAGACACCATAGCCGCGCAACTCCATCTCGTTGGGCAGGCCGAGCTGCTTGGGAGAGGCGCCGGTGGCGATGATCAGCGCGTGGCAGGCGTAGGTGTCACTGTTGCCGAGGGTGACCTTGATCGGCCGCTCCGAAAGGTCGAGATCGGTGGCGTTCTGATAGGAGACGAACTCGGCACCGAAGCGCGTCGCCTGAGCCTTCATGCGATCGATCAGCTCGGGCCCCATGACGCCCTCGGGGAAGCCGGGGAAGTTCTCCACGTCCGTCGTGGTGTAGAGCTGGCCACCGAACTCCAGCCCTTCGATGACCAGCGGCGCGAGGCCGGCGCGCGAGGTGTAGATGGCGGCGGTAAGACCGGCGCAACCAGATCCCAGGATGATGACGTTGCGAGGCTCCGACAAGGTAAAGCTCCCGTCCGGTGGTCGACCCGACGGGGCGTTCCCGTCAGGGTTTGAGGTCGTCGTCGGTGATGCCGAGGCGGCGTACCAGCTCGTAGAAGGTCGTGTACTTCATGCCCGCGATCTCGGCCGCCTTGACCTTGACCCCGTTGGCTTCTTTCAGGGCCCTGATCGCCAGGGCACGGCGCACGTCGTCGACCACTTCATCGAGCGATTCTTCCGGGTGGCGCAGGTCGAGCTGCACGATGTCGGAAGCTTCGCTGCCCTCGAAGCGCAGGCCAATGCCCTGCAGGCGGATTGTACCCGAGCAGTGGGGGCAAGTGAATTCGCCGGTGGAGTGCAGCAGCGGGATGCGCGCCTCGGGAACCAGGTCGGTGCCGCTATCCTGCACGGGTGGCTCGGTGGTGGCGGCGGATGGGCGAGGATCTTCGGGATGGGGAATGCGATCCAAGATAGGGAGCCCTTCCAGTAGAGAGGGGTGTGAGAATGCCTCACGGCGGCACGCTAGAATCGATGCCAATGTGTGCCAGACTATATAAGGGGATTCCCTCATTGCAACCCGTTGCCCTGGTTACGGGCGGTGCCGTGCGCGTCGGTCGTGCGATCAGCACGGCGCTCGCCGGCGCCGGATATCGCCTGGCGATCAACTACCACGGTTCGCACGCCGCTGCCGAGGAGCTCGTCGACGAGATCACCGGGGCCGGTGGTGAGGCGAGCGCGTGGCGCGCCGACGTCGCCCGGCGGGCCGACGTCGAGGTGATGGTCGACAGCGTCAGTGCGCACTTCGGTCGCCTCGACCTGGTGGTCAACAACGCCGCCGTTTTCGACCATCGCCCGTTGCTGGAGGTCGATGAGGAGCTCTGGCGGCACACCCTGGCGGTCAACCTCGACGGCCCGTTCCATGTCTCGCAGGCGGCCGCGCGGCGGATGATGCGCGCCGGCGGCGGGCGAATCGTCAACGTATGCGGCACGGCCGGCGTTTCGCCGATCGGCGCTCACGCGCCGTACTGCGCCGCCAAAGCCGGCCTCGACATGCTGACCCGCTGCATGGCCCAGGCGCTTGCGCCGACGGTGCAGGTCAACGGCGTGGCGCCCGGCACGGTGCTGTTTCCGGACAGCACCCCGGAGGGCGAGCGCGAGCGGGTGATCGCGCAGATCCCCGGCCGCGCGATCGGCCGGCCTGAGGATGTCGCCGACGCAGTGCTGTTCCTCGCCGGCGCGCCGGATTACCTCACCGGGGCGATCATCACCGTTGACGGTGGCGCCGGGCTGGGAAGCCTCTGATGGACGGCTGGCGGCGGTTGCCGTTTCTCATCGCCCATCGCGGCGCATCGGCACGGGCGCCGGAGAACACCCTGCGCGCCTTCGAGGAGGCGCTCGATGCCGGCGCCGAGGTGCTCGAGTGCGACGTGCAGATGTCGCGCGACGGCGTAGCCATCGTGATGCACGATCCCACCGTCGATCGCACCACCGACGGCCGCGGTGCGGTGCGGCGGCTCTCCTGGCACGAGATCCGCGCGCTCGACGCCGGCTACCCGGCGCGCTTCGGCGACGCCTTTGCCGGCCAGCGCGTGCCTCGCCTCGAGGAGCTCTTCGATCTGGCGCGTGGGCGCGCGGAGGTGTTCGTCGAGATCAAGCCCGAGGCGCTCGCTGACAGCGACGGCCGTATCGAGGCCGGGGTGGTGGACGCGGCGCGTAGCACCGGCATGATGGACGCGGTCGGGGTGCTGTCGTTCGCGCCACGCGCGCTGCAGCGCGTGCGCGCCCTGGCGCCGGATTTTCCGCTCGGCCTGGTGTTCCGCTGG
>JASFRZ010000153.1:0-10253 GCA_050114655.1 Acidobacteriota bacterium
TGCGCCGTCCGAGCGCTCACCGATCCGGCCTCCGCTGCGGAGAGGCCTGATCGCCGGCGGCCAACGGCGCTCGAGCTCAGCGGGAGCTCGCGTGAAACTGCAGGTCGGGATTGACGATCATGGCCTCGCGCGTGTAGTCGAAGGCCTGCTGTAGCTCGAACGGAAATACGCCGACGCCGAGGTCACCGACGATCTCCTTCTGACCGGGGGCGGACTCGATGAACGCCAGCTGCAACTCCCCGTAGGCGTTCGTGAATGCCCGATGGCGCCCGCGGGTGTAGTAGGTCCACACGGTCACCGTGAGCCCGTCGTTGTGGATGTTGTCGGGGCGTCCGAGGACCACCCAGACGCGGCCCGGGTCCGATTTCCAGCCCTTGGGAAAGATGCCGGCGAAGCGCTGGTTGGACTGGGCCACTCGCTGGTAGAAGGCGTCGCGCTCGGGGTTCGCGTTGTCGCGCAGATCATCGTCACGTCGATCCCAGAACCACTTCATGAAGTCCCGTCGATCGTCGACGCTGGAAAGCTTGTTCCACGCTTTCTCCTCGTCCGGGAGCATCAGGTACTGAACCGGTCCGTCTGCCCAGGTGCTCGGGTCGGCCTCATACGCGGCGATCGCCGCGCTCCGGTCAGTCGGGAACGTATCCGCATCCACGGCGGGTGATGCCGACGGCAGAAGTGCCGCGATCAGGGGAATGGCCGAGACGACGAGAAGTCCCCGCTGCGCGATTCGAATCAACATAGTGTCACTCCAATGCCTGGTCACCGAAGACATCGTCCTGCCTCCGGCAGGTTCGGGAGAGCGTGATACACCGACAACGTTGCGTTACCCGAGGGGCGTGCCGGGAGCGGCGTAGGGCTGAAGATTCTGTGGATGTCTGACGGACAAGGGTCGCGGGCCGAGGCTCCCCATCTATCTCATGAGCCGTCGTGGCACTCCGAGCACTTGGTCTGTTGCCACATCCCAGCGATGTCCACAGGGTGTTTGAAAGCCAGTCCGGTGACGCTGGTGTCGAGGCTGCCGGGCGCTCCCTGGGCGATGATCGTGTGACAGGCGTTGCAGGAATGGGTGATGGTCTTGCCGTCGCCGCTGGTGTGTTTGCCGTCGTGACATCGGTAGCAGCCGGGGGAGTTCAAGTGCCCGACGTTGTCCGGATAGACGCGCCAGTCCACCTTCATGTCGGGAAAGAACGTCTGCTTGTAAATGCGCTGCGTTTCGGCGACGGCTGTGGTTATCAAGGACGCGTTGGCGCTGGCGAACTGCGGATGGTGCGACTGGTAGTAGGAAGTCAGCGCCTTGCTGATCCCGTCGTCGGAGTCCTTCTTCGAGTCGAACTCCGAGGTCAACGCCTCCACCACCTGTTCCTTGACATCCGGAATGGTGCGGTCGATCCGCCCACCTTGCAAAGCCAGGTCAGCCGAGACGACGGGAGGGTCGAAGTCGTGCGCGGCGCGGTTGTGACAGTCGATGCAGTCGAGCACCCGTGGTTCCGCGGCGGCGATCTGATCGGCGCTCAGGGGGTCGTCGCTGGACTGAAAGACCGTGACGTTGCCCTGCTTGTCGGTCAGCCGCACCCAGGGGATGACCTGTCGTTCCTTGTCGGTGGCGATGTACTCGACCTTGTCGGCGATCATCATGTGCCAGTGGATGCCGGCGCCGGTACTCGGGTACCCGCCCCCCACCTTCAAGAGCATCTGGATCGTCCACGGCGAGTTCTGGTCGTCCGACAGATAATGATGGAAGGTACGCTCGACGGCGCCGAAGAACTCCTCCGGCCAGTGGCATTGCTCGCAGGTCTCGCGCGCCGGACGGAGATTCTCGATCGGCCCGGGGATCGGACGCGGATATGTGTCGGCCAGGGTCGCGTAGACCTGATAGGCCCCGGAGAGCTTCGATTTGACGAACCACGTCGCGCCCGGCCCGATGTGGCATTGCACGCACGCGACGCGCGCGTGCGGGGATACCTGATAAGCGGTGTACTCGGGCAGCATGACCGAGTGACAGGTCTGGCCACAGAAGGCCACCGATTCGGTGAACTCGTATGTTCGATAACTGCCCACCGCGGTGAGCAGCAGAAAGAGCATCGCCACCGTCGACACTGCGATGAAACCGCGCCGCTGCCGCGCCACGCCCAAATCGAGCACGGGAAGCATCGGAATCGAATCTGGCCGCAGCTTTCGTCGTCGATGACGTTCCCACAGTGCCCCGACAACCGTGAGCATGAGTCCGGTGGTCAGGAACGCCGGCGCGACGATGTACGTGAGAATCCCCATGTAGGGGTTCCCCAGGCCGCGGGTGAGATCAATCGCGATCAAGCAGGCAATCGCAAAGAAGCTCGATGCGGCCAGGATGATGCCGGCGATGCTGATCGGATTGACGATCAGCGATGGGTGCAGGCTTGCGGCGGGTTGCTTCCCGGTAGCAGGTGTCATCGCGTTCCAGTCGCGCCCATGGGAAGACTCCGATTACGGTAGCAAAGCTCGCAGGTCCGTGCGCCTGGGGAAGCCGGTCGCCGGATGATTCGCACGTAGGGTTTCGTCCGACGTGACGGCGAGGCCCTCAAGCGGGGTGGCAAACAAGAGATCGCGAAGGCACGGCGGCTGTCAGCCAGGAACTGACCCGAGCTCGCGACTCCTTCCGGTACCCGCGTCGGCATTGCTTCGGTGAGACTTGGTCCAGTTGATTCATTCATCCACCACTGGGAGGTGGCCCATGTCCAAGGAGCTGCATTGTGCCGACATCATGTCCGACTGCAATTTCGTGGCAACGGCGGAGACCGAAGAGGAGCTGATGACGAAGGTCATCGATCACGCTGCCAAGGTACACAACATCAAGACGATGACGCCGGAGCTGCAGGAGCAGGTGAAGGGCGCGATCAAGACGGTTGCGAAGGCCACATAGGTCGGCGCCTGTGAAACTGTGATCGATCGGTTAATCGTTCAGGGCGACTGCGAGATGGAGTGAGTCCGGCGACTCGCGGCGCCCCAAGCGGAAAGGAGCTCGCGGAACATCGTCGAGACTCGCCAGGAGGTAACCATGCAGAAAGGAACCGCAGTCGCACTCGCTTTGTTGCTCGGCACCGGGGTGACCGGCGCCGCAGCTTGCTCGAGCCAGTCCTCGGCAGCGGCCAGTGAGTCGCCGAAGGCGGTGGCCAACAGCACACCCGACGATGTCGTCGTCGACGAGCTGCTCGCGGTCCCCGCGGTACGCGAGGAGGTCATCACCCCGGAAGTGTCGAACGAAGACCTCTGGGTCCCCGGATACTGGGAGCGCGATCCCGATGAGTGGACCTGGATCCCGGGGCACTGGGAGCACCCGCCGAGCAAGGCCGCCCACTTTGCCAAGGGGCATTGGGCCTGGGAATCGGGCGGCTGGCACTGGCGTAGGGGACATTGGGTCGTCGATACCAACCCCATGATCGTCGAGGAACAGATTCCCGTCCCGGCGCTCTTGCCCGAAGAGAAGCCCGCGCCGCCCAGCGACAAGAACCACTGGGTCGCCGGCTACTGGGAGTGGGACGGGAACTGGTTCTGGGTCCCCGGCCGCTGGACCAACAAGCCGGACCCGAAGGCCGAGTGGGTACCCGGCAACTGGTCAGAGTACGGCTCCGGAGGCTGGCGCTGGATCTCGGGCCACTGGAAGGTGGTCTCCTGAGCGCAGCCCGCGCCTAATCCGCGGGCGGTCCCAGCTTCTTGATCCTGGGGCGGCGCTCGCGCTGCACGCGCGGCGGCACGAGATCGCGCATTGACTCGAGCCTGCCGAAGCACAGCAGCCGGTCGCCGCCCTGCAGCTCGCGCGATGCGCGCGGGTTGGGGATGACGGTGTGCTCGCGGTGCAGGGTGAGCACGACGATGTCGCGCTCGCGCAGGCCGGACTCGGCGACCGTCTTGCCGACGAAGTCGGAGCCGGTGGGGATCGACAGCTCGGCGACGCCGTAACCCCGTGAGACGGTGAGGCGCTGGCGGATGTCGAGCTCGGGGAAGCTGACCTGCGCCAGGATGTAGTCGATCACCGCTCCGGCGATATCGCGGCCGGAGGCGCCTTCGATGCCCTCGAGACCGGGCGACGAGTTGACCTCCATGATCTTGGGGCCATCGCTCGATTCGAGCATGTCCACGCCGGCGACGCGCAGGCCCATGATCTGCGCCGCGCGCACCGCGGCGTTGGTGTAGGTATCGTCGAGCTCGACCGCCTCGGTGGAGCCACCGCGATGCACGTTGCTGCGGAACTCCTGCCCCTTGGCGACTCGCCGCATGGCGGCGACGACGCGGTCGCCGACGACGAAGGCACGGATGTCCTTGCCGCGGCTCTCGGCGACGAACTTCTGCACCAGAACGTTCTGGCGCGTGCTCTGCAGCGTCTCGATGATCGCCTCGGCTACGCCGGTGCTGTCGGCGAGGATCACGCCGACGCCCTGGGTGCCCTCGAGGAGCTTGATCACCACCGGCGCGCCGCCGACGCGCTCGATCGCCGGCAGCACGTCAGCTCGGTCGCGCACGAAGGTGGTTGCGGGAATGCCGATCTGGTGACGCGCCAGCATCTGCAGCGAGCGCAGCTTGTCGCGCGAGTTGGCGATCCCGGTCGAGGAGTTGGCGCAGAACACCTCCATCTGCTCGAACTGCCGAACCACCGCGAGACCGAAGAAGGTGATCGAGGCGCCGATGCGCGGCAGCACCGCGTCGTAGTGGCTCAGCTCCTTGCTGTGGTAGTAGAGCCGCGGCGTACCCTTTTCCAGGTCGATGGAGAACTTGAGCGTGTCGAGCACCTTGACGTCGCAGCCGCGCTCGACGGCCGCCTCGCGCAGACGACGGGTGCTGTAGGCTCGAGGTGCCCGGGAGAGAATGGCCAGCTTCATCAGGATTACTGCAGCTCCACCGTCGTGCTCACCGTGCCGCCCTTGACCGCCGAGTAGGTGACGGTCATCTCACCGTCGCCGCGCACCAGGTACTCGATGGTGCGCGTGGTGCGACCGGGGGCGCCGCTACGCACTACGATGCGGTCGAGCTCGGCCTGGTCGATCATGTCGATCGGGCCGGGGCGGAACTTGTCCTGCACCCAGCCGGCCGCGATGATCTCGACGTCGTCGCCGTCGACGGTGATCAGGTCGGGGCGAACGACGTGGTTCTCGCGTGCCCGCACGGTGATCGTCGGGATCAGCCGCTCGTTGGTGATGTCGACCCGCACCCGGTAGACGTCGTCGTCGATGCTCTCCACCGAGGTCTCACCCATTGACATCATCGGCATCGAGTCGGCGTGGTAGAGCGTGAACGCCATGTTGCGGTGGAACAGCTCCATGCTCATGAAGCGCGGATTGACCCGCCCGGACAGCTTCTTGAAGCCGCCCATCTCGACCTGGCCGTACTGCGGGTGGTCGAACGGCGCCCATTCGACGTACTCGTCGCCGAACTCGAGGAAGTCGTCGAAGAAGTAGCGTGAAAGCTGGCCTCCGTTAGGCTGATCGGGATCCTGCTGCTGCTCCAGCAGCAGCGGGCTCTGGTAGTACTGGCCGCCGTTCCACAGCTCGTTGGAGAAGCTGACGATGCCGAGGCCGTCGTTGGTCCAGTCGATCGAGCCGCCGTGCACCGTGTACAGTCCCTGCCACACGACGAGGTAGTCGTAGAACGGCAGCATGCGCTCGCCCCACTCGCCGATCTCGTCGTAGACGCGGATATCGGCCTGCGGGTAGCGCCCCTGCCAGGCGGCGCCGGGGCCGCGCAGGATCATGCCGCCGGAGTTGTGGAACGACTGGAAGCCGGCGATGTTGGGATGCGCCATCATGAAGTCGTTGATGGCGCGCGCCTCGGGTAGCTCGAAGGGATAGTCCATCGAGCCGCCCTGGATGTAGTTGGGCTGCCAGTCGGCGGCGTAGTTGCGGTTGGGGTCGTAGCCGCCCACCGGGTCCTCGTTGACGCGGCCGTCGCCGTCGTCGTCGATTCCCTCGGAGCCGAGCATCACCCAGTCACCGACCTCGTCGGGGCCCACCCGCTCCATGATGCGCGGATCGCGGGCGCTGACGCGGTAGTCGCCCTCGCCGGGCACGTACTTGCGGATCTGCTCGATCACGCCGTTGCCGTTGAGGTCGTTGGGCCCGTCCTCGTCGAAGGCGCCGTCGCCGTCGGAGTCCACCGGGATATGGCCGGTGCGCGCGCCGGAGCCGGTGCCGTCGAGGAAGTAGTCGCGGCCGTCGGGGTTTACCGTCGGCAGCAGGTAGAAGACGCGCTCGTCGACCAGGCGGGTGATGTTATCGATGCGGCCGTAGTTCTCCATCAGGTACCAGATGGTGTACAGGATGACCTCGGCGCCCTGGATCTCGTTGCCGTGCACGTTGGCCTCGATGAACATCCCGGCCTTGCTGTCCTCCGGTCCGGTCGCCGGGTTGTTGATGGTCATCAGCCACATCTCGCGGCCGCCGTAGCTGGTACCGATCGACTGGAAGGTCAGGAACTCCGGCCAGGTGTCGGCCATCAACTGCATGCGCTCGCCGAGCTCGTCGTGATCGAGCCAGCGGTCCCAGGTGAGGTCGAGGGTGTGCTCGGGATCGGAGCCGCGCTGTTGCTGTGCAATGGCGACGGACGTGGTCAGCGCCCCCGCCAGCATCAACGCCGCGACCGCCGACCTCAGGATGATCTTCTTGCAGCTCTTCGTGGTCATCGGATTCACCTCAGCGTCACGGTTGCGGTGTCGGTGCCGCCCTTTTGCGAGCGTGCCCAGATCTCCACGGAATCGCCCTCGTTGCCCCGGATCACCCAGGAAAACTCCGCTCGCGAGCCGGAGCCGTCGAGCTTCTGTACCGTGCTCGATTTGGCGTCGCCGGTGAGGATGGTGTCGGGATCCACCTGCAGGCGAACCGTGGTGGGCTGCACCGAGCGCGACACGACGCCCTGCTGTAGCGCGGTCGGGAAGTAGCCGCTGTTCTCGATCGCGGCGCGCACGGTAAACACACCGCCGCCGTGCGCTACCACCTCGGTGTCGACGATGCGCACCCGCGGCAGCATGCCGGCGAGGCGGACGACGAACTCGCCGTGGCTGCGCTCGAGCGCGGTCAGCTCGGCGGCCGGCGGGTTGGTGGTCGCGTAGGGCACGAAGCCGCCGATCTCCACCGCGCCGAGGTCGGGGTGATCGAACGGTGCCCAGTCGGCGAAGGCGTCGATGCCGGCGCCCTCGAGCGCGCCGAGCAGCGTGGCGTCGAAGTCGTCGTCGCGCCCATCGGTTTCCGGCAGAGCCCAACCCTGGGTCGAGAACGAGGGCAGCCCCATTTGGAAGTAGGCGACCTGGAAAAAGGCGCCCCGGGCGGTGCGGTTGACGCCGACGCGCTCGATGCCGGTGATCTCCTTGTAGGCGTCGGAGACGGCCGTGAAGTACTGCAGATCGTCGTCGTCGACGGTGACCACCGGGCGGCGACCCGACTGCGGATCGTTGTCGGCGCCGAGCTGTGCGCCACGCAGGCGCACGCCACCAGCACCGACGGCGCCGCCGCCACGGCCGCCGCCGAAGCCGAAGCCGAAGCCCCCGCCCCCGCCGCCACCGAACACGCCGGTATCGTAGATGTCGGCGTTGGCCTGGGCGGCGAAAGCGTCCAGATCGATGGCGTTGGCGCCGGCAAGCTGTCCGCGCCCGTTGGGTGGCGTCACCAGGTTGTCGGACTCGCCGAAGGTGAGCACCGCGGCGATGTTGCGGTGCGCGACGACGAAGTCCATCAGGGCGCGCGACTCCGGCTCGCTCACCATGTACGGGCCGGCGTCCGGCTGGTAGTAGGGATACTCGTGCTGGAAGTTGCGGTTGAGGTCAACGCCGCCGGGGCCGTCCTCGTTGAGGAAGCCGTCGCCGTCGGAGTCGACGCCCTCGGTATAGAGGGTGTGGGTGCCGGTCTCGCCGGCGGCCTTGTCGGCCCGCTTCATCAGGCGCGGGTCATCGGGATCGATCATGAACGCGCCGGTCGGGTCGGGTACGCGCATCAGCGTGATCATGCCGTCACCGTTGAGGTCCTCGGCCGGGTCCTCGTCGAAGCGGCCGTCGTTGTCGGCATCGAATGACAACGCGTTGACCTTGCGATCGGCCTTGACCGCCGCGAACATCGCCTCGGCGCCGTCGGGATTGAGGCGCGGGACGACGTAGACGACCTGGTCGCGCAGCACGTCCGCCGCACTCGCATCCTCGAGCAGGAAGCGGACGATGCCGAGCGCGAGCTGGCTGCCGACCACGTGATCGCCTGCGAGGTTACCGACGACCAGTACGCCGGGGCGCTCGTCCAGCGGAGCGCCGGCGGGGTCGGCAATCTCGATGAGCCAGACCTCCCGGCCCTCATGCGAGGTGCCGATCGCACGCATGCTGGCGTTGGGACTGCCGTCGACCAGCCCACGCAGCTCGCCGGTGAGCCCGGCGAAGTCGAGGTAGGCGTCCGACTGGGCATGACCTCCGGAAACCGTCAGAAGCGTCGCCGCCACGGCGAGCGCTCCGATGATCAATCGTCTCTGCACGAGCAACTCCTCCTGCAACGGGTTGAGACTGCAGGGTACCGCGAGCCGCCCAGGTGCGACAGCGCGCGCGGGCGTCGATGGATGGCGCCGCGTCACGAAAGAAAACCGCCGGCCGGCGGATTGCCCGCCGGCCGGCGGCCGGACTGCGTGGCGCGCTCACACGCGCCGGATCGGAACGCCGCTCAGAAGTCGATGCGCGCGCCGATCTGGAACTCGCGCGGCTGCAGTGCCGAGTTCGGGATCAGGAAGCTGCCGTTGGCGGCCCGCGTGCTGCCGAGCGAGCTGCCGAAGTTCACCGTGTTGAAGATGTTGAAGATATCGAACAGCACGGTGACGTTGGTGCGCTGCACCGGGATCACGTAGCGGAACGACATGTCCCAGCGATGGATCGCGTCGGTGGTGGCACCGTTCTCCTTGCCGGTGAAGTCCTTCGGCCCCTGACAGATGTCAGCGTTGGCGCCCCCACCGTCGATGCAGTTGTAGGTCCCGCCGGGCACCAGATCACGCTGACCGTTGTCCAGGAACGTCTCGGCGAAGAACTCCGTCTTGTCACCGGCGCTGTACTGGTACACGCCGCTGAACATGATGCCGCCCTGGTCCGTCCACGACGTGCCGGGGATCTCCCAGGTCCACGACGCCGCGACGATGTGGTCGCGGTGCCACGAGGCCGAGATGTCCTGCGTATCGGCGGACGAGATGCCCAGGTCGGGCGACTCGCCGATGATCGTGCCGTACGGGATCCCGTTGGTCTCGCCGCCGGGGGCGTCGAAGTTGTAGCCGGTCTGGGTTTGCAGCTGGAAGCGGCTGCCGTCCGGCGAGATGGGCTCGGCATTGCCCGACTGGTTGGCCCAGGTCCAGGCCAGCGTGCCGGCGAAGCGGCCGATCGGCGAGTCGCCGAAGCGACGCTTGGCCGACATCTGCAACGCTGTGTAGTCGGACTCACCACCGTTCAGATAGGTGGTGATGCTGGCGAAGCGCGGCTCGAGCCCACCGTTGTAGATGGAGATGTCGGGACGCGTGCCGCCGCCGCCGTTGATCGGGCTGGCGCCACCGTTGGGGTTGAGGTCGACCGCCATGAGTATCTGGCGGTTCTGCGTGCGCACGACGTCGGCGCCGATCGACAGCCCCTCGAAAACCTCGCGCTCGGCGCCGATTGACAACGTATCGGCGTAGGGCGAGCGACGGGAGGCGTTGTCCACCGTCGGGTTGGTGTTGAGGATCGACAGGCCGGCGTTGATCGCCTCGATGTCGGCGATCAGCGCGTCACGCAGGCCGTTGAGCGTGGTGATGCCGTTGGCCTGGGCGTAGTCGATGAAGAACTGCTGATCGATGCCCGAGTTCGGCGTGCGGATGAAGAATCCCTGCGTAACGTCGGGCGCGTCGAGAATGAAGTTGTTGAAGGTGCCGACCTGCAGGCGCTCGTAGAAGCGCCCGTAACCGCCGCGGATCACCGTGCGGCCGTCGCCGGTGACGTCCCAGGCGAAGCCCAGTCGCGGCGCCAGGTTGTTGTTGTCATCGACGATGCCTTCCCAGTCGTAACGCAGACCGAGATTGAGGGTCAGGTCGGGCACCACCTGCCAGTCGTCCTGGATGAACAGGCCCAACACCTCGTTTCCGGGCACGCCGACGCTGGTCGACGGGCCGAAGGCGCGGAAATTGAACACGTCCGGGTAGGTGGCGGGGTCGCTGGGGTTGAAGTCGGCGTCGGTCGGGAACGCGAAGATGCCGTTGGCGGAGCCGTTGTTGTTAAACTTCACCGTGCGGTACGAGTAGTTCAT
>JASFRZ010000154.1:0-10202 GCA_050114655.1 Acidobacteriota bacterium
TTCCGCCGCTGAAGCGGCTCAATCCGTAGGAGATGCCGACCAGAGGCACGACGGGCAGGGGATTGTCGTTCACGCTCAGCCACAACAGCCGTACTTCCGGCACATCGACGACGAACACCGAGGTGTTCTCGATGCCCGACTCGCTGTTGTCGCCTCCGACGCCGAGGCTGTAGCCGAGCGTCGTGCCGATCTGCAGCTCGGTAACCGGCACTTGCTGGGCATCGGGGATCATCTCCTCGCGCAGCGCGCCGGCGATCTCGCTGCACGAGATCCTCACCGGGGCGAAGCGCACGCACACGCGGAAGCGCACCGTTGGAACGAAGGCATACTCCGGTCCGCTGAGCTCTCGGATCCACCGCCAGCCCTGCGCCTCTGCCGCCAGTGGCGGCAATGTGGCGCCCAGCGCGCAAGCTACGAGCAACATCGCCTTGATGCGGAACAAGCTCCTCACGGTCTCACCTCCTTGCCCGCCCTCGAGCGGGTCAACGGTTCGTCGTGGTTGCCGCGCCATAATAAAAGATGCCCTCCGTCTCGGTGGGATCCTCGATGCTGCTTGCGGCGAGTGGCATGCCGTGGAGGACCTCCGGAAAGTAGACCCACAGCTCATCGCCATCGCGGCCGAGGACGAAGCCGCGCGCTCCGGTGAGATCGCCGGTCCTGGCGCGGGGATCGATCCACCGCGCCGTGGCATCGGCGTCCGGCTGGTAGATGAACGTCGGCTGCGGCTCGACGAGTAGCTTCCAGCCCATCGACATACGCAAGATGGCCAGCAGGGCGATCGCCGCCATCGACGCCTGCAGGCCGAGCAGTCGCGCACCGCCGTCGCCGCGCTCGCGCGCTCGATACCAGACGGCGCCCATGCCCACCAGCATGGCTGACGCCAGGAAGGCATAGGCCCACTCGTGGACGATCTGGTAGGAGACGTTGCTCAGCAGGCTGAAGTCCGCCTCGCCGCGCATACCGGAGTACCTGAGGGCGGAGATCGCGGTCCATAGGTCACCGTAGGCGAAGTACGCCACGACCATGCCGATCAGACCGACCGCGACGAACCTGCGGCCGAGCGGCATCGGGCCGAGGGATTCATGGCGCAGGCCGATCTTGGATGCCACATACCTGCCGATGCGCAGGCCGGACCAGATGATGAAGCTGCAGATCAGGATGCTGATGGTACCCGGGATCATCGCGCGAAAGCCGGTGATCAGATAGTCGCCCAGGGATGCGGCGACGAAGTTGCTGGGTATCCCCAGCGACATCTGGAAGGTCAGCGTCGCCACCACACCGACGAGCAGCAGCAAGCCGAGCCCGGCGATCGCTGCCGTCGCCCCGGCCAGCGCGACCGGCAGCCACCGTCGGGGATCCGGCGGGGTGACGATCGCTTCGAGCTCGCCGAGCATCTCCCCGGCGGTGGCGTAGCGTTTGCCGGGCTCGGAGCTCAGCGCCTTCTCGATCACCCGGGCGATTGGCTGCCGGATGTCCGGCTCGACATCGCGCACCAGCGGGGTGTCGCCGCGCGCATGCTTCGCCAGCAGCCCATCCCACGAGTCGCTCTCGATGGGAAACTTCCCCGTCGCCATACGAAACAGCAGCACCCCGAGGCTGTAGATGTCCGACTGCGGCGTCGGTGTGCCGCCGTGCAGCACCTCCGGCGCCATGTACAGTGGGGTGCCGGCGATCTTCTCCGTTACCGTGGCGTGGCCGGCGAGGTCGAAGCCGGAGCCGAAGTCGGTCAGAACCACGCGGCCGCCGACCTCGCGGATGACGTTCTGCGCCTTGATGTCGCGGTGGATGACGCCCTTGGCGTGTACCGCGGCGAGCGCCGAGGCGAGGTCCCGCCCCAAAACGGCGACCTCCGCGTTGCTCAGCCGGCCGTTCTGTTGCAGGAATTCCTCGAGGTTGCGTCCCTCGACGTACTCCATCCACATCCCGACCGCATCGTCGTGCACCGCGGCGCCCAGCACGCGCACCACGTTGGGGTGCTCGACGCGCGCCAGCAGCCGGCCCTCGCGCAACGCACGCTCGGCGATCTCCGCGGCGGCGCGGCCGCCCTTGCCGCGCGCGCGATTCACCTTCAGCGCGCGTACCGTCTGCAGCGATGGATCGAGGCACTTGTATACCTCGCCGAACATGCCCTCACCGAGCTTGCCGAGGATTTGCAGGTGTCCCCACTCCGCCGGGATGGTGTCGGAGCGGGCGTCGGGACCCGGCTCCGGTGCGGCGGCGGAGGCGGGTTTCGCCGGCCGATCTGCCGGCCGAGGCGCGGTGGCTTCGGCGGTGTCTCCATAGGCCGAGGCGGTCGTTTCGATCAGCGAGATCGCGTTGCCGTCGCGCAGCCACGTCGCGATCGCCTGCGCCATCTCGGCCGCATCCGCGTAACGTCGCGACGGATCCTTGGCGAGCGCCGTGCACACCAGCGCGTCGATGCCGGCTTCGAGGTCCGCCACCAGCTCGGCGGGCGTGGTCGCGCGCGCCAGGCTCACCGCTTCGGGTGAGCGCTCAATGGATTCCCCGAAGGGCCCGGCGGTGCGCGCGAACTGCATCACCGCTGCGCTCGGCGGCGGCGGGACGAAGCGGCACACGTTGTGCTCCGGGTCGGAGGAGCCGGAGCCGTCGTACGGCGAGCGACCGCACAGCAGCGTGTACAGCATCACGCCGAGCGAATACACGTCGCTCGCCGCCGTCACCTCCTCGCCGCGTACCTGCTCGGGGCTGGCGAAGCCGGGTGTCATCAGGCGCTCGAACTCCGCAGTCAGTTGCACCGAGCAGTCGAATAACTCCGGTGCGAGCAACTTGGCGATGCCGAAGTCCAGCAGGCGGATGTCGCCGTCGCGCGTCACCAGCACGTTCGCCGGCTTGAGGTCGCGGTGGACGATGCCGAGATCGTGTGCCTGCTGCACCGCGTTGCAGACGTTGCCGAACAGCGCCAGGCGCCGGCGAAGGTCGAGCCGTTGCTCGTCGCAGTAGCGGTCGATCGGGACGCCGTCAACGTACTCCATGACCAGGTACGGCAGGCCCTCTTCGGTGGCCCCGGAATCGATCAGGCGCGCCACGTTGGGGTGGTCGACCTCTGCCAAGATGCGCTGCTCCTGACGGAAGCGGCGCAGGGTGTCCACGCTGGCCACGCGCGCCCGCAGCAGCTTGATCGCGGCGCGCTCGAGGCCGCCGTTGGAATCGCTGCGCTCCGCCAGGTACACCGCCCCCATGCCGCCGGCGCCCACACGCCGCACCACTTGCCAGTCCCCCAGGCGACGGCCTGCGAGATCGACGGTGGCGGCCAGGTCGAGCACTTTGCGGGCGGCGCGGGCGACATCGTCACCCGGCGCGTAGCCGGCATCCGCGTGCGCCAGCAGCGATTCGATCGAGCGCGACAGCGCGTTGTCGTCGCCGCACGCTGCCTGGACGAAGTGGGCGCGTTGCTCCGCGGGCTGTTCGAGCGCATCCGCGAGGATGTGCATCACTTGCTGGTGTCGTGAAGCCCTGGTCGGGAGACCGCTCATGGAAAACGTGTCTGTTCCGGCCGTCGCGCGGCGGAATCTCGCCTCCGCGAGCTGCGACGGCGCAAAGTTGACCCGGGATACGGCCCGCACGGCTGAAGCACGACCGTCGCTTGTCCCCGTTGCTCGCCGTAACGGGTAACACGCGGCCGCGTTCTGTTTCCAGGGTGCTTCCATGGTCCCCTTCTCTACCAGGCGGAGAACATCGACGGGAGAACTTCACCATGAAACGCGTAAACGGCCCCCGAAGCGGGTCAGGGATGCGCGTACGCTGCGCCGGGAGGTTGCGGCGGGAGGCTCATGGCGAAACTCCGCGCAACGGGCGAACACACGCTAGCGCAGGTATCCGAGAGCCTTCAGCCGGCGGAGAGTGCGCGGGTCGAGTTGTGCTTCCCTGACTCCGGCAGCGTCTCCGAGCGCGGCGATCCGCTCGGTCAGCTCGGCGACCATTACGCCGGTGATGTCGCGGCGACTGCCGGCGAGGTTGTCGAGCTCGTGCGGATCCGCTGCGAGATCGAACAGCTCGACGCCCTGGCGCTCGACCGTCAGCTTGAGCGGCCAGCGGATCAGGCTCTGCCGGTCACGGCCGTACAGGGTGCGCTCGGCAAGCAGCGCGCGGTCGGCGGTTGCCCCGTCCGGGAATGTTCGCAGGTCGACGCCGGGCAGCGGCCCGTCGGGTTGCACGCCGGCGAGGGCCAGAATTGTCGGTAGCACGTCGATGCTCGATACCGGCGTGTCGCTGCGCCCGGCGGCGACGCCCGGGCCGATGACCACCATCGGGACGTGCAGCAACTCGTTCCACATCGCGTGACCATGCTCGAAGCCGTCGTGCTCGAAGAGCTCCTCACCATGGTCGGCGGTGATGATCAGCGCGGTGTCCGCGCCGCGCGCCCGCAGGGCGTCGGCGAAGCGGCCGATCTCCGCGTCTGCGAAGGCGACCTCCTCGTCGTAGGCGGCGCTGATGAAGTCGCGCTCGGCGGTGGACATCTCCGCTGCCCGCTCCCTGATACCCCACAGATCCTCTACCGGTAGCTCACCGTCGAAGTCGACGGTATCGGTGAAGCGGCCGCGAAAGGGCTCCGGCGCGCCGTAGTCCAGGTGCGGGTCGAAGATGTGCAGCAGAAGGAAGAACGGTTGCTCGCCGACCCCGTCGATCCAGGCGAGCGCCTCGTCGACAGCGCGGTCGGCGCGACGGTAGTCGGCGTTGTCGGTGCGGTAGCGATCGTAGTGCTCGAAACCGCGGTCGAGGCCGAAATCGCGACCGAGAAAGGGGTTCGATACCAGCGCCCCGGTGGCGAAGCCGGCCGTGCCGAGCATCCCGGCGGCGGTTGGCACGTCCGCGCGCAGCTTGAGGAAGCGACGGTCGCCGGCGGACTCCGAGCGCTCGTCCTCATCCTCCGGGTCGGTCGCCACGCCGGCGCCGTGCGCCGACGGGTACCGTCCGCTGAGCAGCGAGCCGAACGTCGGCAAGGTCCACGGCGAGGTGGCGAAGGCGCGCTCGAACACCATTCCCCGTGCGGCGATGCGCTCCAGCTCCGGGCTGGTGTCGCGCCTGTAGCCGTACAGCCCGAGGTGGTCGGCGCGCAAGGAGTCGACGACGATCAAGACGATCGAGGTTCGCGGCGCCGGCGCCGTCGTACCGCCGCACGCGATGGTCGAGGCGGCGGTGAGCAACAAGGTCAGCGCCGCGAGGTTTCTCCTCGCGCTCGCCTTGGCGAGCGACTGTGGAATTCGCTTCGTCCAGCCGCCACGGGAGAGGATCCGAGCCAGGCCCCCGCGCGGGCTCAGTTCACGCATGGCTAGCAGGTTAGCAAAGCAGGGCACGAAGCGCCGCAGCAGCGCCGGCAATGCTGCAAGCGCGGCGTTCCCGCACCGGGTGGCGCGCTGCGTATTGTGCCCGCCCGGTCCTTCGACTAGATTCCCCTCGGGCACTCTTCGTCGCTTCCCGCGCCCGCCGGGGTCGCACCCTGTCAGTACACCGGCCGGCAACGCGCGGACCGACGGCCACCATACGCACGGGGACCGCGCATGATCGGCAGCTCGTTGGGGCCGTACAGGATTCTCGAACAGCTCGGCGCAGGCGGCATGGGCGAGGTGTACCTCGCCGAGGACACGCGCCTGGGGCGCAAGGTTGCGGTGAAGGTGCTGCCGCCGCACTTCGCCTCGATTCCCGAGCGTCTCAAGCGCTTCGAGCAGGAGGCGCGTGCCGCCGCGGCCCTCAACCATCCGCACATCGCCGGCATCCACGACGTCGGCGCCGACACCTACGAGGGTGTCGAGGTGCACTACATGGTGCAGGAGCACCTCGAGGGCAAGCCGCTCAACCGCATCGTCGACCAGGGGCACATGCCGTTGCAGAAGGCGCTCGCGCTGGCCACCGAGGTCGCCGAGGGCCTCACCGCGGCGCACAAGGCCGGCATCGTGCACCGCGACCTCAAGCCCGCCAACGTATTCGTCACCGACGAGGGCCACGCCAAGATCCTCGACTTCGGCCTCGCCAAGCTCACCGAGATCGATCTCGACGCTTCGATGATCGACCCCGAGGTGTCGGGCTCGCCGACCGCTCTGGGCACCGCCGCCGGCCACGTGGTGGGCACCGCCGGCTACATGTCACCGGAGCAGGTCGAAGGCGCCGAGATCGACCACCGCGCCGACATCTTCGCCTTCGGCTGCCTGCTGTACGAGATGACCGCCGGCAGGAAGGCGTTCTCCGGTCGCAGCACGGTGGAGACACTGCAGCGCATCGTGCACGAGCCGGCCCAGCCGCTCGGCGAGATCGACGCCGGCCTGCCCGCCGAGCTGCAACGCATCCTGCGCAAGGCGATGGCCAAGGACCCGGGGCGCCGCTACCAGGGGGCATCGGACCTGGCGGTGGACCTCGAGCGGCTGGCGCAGGACGTCGATGCCGGGCGCGCGGTGGCGATCGCCGACGCCTCGTCGATGTCGCAGGTCGACGCGGCATCGCCAACGCCTGCCGGCGCAGCCAAGGCGCACGCGCGCGGTGTGCCGTTGCCGCTGGCGGTAGCCGCGGCCGTGGTGCTGGCGCTGGTCGCCGTGGTCGTGGCGCGCTCTCTGCCCGGCGGGGCTGGCGCAGAGGCGGCGGGCAATACCAAGCGCTTCGTGGTGCCGATCGAGGAGGGTCGTCTTGTTTCGACCACCCAGCTACCGTTCGCGATATCCCCTGAGGGCGACATGATCGTCCACGCCTCCAGCCCGATCGGCACCCCCGGCAGGTCACTGATGCTGCGACCCCTCGATCGTCTCGACCCTCGCGAGATCGTGCCGGTCGGCGGCGAGCTCACGCCGTTTTTCTCGCCCGACGGGCAGTGGGTCGGCTTTGTCGACGGCACCGGGCTGTACCGCGTGTCGGTGGATGGCGGGCCCCCGCTGCCCCTCACCACGGCGGACGCCGGGATCACCGGTGGGGCATCCTGGGGGACCGACGGTACCATCGTCTTCAGCATAGCGAACCGGGGGCTGTTCGAGATTCCGGCCTCCGGCGGGGCCGAGCCGCGGCTGCTTGTGGCGCCCGAAGGGGAGGACAGCGGGGCGATCTTCGTGGAGCCCCGGCACGTTCCCGGGACCGACGCGATCCTCTACACCGCGGGGCCGCCGGGACAGTTCAGAGTGGCGCTGCTGGAGCGCGGCTCCGGAACCAGCAAGACGATCGTCGACCCCGGTGAAGGCGCGCGTTACCTGCCCACCGGCCAAATCGCCTATATGGTCGAGGACACCCTGTTCGTGGCGCCGTTCGATCTCGCCACGCTCGCCATCAGCGGGACGGCGACGCCCATTCAGCAGGGCATCCGTCACTTCGATGTCGCCGACGACGGCACCCTGGTGTACGTCGAGGGCGGCGCAGCCGAGGTCAGCTCGACGAGCCTGGTGTGGCGCAACATGAAGGGCGAGCGCGGGCAGATCATCACCACGCCGGTGCGCCAGGGCGTGTTCTGGTTGCCGCGCCTGTCGCCCGATGGGCGCAAGGTTCTGTATCGGCTGGCCAACGACGACGGCAACCGCATCATGGTGCACGACCTGGACCGCGGCGTGCAGCAGGTGGTTGCGTCCGACGCGGTGCACCGTGCCGCGGAGTGGTCGCCCGATGGCGAGTACATCTACTACAACGTCGAAGGGCCGGACGGCGACAACGACATCTACCGCCGTCGTGCCGACCTGAGCGCTGAGCCGGAGCTGGTGCTGGGCGGGCCCGGCAACCAGATGCTGCGCTCGATCTCGTCCGACGGCGCCTGGATGCTGTACGGCTACGCGGAGGTCATCAACACGCCGACCTACGACATCTGGCTGTACTCTCTGAGCGAGGGCGGCGAGCCGCGCGCGCTGTTCAACAGCGCCGGCGACGAGCCCGCCGCCAAGTTCTCTCCTGACGGCCGCTGGATCGCCTGGACTTCGGACGAATCAGGCCAGTGGGAAGTGTACGTCACCACCTTTCCCAACCTCGGTGCGCGCACCGTGGTATCGGAGGATGGTGGTCACGAGCCGGCGTGGGCGCCCGACGGCAGGCGCCTGTTCTTCCGCGACGGCCCGCGCCTCTATGCCGTCGACTTCGACACGGAGGTCGGCGTCGCCAGCGCGCCCGCGCTGCTGTTCGAAGGTGGCTTCAACGCTACCAACCAGTACGGTACGTCCTATGAGATCAGCCCCGACGGAGAGCACATCCTGGCGTTCATGTTCGACGATGCCGAGCCGGGAGCCGAAGATGACAGTCCCAACGCGCGCTTTCATTTCGTCGTCAACTGGTTCGACGAGCTGCAGCGCTTGACTGAATCAGGAGGAAGGCAGTGATCGGTAGCTCCCTGGGGCCGTACAAGATTCTCGAGCAGCTCGGCGCGGGCGGCATGGGAGAGGTCTGGCTCGCCGAGGACACGCGCCTGAATCGCAAAGTCGCGGTCAAGGTGCTACCGCCCGAGTTCGCCGTCGACCGCGAGCGGCTGGCGCGCTTCGAGCAGGAAGCCAAGGCCGCCGCGGCACTCAACCATCCGCACATCGCGGCGGTTTTCGACGTCGGCTCCGAGGTGATCCGCGGACCCGAAGACGGCGCCGACGATGGGGCGGGGGAGGCCGCGGCAGACGCCGCTCCCACCCATTTCATGGTGCAGGAGTACCTCGACGGCAGCACCCTGCGCCACGCGCTCAACAAGGGCGCGTTGCCGCTCGCCAAGGCGTTGCTGTACGCGCGCGAGATCGCCGAGGCGCTCGGCGCCGCGCACGGCGCCGGCATCGTGCACCGCGACCTCAAGCCCGACAACGTCTTCATCACCAAGGACGGCCACGCCAAGGTGCTCGACTTCGGCCTCGCCAAGCTCACCGAGCTGCACGGGCCGGAGGGCAAGGAGCTGTCGATGTCGCCCACCGTGCTCGGCACGGTGGCCGGGCAGGTGATGGGGACGGCGGGGTACATGTCCCCCGAGCAGATCGAGAGCGACGTCGAGATCGACGGCCGCGCCGACCTGTTCGCCTTCGGCTGCCTGCTGTACGAGATGAGCGGCGGCAAGCGCGCCTTCGGCGGCGACAGCGTGCTCGATACGCTGCATGCGATCGCGCGCACCGACCCGCAGCCGGTGGGTGAGCTCAACCCCGAGCTGCCCGCCGACCTCGAGCGCGTCATCAAGAAGTGCCTCGCCAAGGACCGCGACAAGCGCTACCAGAATGCCTCCGATGTTCTGGTGGATCTCAAGACCTTGGCCTCCGAGGTCGAGGCCGGCACGGTGCGCACCGTCGCCGAGCGCAACGCCGGTGTCGGGCAGGGGGCCGCGGTCACGGCGGGGATCCCCTGGAGGATCGCGGTGCCGGCGGCGGCGGTGGTGGCGCTGGTGGCCGTGCTCGGTACCTGGATGCTGGCCGGCGGATCACCCGGCCCCGCCGCCGACCGCATCATTCGCTTCGACATCTCGCTGCCCGAAGACGTCGGCTTCACCGCGCTGCAATTGCCCTCGGTGGCAATCTCTCCCGACGGCGAGCGGATTGCTGTGACCGCCAACGACGAGGTCTGGGTGCGCGCCCTCGACGATACCGAAGCGACGCCGGTGCGCGGCACCGAAGGGCAGGCGCTGGTGCCGTTCTTCTCGCCCGACGGTCAATCGATCGGCTTCTGGGCACAGGGCGAGCTGCGCAAGGTGTCGATCGGCGGCGGCGCGGCGGTCAAGTTGACCGACCTCGACAACCCGCCCTTCGGCGCCACCTGGAACGACGACAACACCATCCTGTACGCGGCCGACGGCATCTGGCGCGTTTCCGCCGACGCCGGTGAGCCGGAGCAGCTCATCGAGGGTGAGCAGGGCTACGTGCACGGCGCCCAGTTGCTGCCCGACGGCTCGATCCTCTACACGCTGTCCGGCCAGGCAGATCAGAGCTGGGACGACGGGCGCGTCGTCGTGCAGCGGCCCGATGAGGCCGAGCCCACGGTGCTGGTCAACGGCGGCCGCGACGCGCGCTACCTGCCCACCGGCCACCTCGTCTACGCCCTCGAAGATGCCGTGCTGGCGCGCACCTACGATCCCGCCACCCGCGCGGTCGGCGGCGCGGTGCCGCTGCTGCAGGGGGTGATGGGCGGCTTCGAGGTCTCCGGCGCGTCGCACTTCGCCACCTCCGCCACCGGCGATCTGGTGTACGTGCCCGGTGAGGTGCGCGGCCTCGCGCCGTCGACGCTTGTCTGGCGCGACGAGAACGGCGTCAAGGAGGTGGTCGCCCAGG
>JASFRZ010000155.1:0-10134 GCA_050114655.1 Acidobacteriota bacterium
CCGCCGTTTCCGGCACTCGAGTCGGGCGCCGCGGTGCAGCTCGTCGCCGGCATCGCGGTGGCCGAGCTGCTGTCCGGGATGCTGCCGCATCGCCCGGTGCTGCGCTGGCCCAATGACTGCTACGTGCGCGAACACAAGATCGCCGGGGTATTGGTGGAGGCCGAGAGCAGCGGCGACGGCTTCGATTTCCTGGTTTGTGGCATCGGCGTCAACGTCAACCACGACGCGGGCGACTTTCCGGCAACGCTGCAGGACACCGCTACCAGCATGCGCCTGCAGGTCGGTCACGAGCTGTCGCGACTGAAGGTCCTCGCCGGCCTGCTGTCCGCCTTCGACACGTGGGAGGCGGCCTGGCGCAGGCACGGCCTGGCGCCGGTGCGCGAGCGCTGGCTCGAGCTCTCGCCCGAGACGGTGTCCGGCAAGGTCAGCGTGCAGACGGAGTCCGGCCTGCTCGAAGGCGATGCTGACGGCCTCGACGTCGACGGTCGCCTGCGCGTGCGCGCCACCGACGGCTTGCATTGCGTCACCGTGGGCGAGGTCGTTCGCCTGAGGCCGGCATGATCGCGCCCCTGGCAGAGGCCTGGCCGCGCATCGCGCCGTCGGCGTTCATCGCCGACGGCGCGGTGGTGATCGGCGACGTCGAGATCGGTACCGACGCCAGCATCTGGTACGGCTGCGTGCTGCGCGGCGACGTCGGCCCGTTGCGCGTCGGAGCTGCGACAAACGTGCAGGAAGGTACAATCCTGCATTGCGCCCCCGACCAGGGACCCACCGTCCTCGGATCCCGGGTCACCGTCGGTCACGGCGCCATTCTGCATGGTTGCGTGATCGGCGATCGCTCGCTGGTCGGTATGCGTGCCACCGTGCTGGACGGCGTGGTGGTGGGCGAGGAGTGCATCATCGCCGCCGGCGCGCTGGTCGCGCCGGGCACGGTGGTGCCGCCGCGTACGTTGGTCATCGGCAGCCCGGCGAAGTTCTCGCGCCGGCTCATTGACGATGACGTCGAGTGGATCCTCGACCACGCGCGCCACTACGTCGACAGCAAGCAGCAGTACCTGAAGGAAGGGCATGGACAGGCGATTCCGCCCTCCGCCCGCTGGGAGGAAGCATGAACAAACCGGACGAGGTCGCCGAGCAGCAGGGGGAGCGGCGTGAGCTGCGCGCGCCGCGCGGCACGCGCGATGTCACCTCTCCCGAGATCGAGCGCTGGCGCCGTGTCGAGGACGCCGCGCGCGACACCTTCGAGCGCTTCGGCTTCCGCGAGATGCGCACGCCGATCTTCGAGGACTCGGCGGTGTTCGAGAAGGGCACCGGCGAGGACTCCGAGATCGTGCAGAAGGAGATGTACCGCTTCCGCGACCTCGGCGACCACGACCTGACGCTGCGCCCCGAGGGCACGCCGCCGGTGATCCGCGCCTACGTCGAGCACCGGCTGGGGCAGAGCCTCGACGTCGTGCGCTACTACTACATCGGCCCCATGTTCCGCTATGAGCGGCCGCAGAAGGGCCGCTATCGCCAGTTCCACCAGATCGGCGTGGAGGCGCTCGGCTCCGAGTCGGCGGCGGTCGACGCCGAGATCATCGACATGGCAATGAGCTGGCTCGCCGGCCTGGGCGTCGCGTCGCTGCAGCTCAAGATCAACAGCGTCGGCGACGGCTCCGACCGGCCGGCATTCCTGGAGACGCTGGTCGCGGCGCAGCGCGAGCTGCTCGACGAGATGTCGGCCGATTCGCAGCGGCGCCACCAGGTGAACCCGCTGCGCGTGTTCGACAGCAAGGACCCCAAAGACCAGGCGGTGATCGACAAGCTGCCTACGATCATCGATCACCTGAGCCCGGAGAACCGCGCCCACTTCGACGAGGTGTGCGGCTATCTGAGCGACTGGGGGGTGCCGTTCACCATCGAGCCGCGCCTGGTGCGTGGCCTCGACTACTACCGCCGCACGGTCTTCGAGATCACCTCCAGCGCGTTGGGTGCGCAGGACTCGCTGCTCGGCGGCGGCCGCTACGACGGCCTTGTGGCGCAGATGGGCGGCGACGACGTGCCCGGCGTGGGCTTCGCCGCCGGCCTCGAGCGCATCGTGCTGGCGCTGCCCGAGGGCGCCCCCGAGCCGTTGCTGGACTGCTATGTGGTGACGGTCAACCGCGAGCTGAGCGCCGATGCGCTGCGCATGCTGCGCGCGTTGCGCGCCGCCGGGCTGCGCTGCACCGCTGATTTCCAGGGGCGCAGCATGAAGGCACAGATGAAAGCGGCCAACCGCTCCGGCGCGCCGGCCACGGTGATCCTCGGCCCCGACGAGATCGCCAAGGGCGTGTGCACCCTCAAGATGATGGAGTCCGGCGAGCAACGCGAGGTTTCCCTGGAGAACCTCGCCACCGTGCTGGCCGACGAGATGAAGCACGACCACGACGGGAGTTGAAGGGCAACCATGCGTAGGACCCATACATGCGGCGAGTTGCGAAAGAAGAACGTCGGCGAGCCGGTCACCTTGCAGGGTTGGGTGTGGCACCGACGCGACCTCGGCGGCCTGATCTTCGTCGATCTGCGCGACCGCTCCGGCACGGTGCAGTTGGTGTTCAACCCTGGGGGCGGGCCGGGATCAGAAGATGCCGCCGACGCGCACGCCGTCGCCGAGGAGTGGCGCCCCGAGTGGGTGGTGGAGATCGAGGGCGAGGTGGCGGCGCGCCCGGACGAGACCATCAACGAGAACCTGCCCACCGGCGAGGTCGAGGTGCGGATCAAGAGCGCCCGCACGCTGTCGAGAGCGGAGACGCCGCCGTTTCTCATCGAGGAGGACCCGGGTGCGCTCGAGGAGCTGCGCCTCAAGTACCGCTATCTCGACCTGCGCCGCCCGCCGCTGCAGCGCTCGCTGCGGCTGCGCCACGAGATGACGCTGGCGGTGCGCAACTACCTCGACCAGCAGGGCTTCTACGAGATCGAGACGCCGGTGCTGACGCGCGCGACGCCCGAGGGGGCACGCGACTACCTGGTGCCGTCGCGGGTCAACCCGGGCACTTTCTACGCGCTTCCGCAGAGCCCGCAGTTATTCAAGCAGTTGCTGATGATCTCGGGGTATGACCGCTACTTCCAGATCGCGCGCTGCTTTCGCGACGAGGACCTGCGCGCCAACCGCCAGCCCGAGTTCACGCAGATCGACGTGGAGATGAGCTTCGTCGAGCCCGACGACGTGATCGAGGTCACCGAGGGCATGATGCGGCGGCTGCTCGAGGTTGCCGGCCTGCCCGGCGACGTGGAGTTCCCGCGCATGACCTTTCGGGAGGCGCTCGACCGTTTCGGCTCCGACGCGCCCGACATGCGCTACGGCATGGAGCTGCAGGACGTCACCGAGTTGGTCGCGGACAGCGAGTTTCGCGCGTTCTCCGCAGTGGCGCAGTCTGGCGGGGCGGTGAAGGCGCTGCGCTGGCCGGGCGGTGCCGCCGCCGGCCGCGCCCGCCTCGACAAGCTCACCGACCTCGCCAAAGCGCAGGGCGCCAAGGGTCTGGTGTGGATCCAGCGCCACGAGGACGGCTACAAGTCACCGGTTGCCAAGTTCCTCGGCGACGAGCTGGTCGCCGGGCTGTGCGAGGCCACCGGCGTCGAGGTCGGCGACGCGCTGCTGATCGCCGGCGACGAGTGGGAGCTCGCCTGCGTCACTATGGGCGCGGTGCGCAAGGCGCTCGCTGCCGAGGAGGGCTGGGTCCCGGAGGACGCCGGCTGGAAGTTCTGCTGGGTGGTGGAGTTCCCGCTTCTCGAGCACGACGCCGAAACCGCCCGCCATTTCGCCCGCCACCACCCCTTCACCTCGCCGCACCCCGACGACCTCGACCTGCTCGAGTCCGACCCGTTGAGGGTACGCGCGCGCTCCTACGACCTGGTGCTCAACGGCGTCGAGCTCGGCGGTGGTTCCATCCGCATCAATCGCTCCGACGTGCAGCGGCGCAACTTCGCTGCCCTCGGCATGGACGCCGCCGAGGCCGAGTCCCAGTTCGGCTTCCTGCTCGATGCCCTCAGGTACGGCGCCCCGCCGCACGGCGGCATCGCCATGGGCCTCGACCGCATCGTCATGATGCTCGCCGGCGAGCAGTCCCTGCGCTCGGTCATCGCCTTCCCCAAGACCGCTTCCGCGACCGATCTGATGACCGAGGCGCCCGCCCCGGTAAGCGAGGAACAGCTGGACGAGCTGCACATCACCTTGAAGGGCGACCCCGCTGCGGATGACTGACGGGTAGCGCGGCCTGCGCGTGAGCCGAAATCCGTCTCCTTCTCACATTCCGGTGTGAGGAGGTGAACATGAGACGATTCGCTCTGCTTGCCCCGGCGCTCCTGCTCGTCGCCTGTGCCTCGACGACCGTACCCCCGCCGGTCCCTCCCACCCGCGATCCCTGGACGCGCGTGATGGCGCTGCAGCACGGCGCCTCCGTCGTCGTCATGATCGACTGCGCCGATGAAAGGCTCTGCGAGCCGATCGCGGACTCCCTTATCGACGGCGAGCGCGTTGAGGGCGCATTGTCGGAGGTAGCCGCCGACTCGCTGCTGGTGCGCTCGGAGGTGCCAAAGGCCGCGCTCGTACCGCTACACCGCGACATGGTCGACCAGCTCTTCCTCGTCAAGCCGTCCTCCCATCAGGAAGGAGTGCTGATCGGCAGCGCCATCGGCCTCGCATTCTGTACTGCCGCTGGCTTGTACGGCGAGGAGGATCTCCTCCCCGCCGCCAAGCTCCTGTACACGAGCGTATTCGTCGGTGGCGGCGGCGCTCTCGGCTATCTCGCCGACAGCGACCCGCCGACCCTCGCCCTGATCTACGAACAGCAAGCGCTATCGGCGAGAGTGAGAAGGTAGCGGATGCAACGCCGCAGACGCTGCCTTATCGCTCCCGCCCCTCGACGAGAGCTTTGAAGCGCTGCATGTCGCCTTCCTGACGTGCGCGGATCTGGCCCTTCATGAAGGGCATCATCAGCTTCATGAGCAGGCCCTGCGAGCGGAAGTCGGAGCGGAAGCGCATCAGTGTGGTGTAGCCCTTGTCGACAAAGTCGACGCGGATGGTGCACTGCATGCCTTCGGTCTCGAGCTCACCGGTGAAGTGCTTTTCAGGCTCGTGCGCGGTGACGGTCTCGATCATCTCGATGATGCGGCCCTTCTCGAGATAGACATGCCTGGCCACCGAGCCGACCGCGCCCGGCTCGCCGCTGATCTGCTCGATGCGCTGCAGCCCGGTGATCCAGCGCGGCAGGTTGTCGGGGTCCTTGAACTGCCGGTACACATCGGCCACCGGGCGGTCGATCTCGATCTCGTAGCCGTCCATTGGCTTACACCTCCTCCATATCGCGCACCGGCAGGCACACCAGCACGTCGTCATCTCGTCGCATCTCCAGGACCGCCCCCGGCCGCAGCCGGTACCGGCCGGCCATCGCCCAGACGTACAGCCGCTGGTAGGTCGTCGCCGGCACCGGCTCCTCGGCCGGCGCGCACAGCGTCGCGTGGAGGCCGTCGCCGATGACACGCTCCACGGCCGGCTCCTTGTCGCCGGAGGGGCTTTCTGTCGCCGTTCCCTTCAGGTCGGCCGGCAGGGCCTGCGCTGCATCCCCGCGACCGTTGCCACCGCTGCAAACCATAAATCCCACGTCCTGCCGCACCCACCCGGGCTCGGTGATACCGGGCCAGTCGAGCGTGAGGCCGACGCCGCCGGCGCCGAGGACAAACGCCTCGTCCTCGCCGATGCGGCGGCGCACGCGCACGGCGAGAGCCGGCAGCCGCTCGACGAACGCCACCGGCGTCTCGCCAACGGCGTCGCGAAACACGCGGTGGAAGTGAAACGGCGAGTACCCCGCCACCTCCGCCATGCGCGCCAGCGGCCACGGCCGATCGAGCTCCGCCTCGACCCGATCCGTCGCCTGCACCAATTCCCCCGGCAACCAGCGCTGCTGTTTCATGCCCAGGAACGTAGCATTCCCGGGCGCACGGCGACTTGACGATTCTTGCGCTCAACAGGACCTCAGCAGGGTCAAGAACGTGCCGGATGCAAGGCGCGCGACCGCAGGAACGCCGTACGCGTACTTCCCGTACGCGGGAGGCGGGCCGAGGGAGTGCAACGCCGCAGACGGTGCGTTATTGACCCTGCTGCGCCCTGGCCGGTAGCATTCCCCGTAATGGGCATACGACCCTGAGAAAACATTCGGGACCGCGCCGGCCTCTCGGGTGAGGTCGCGCGGTCATTTGCTTTGTAGGCGGTCACGGACTGAATGAAGAAAATCGCCCTCGCCGAAGGTGAGCTGCAGGCGCTCTTCGGTGTGCACGACGAGAACCTCCGGCGGCTCGAATCCGATCTCGACATCACCGTCTCGGCGCGTGACCGGGAGGTGTTTCTCGAGGGCGACGACCAGGGTGTGGAGATCGCCGCCAAGGTGCTCACGGAGCTCGGCAAGCTGATCGCCAAGGGCTACGAACTGGAGGACAAGGACGTGGTCACGGCGCTGCGCATCGCCAAGGACGCGCCGCAGATCTCGATCGAGCGCTTCTTCGGCAATGCCGGTATCCAGACGGCGCGCGACCGCATGGTGCGGCCGCAGGGCGTCAACCAGAAGCTCTACATCGAGGCCATTCGCTCGCACGACATCGTCTTCGGCATCGGCCCGGCGGGCACCGGCAAGACCTACCTGGCGATGGCCATGGCGATCGAGGCGCTCAACCGCCGCGCCGTGCGGCGGGTGATCCTGGCGCGGCCGGCGATCGAGGCGGGGGAGAAGCTCGGCTTCCTGCCCGGCGACATGATCGAGAAGGTCAATCCCTACCTGAGGCCGTTGTACGACGCGCTCTACGACCTGATCGAGGTGGACCGTGCCAACCGCCTGGTGGACCGAGGACACATCGAGATCGCGCCGCTCGCCTTCATGCGCGGCCGCACGCTGGCCGACTCGTTCGTCATCCTCGACGAGGCGCAGAACACCACCGCCGAGCAGATGAAGATGTTCCTGACCCGCATCGGCATGGAGTCGCGCGCGGTGATCACCGGCGACGTGACGCAGATCGATCTTCCGACCGGCAAGCCCTCCGGGCTGGTCGAGGCGGCGCGCCTGCTGCGCAAGATCAACGGCATCGCCTTCGTCGAATTCGACAAGAGCGACGTGGTGCGACACCCGCTGGTGCAGAAGATCATCGCCGCCTACGCCGAGGACACCGAGGCCAAGCTCGAGGCCAAGCGGCTGGCGCAGGAGGCGTCGCAGGCAATGCGTGCGATCCCGGCCGCCGAGGGAAACGGCGCAGCTTCCCACGATGACAACGGTGGGGGGGCCGCGAGTCCCGGCGGTACAGACCCGGCCTCGGCCGCCGAGCCAGGCGACAATGGCGCGCGCCAGGTCACCGTCGGCAGCGAATCCGATGAGTAGTACCACCCGCCGCCTGCGCCGGGGCCGCAGGGTGGCCCGCGCCCGAGCCCGCGCCGCGCTCGGCTACGACCCGATCTGGACGGTGCTGGCGATCCTGGCGATCGTCATCATCATGGCGCCGCAGATCCGTTTCGCGCAGCCTGACTACCAGCCCGGCGACATCGCCACGGCCGACGTCACCGCGCCGGTCGACCTGAACGTGCCCGACCCGGTGTCTACCGATCGCCGTCGCGCCGAGGCCACGCGCCGGGTGCCGGACGTCTACGACTACGTCCCGGAGGCGGACGCCTACGGCAAGCAGGTGGTGCAGTCGTTTTTCGCCTGGGGGCGCTCCGCGCGCATGGAAGACGGGCCCGAGGGCGCGGCAACCGACGTCGAGCCCGATGCCGGCGTGTGGGAGGCGCTGCCCGATGACGCCCGTGACGAGATCGCCCAGGAGGCGATGGCCGCGGTCGGCCGGCCACTGCCGGACGAGCTGATCGCCGCGCTGTGGGACGAGCCGGACGGCTTTTCGATCGACACTGAATTGGCCGTCGCCGGAACGTTGATCACCCTGTCCGACGAGCGCCTCATCGGCACCATCGAGCGGACCCGGCTCGACGCCACCAGCACGATCCTGCTGCGCGACGTCGAGACCCAGGAGGAGAGGCGCCTGCCCGACAGCGACAGCGTGCTGGAGATCGGCGAGGCGCGCGAGTTGGCACAGAGTATGGTGGCGGAGCGCCTCGGACTTTCCGAAGCGGCGGAGACCGCGCTCGGCGAGTTCGTCGCCGCGCTCGTGGCCCCCAACCTGCGCTTCAACAGCAACGCCTCGTTGCAGCGCCAGCGCGAGGAAGAGGCGGCGGTGCAGCCGGCCTTCTACGAGGTCAAGCGCGGCCGGGTGCTGCTACGTCAGGGTGACGAGGTGACGGCGCAGAAGATCCGCGAGCTCCAGGCGCTGCAGGACCAGTACCGCACGGATCGCTCGCTGGTCGGCATCGCCGGCACGCTGCTGCTGGTGGCGCTGGCGGTGTTCTCGCTGTGGCGCTACGTGGTGCACTACAAGCGCCGCATGCGCTATCAGCGGGTCCATCACCTGTATCTGTTGGCGCTGGTGACGCTGGTGGGCATGGTGCTGCTGACCCGGGTTTCGCTGTTCATCGGTGCGGCGGTGGCCGACGCAGCGGCGCGGGAGCCGTTCACCACTGTCGACAGCTACCACTACGCCATTCCCTTCGCCTCCGGGGCGGTGCTGTTGCTGCTGCTGGTCGACGCCCAGGTGGCGTGGGCGTTTTCGGCGGTGTTCGCGGTCGTGCTCGGGATCATGACCCAGGACCTCGGCATGATGATGTACGCGTTGTTCGGCTCGTTCGCCGCGGTCTATGGCATGAGTCAGTACAAGCAGCGCACCGCACTGACCCGCAACGGTTTCCTGGTCGGCGGGGTGAATGCCGTCGCGGTACTCGGGTTGGCGCTGTTGGCCGCGCCGATAGAGTCGCTCCCCGGGCTCGGCTTCCAGGTGGTGTGTGCACTCGCCGGCGGTTTCCTGGTGTCGATCGTCGCCACCATCGCGCTGCCGCCGCTCGAGCACCTGTTTGGCTCGCTGACCGATATCAAGTTGCTCGAGCTATCCAATATGAACCTGCCGCTGCTGCGCGAGCTCGCCGTCTCCGCGCCGGGCACCTACCACCACAGCGTGGTGGTCGGCACCCTGGCTGAGAACGCTGCCGAGGCAATAGGCGTCAACCCGCTGTTCGCGCGCGTCGCCGCCTATTACCACGACATCGGCAAGCTACGACAGCCGCAGTACTTCGTCGAGAACCAGAAGGACGGCAACAACCCGCACGACAACCTGTCGCCCAACATGAGCGCGCTGGTGCTGGTCTCGCACGTCAAGGACGGCGTCGCCTACGCACAGGAGCACGGCCTGCCGCAGCCGCTCATCGACGCCATCCCGCAGCATCACGGCACACGCCTGATCCGTTATTTCTACGAGAAAGCACGCTCGTCGGCGCAGGAGGAGGGACGCGAGATCAGCGAGAGCGACTTCCGTTACCCCGGCCCCAGGCCGCGCAGCAAGGAGACCGCCATCCTGATGCTCGCCGATGGTGTCGAAGCGATCTCCCGCACGCTGTCCGATACCAGCCCACAGCGCCTGCGCGCGATGATCAAGCGCGCCATCCAGGAGGTCGTCGACGACGACCAGCTTTCGGAATGCGCGCTGACGCTGGAAGATCTGTCCAAGATCGCCGACGCCTTCCTCGGCGTGCTCGCCGGCATGCACCACCAGAGGATCGAGTACCCCGAGGCGAGCAACGCGCCCAAGCCCGGCCCTCGGGTCAGCCTTTCGGATGAAGATCGCGGTTCGCAACTTTCAGATCAGACCTATCATTGAGCCGTCGAGGCTGCATCGCGTGGTCGCGTGCGCGCTCGAAGAGACCGGCGCGGGGGCCGACGCGGTGTCGTTCGCGTTCGTCGATGACGCCACGATGAGCGACTATCACGGCCGCTGGGTGGACGTTCCCGAGACCACCGACGTGCTGTCGTTTCCCGCCGAGGAGCGCGAGCCGGACGGCGAGGTCGACCTCGGTGACGTGGTCATCTGCACCGACCAGGCGGCTCGCCAGGCCGCCGCCGCCGGGCGGGGCTACCTGCGCGAGCTCGAGGTGCTGGCGTTGCACGGCACCCTCCACCTGCTGGGCTACGACCACGAGCGCGACCACGGCGAGATGGCGCGGCTCGAGCGTCGCCTGCGCCCACGGGTCGCTGCCGG
>JASFRZ010000156.1:0-10097 GCA_050114655.1 Acidobacteriota bacterium
CATTGGCACGACGTTCACGTCGACGAAGGCAATGGTGCTGTCGACCTGGGCCCGCGTCGATGCGGCGGCGAACAACATGCCGACGCACAGCAGGGGCACAAATCGGCGCGTGAGTCCTGTGACGAGGTGCCGCATGCGGAATTCCCGGCGTGAAAGGGACCTGATGCGTGCACATCATACTAGTGTGGTGAGTCACAAACCCGGAGCATCTCTCAGGTGCGCGAGGGGCACGGATGCAAGGCGCCACGACGACGGCGATGCCGCCGCGCCTCAGTCGGCGCGCAAAGCCAGCAACGGGTCGACGCGCACGGCCCGAAGGGTGGGCACGCCGCACGCCGCCAGCGCGATCGCCGCCAGCGTGACGGCAACCAGTGCATAGCTGGTCGGGTCGAGCGGGCTGACGCCGTACAGCAGGCCCTCCAGCCAGCGTCCGACCCACAGCGACGCCAGCGCCCCGAGTCCCAGCCCGGCAGCCACCAGCGCCATCCCCTGGCCGATGACCATCACGGCGAGCTCCATGGGCGCTGCCCCGAGCGCCTTGCGCACGCCGATCTCGCGGCCGCGCTGCGCCACCATGAAGGCGAGGACGCCGTAGATGCCGGTGGCGCCGAGCAGCAGGGCGATGACGGCGAACAGTCCCAAGAGCCGGCTGGTGAAACGCGGCCGGGCGACCGACTCCGCCACCACTTCGTCCATTGTCTGCAGCCCGATCAGCGGCAGATCGGGGTCGAGCTCGTGCACCAGCGCGCGCAAGCTCGCGGCGACGCTGCGCGGATCGCCGTCTACCCGCGCGATCACGGTCATGCTATGGAAAAGGTCGCCGTAGGAAGCCGGCTCGACCTGTGCGTGCGGTGCGTAGTAGGCCGGTCGCGCCTCCAGGTCGAGGCCACGATAGCGCAGGTCCTCGACAATGCCGACAACGGTCATCCAGGGCGCCTCCTGCCCCTCGTCGGGGCAACACACCATGATGCGCTGACCCAGAGGGTCCTCACCGGCGAAGAACTTGTCGGCGAGCGACCGGTTGATCACCGTCACCAGTTCTGCGTCTGCGGTGTCGGCAGCGGTAAAGAGCCGGCCGCGCACCAGCGTCCCCCGCATGGTCTCGAAGAAGCCCGGTCGCACGGTGGAGAAGGCCGCGTTCCACGCCGGCTCTCCGGATCCCGGCTCGGGCTTGCCGTCGACGCGAAAGTCCCATACACCGGGTGACGAGCGCAGCGGCAGACTCGAGGTGGCGGACGCGCTCTCCACGCCCGGGATGCCCTCGAGCCGCTCGACCAGCCGATCGTAAAACTCCTGCACGGCCGCGGAATCGCCGTAGCCGGCCCGGGGCAGCGACAGGCCCGCCACCACGACGCCGTCGCTGCGGAAACCGGGATCCTCGGATATCACCGCCCGGAAGCTGCGCAGCACCAGAAACGCGGACAGCACCAGCAGGAAGCACAGCGCCACCTCGCCGACCACCAGGGCGCGGCGGAAGACCAGGCGCGTGCGGCTCGGCGAGGCGTTGCCGACGCCCTCCTTGAGGTTGCTCTGGACGTCGGACGCGGCGCCGTGCAGGGCGGGAAACAGGCCGAACAACAATGCAGTCAGGAAGGTGACCAGGGCGCCGAACCCGAGCACGACAGCGTCGACGGAGATCGAGTCGACGCGCGGGATGCTGTCCGCGGCGGCGCCCGTCAGCACGCGCACGCCGATCATCGCCAGAACGATACCGGCAGCGCCCCCGAGTGCCGACAGCAGCAGGCTCTCCGCCAGAAGAAGCCGAACGATCTGTCCCCGCCCCGCCCCGAGGGCACCGCGGATGGCGATCTCCCGCAGCCGCTCCTCACCGCGTGCCAGTAGCACCGAGGCGACGTTGGCGCAGCCGATCAGCAGCATCAGCCCGGCGGCCGCGAGGAGCAGCACCAGCGCCGGACGCACGCTGCCGACGACGTCCTCGATCCTCGGTGACAGGAACAGGTAGTGACCGGTGTGGATATCCGGAAACTCCTCCTCCCAGGCCGCCATCAGCGTCGTCATCTCGGCCTCCGCCTGCTGTAGCGTGGCGCCGTCGGCCAGACGGCCGACCGAGCGGATGAAGTGGGCCGAGCGGTTGCCCGCGTTGTCGGGGTCGATGCCGAGGGGCAGCCAGACCTTGGCGTCGCGTATGAAGGCGAAGCCTTCGGGCATCACTCCCAGAACCGTCCACGGCGCGCCGTTGAGCTGGATGGTCGCGCCGATGAGCGACTCGTCACCACCGAAGCGACTGCGCCAGAAGCCGTACTCGAGCACCACCACGGCGGCATCGCTGAGGTCCTCCTCTTCGTCGAACGTACGGCCGAGGACCGGCTGCTCGCGCAGCACTTCGAACAGGTTGTAGGACGCCGGCACCGTGGTGATGCGCTCCGGATCACCGTCGCCACCGGTCAATGTGGCCGACGAAGTGGTGTAGGCGGCGACATCCTCCAGCGTTCGGTTCTGCGCCCGGTAGTCGACCCATTCCGGCGCCGACAAGGGGAAGATCGGGTAGTCGAATCCACTCACCGGATCGAAACGTCCCCACACGTCGACGAGGTCCTCCGAGGCGTCGTAGGGCAGCGGACGCAACAGCACGCCGTTGACGACGCTGAAGATCGCCGTGTTGGCACCGATACCCAGCGCGAGGGTGAGCACCACTACCGCGATGAAGGCCGGCTGGCGGCGAAACGAGCGCAACGAGAACTTGAGGTCCTGCAGGAATCTCGACACGAAGGAATCTCCTCTGCGGGGAGCAGGAGGGCCGGCCGGCGCGTGCCGTGCCGCCGATACGAATGAGCTGTCACGCCGCTCGGCAATGGCGGTCAACAGCAGGTCCACCAGATTGCGGCGGAACAGCCGGGTCGCCGCCATGACGCCACCGCGCTGCCACTCGGCGCGACACTGCCGCTCGAACAGCTCGAGCATCTCGTCCCCGTAGGCGCGGCGGAACCGCTGCGGCAATATCGCCAGGGGCAAGGCCAACGTGGTGCGCAGCAGCGTCACCAGGTGCTCGCCCGAACGTTGGCGCCGGAACGGATCGCGCATCACGTCCTCAGCCGTTCCTTCCGTGCGGCAGGAACGCCTGCGCGCGCGCGGCTTCGACGACCTTCTCGAGACGGCGTGCCTCGGCACGAGCCACCTGGCGGCCGAACGCGCTGATGCGGAAAACGCGGCGGCGGGCCGCCGGCCCCCGCTCCGACCCCTCGTCGTCCGCCTCCTCGATGAGCCCGGCACTCATCATGCGGTTGAGCATCCGATACAGCGAGCCGATGCCCAGCGTGACGCCAAGCTCGCCGTTCTCTTCGACCTCTTTGGCGATGCCGTAGGGGTGCAAAGGACCGGCCGCGAGCAGCAGCAGGACCTGAAAATCGGCCGGCGCAAGCGGCAGCAGGTCGCGTGGATCTTGCGCTTGTTCGTTGGATCTCATGGGTCTCTCCCTTCGCGCTGGCTTCGATGCCGGACGACCACGCTCGGTTGACGCAGCGCGCGAAATTATCTGCAACGTGCAGACATAATATCTGTAAGATACAGATATCTGCAACCTACAGATATGAGCGCGCCCCGGCCGCCCCATTTCGAATCGGCGTCGGGTATCCTTCCTTTTCTGAGCGCGTCCTTTCATCGCGGGCTCACAGCCCACGGAGCGCGCGTCCTCTCTTCCCGGGTGCAGGCAGGCGTGACCTTCGAAATCGCATTCATGCTGGTGCTGATCGGCGTGGCCCTCGTGCTCTTCGTGTTCGAGGTCTTCCCGATCGAGGTCACCGCCATGCTCCTGCTCGCGGTGCTGCTGCTGACCGACATCCTCACCGTCGACGAGGCCGTGTCGGGGCTCAGCAACAAGGCCGTGGTGACGGTCGCGGCGATGCTGATTCTCGGACAGGCGCTGGTGAAGACGGGCGTCCTGGCGGCAGCCGCCGATCGTATCGCCGAGGCGACCGGGGCGCGCTCGTGGCTGGCGATGAGCCTGGTGTTGGTGGTCAGCGGAATGTTGTCCGGCTTCCTCAACAACACCGCCATCGTGGCGATCTTCATCCCGCTGGTGGTGGATCTGTGCCGTCGCTTCCACGTCAGCCCGTCCAAGTTCATGCTGCCCCTGTCCTACGCCGCGATTGCCGGCGGGACGCTCACCGTCATCGGGACGTCAACCAACCTGCTGGTCAGCGCGATCGCCGAGGACAACGGTGTGGCGCCGATCGGCATGTTCGAGATGTCGCCGCTGGGTATCGTGCTGCTGATTGTCGGGCTCGGCTATGTGCTGGTCGCCGCGCCACGTATGCTGCCGACGCGCTCGACGCCGGAAGCGCTGACACGCCAGTACGAGATGCGCCCCTATCTCACCGAGGTTCAGGTCACCGAGACCTCCGAGCTCATCGGCCGCACCATCGCGCAGAGTGCGCTGAGCCGCGACTATGACGTCACCGTTATCTCGGTGCACCGCGGCGTCGATCACGTCACCGAGAACCTGCGCCACCTGCGCATCCTGCCCGAGGACGTGCTGGTGGTACGCGGCTCGGCCGAGAATCTCATGCGCTTGAGCAACGCCAAGGGGCTCGCTCCGCTGTCGCAGGTGCGGCTGTCGGACACCTCGATCTCGCAGGAGGGCCAGTTCCTGGTCGAGGCCATCGTCGGCCGCAACAGCTCGCTGATCGGCCGCACGCTCGAGGAAATCGATTTCCGCCAGCGTGTGGGAGCGTTCGTTCTCGCTATCCGCCGCGAGGGCGCCCTCCTGCACGACAAGATCGCCCGCATCCGTTTGCAGTTCGCCGACGACCTCTTGCTGGTCGTTCCGGAAGAGCGCATGGGGCAGTTACGTCACTCCGAGGACCTGATCGTCACTGCCCGCGATGAGGTCGTGACGCGGCTGAGCGGCACCAACTGGGCCATCCTGTTCATCCTGCCGCTGGTCGTCGTGCTGTCGGCGCTGGGCGTCGTCGAGATCCTCAAGGGCGCGATCCTCGGCTGCATCGCGCTGCTGTGCATCCGCGCGATCCGCCCGGCGGAGGCTTATCGCGCCCTCGATATGTCGGTGCTGCTGCTCATCGCGGCGTTCGTACCGGTCGGCCTGGCAATGCAGAAGACCGGCACCGCGGAGTTCCTCGCCGGCGGTATCCTGCGCCTTCGCGGCATCAACCCGGAGCTGTTCACCCCGGTAGTGATTCTCTCGGTGCTCTACCTGCTGACGTCGCTGCTGACCCAGACGATCTCCAACAACGCGACCGCAATCCTGCTGGCGCCGATCGCTCTGCGGCTCGCCGTCGACATGAGCGTCGATCCGCGGCCGTTTCTCATCGCCGTGGCGTTCTCCGCCTCCGCCGGGCTGATGACACCGTACGGCTACCAGACGAACCTGATGGTGATGGGCCCGGGCGGCTACCGCTTCACCGACTTCGTACGCTTCGGCGCGCCGCTGACGTTGCTGTTCTGGGTCATCGCGTCGCTGCTGATCCCGCAGATCTGGAGCTTTCACCCGTAGTCTCCGGCGACTCGGCAGCGGCGGAGCTCATCGGGGAGGAAGGCCAATATCCCACTCCGAGTCGCTCCACCGCTGCCGCGCCGATCGAATCAAAGGAACGTCTCAGGAGGCGCGCAGCGCCACCATCGGATCGACGCGGGTCGCGCGCAACGCCGGCACCAGACAAGCCGCCACGGCTACCAGTAGCAACAGCAGCGTCACCGTGGCGAGAGTCAGAGGATCGGCGGGTGAAACACCGTAAAGGAAGCCCGCCAGCAGCCTGCCGAGGGCGAACGCCCCGAGTAGCCCGATCGCCGCACCGGCGGCGGCCAGCCGCACGCCGTCACGGATCACCATGCCGATGACCTCACCGCGGCGCGCGCCCAACGCCACCCGCACACCGATCTCCTGGGTGCGCTCGGCGACCGCGTAGGTGAGCACCGAGTAAATGCCCGCGGCACCGAGGGTAAGGGCGAGCAACGCGAAGATGCCGATCAACTGGCTGGTGAAACGCTCGCGCCAGGCGTCGTCGTCGAGCATCAGCCGCATCGGCTCGACCTGATAGACGTTCATGTCCGAGCCCATCCCCCAGGCCGTGTCCTCCGCGCCGCGCGCCAGCAATGCCGGATCGCCCTCGGTGCGAATCATCAGGGTCATGATCGGGATCGGTCGCTGCCGATACGGCGTGTAGAGGATCGGCAGCGGCGTCGGATCGGCCCCTGCGGCGCGCACATTGCCGACGATGCCCACGACGCGGCGCTCGGCGCCGTCATCCAGCACCACGCTGATGCGCTCGAGCCCGTCGCCGGGGAAGTACTGGCGAACGAACGCCTCGTTGACGATTGCCACCGGCGTGCCGTCCTCGCCGTCACTGGCGTCGAACAAACGGCCCTGCAGCAGCGGAATCCCCATCGTTTCGAAATAGCCCGGCAGCACGCGACGGTCCGCTGCCGAGGGCTCCTCCCCCGGTTCGGCGACGCGGCCGGGGACGTTGAACCGCGTGGTCAGGAACGGCGTGATGGGCGGCGCCGCGCTCACGCCGCTGACCGATACCACGCCGGGAAGTTGCTCGAGCCTGCGTGTGAGCTCGTCGAAGTATCTCTTGTAGGCCTCCGGACCCGCCTGGTACTTGCCGCGTAGCGAAGTGCGCAGGTGCAGCAGTCGATCGGCGTCGAAACCGGGGTCGTAGCCGCGCAGCCCGACGAAGGTCTGCAGCATCAGCCCCGCGCCGAACAGCAGCACCAACGACATGGCGAATTCGCTGATCACCAGCAAGTCGCGCAACCGCCGCCCGCCGCGGCCGCTGGTATGGCTACGGCCTTCGGACTTGATGCTTCCGGCCAGGCCCGGGCGGCCGAGCTGCGCCGCCGGCGCGAGCGCGCACAACACTCCGGTGAGCAGCGACAGGCCCAGGCTGAAGGCGAGCACCGTGCCGTCCACCGAAACCTGCTCGAGGAACGGCAGTCCGGTGCTCGCCGGGATCAACGCCACCAGCGAGCCGATCCCCCACAGCGAAACGACCACCGCGACCACGCCGGCAAGCGCCGCCAGCACGACACTCTCGGTGACCAGCTGCTGCACCAGGCGGGCCCGGCTCGCCCCCAGAGCCACCCGCAACGACACCTCACGCGCCCGCTCCGCGGAGCGCGCCAGGATGAGGTTGGCGACGTTGGCGCAGGCGATCAAAAGCACGAATCCGACCGCCGCGAGTAGCACCAGGAACACCTGCTGGACGCGGCCGAGGACACGCTCGCGAATCGGCATCACCAGCGCCGACCAGCCGGCGTTGGTAGCCGGAAACTCGTCGGCGATGCGCCGCGCCACCGCGCGCACGTTCTCCTGCGCCTGCGCCGCGGTGACGCCGTCGCGCAGGCGCCCGAAGCCCATCATGGTGCGCAACGTGCGGTTGTTCTCCTGCCCCTCGAGCAGCAGCGGGACCCACAGGTCGGGCTGCACCGCAATGATGTTGGTGGAGTAGAAATCGGGACGCAGGACGCCGATCACCGTCCACGCCTGATCGTCCAGCTCGATCTGCTTGCCGACAATCGCCGGGTCGCCCGCCAGCGCCGTCTGCCACACCCGGTGGCTGACGATGACCACGCGATTGCCTGGCGTGTCGTCGCCGGGCCGAAAAGTGCGGCCGAGGAGCGGCTCCACCCCGAGCACATCGAAGTAGTTCGGCGTCACCTCCTGGGTGAGCGGCACCAATGGCCGCTCCAGCGCGGTGAAGCCGAGGCTGCTGTTGCGGTGCGCAGCGATGGCACGGAAGACCTGGTTCTCGCGCCGCCAGTCGATCAGGTCGGCCGGCGCGACGCCGCCGGCGGGCGCTCCTACCGCCTCCGGCGGCTGGGTAACGACGAGCATCAACGTATCAGGGTCACCGTATGGCAGGGACCCCAGCAAGACGCCGTTGATCAGGCTGAATATGGCGGTATTGGCGCCGATGCCGAGCGCCAACGCCAACACCGCCGCTGTGGTGAATGCGGGGCTGCGACGCAGGGTGCGCAGCGCGAAGCGGATATCGGAGATCACTGTGCTCATCATTCCGTCGCCCTTGCGGGGAGCGCGGTGGTTCCAGCGTTCCAGGGGCCCATGGACGAGCACGTTGGCGAGCGTGCGAAAGCCGTAGCACACGACGCCGAGCCAGCCATGGTCGCGGAGCTCCTCGCGATAGCGATCGCGGAACAGAGCGCGCGCCTCGGCACCGTAGCGGCGACGAAACTCGCGCGGATAAGCGAGCAACAGGACGGCATAGGCGCGCTCCGCGGCGCCCAGCCCCGGCGATGATTCACCCCTGTCAGCGGCCCGCATCGCCCTTCGGGACCAGTCCCGTGGAGTCGAAGTCCTCGATCAACGCACGCAGGCGCGCCACCTCGAGCTCGAGCACCTCGCGCCCGAGCGCGGTGACGGTGTAATAGCGGCGCCGCTCGTCATCCTCTTCGCCCACGGGACGCACCGCGGATTCGGCCACCAGCCCGTCCTGCTCCAGCCGGCGGATGTAGCGGTACAGGTTCCCCGGCTCGAGACGAATCTGACCGTCGGTTCGGTCGCCGATCTCCTTCACGATCCCGTAGCCGTGCAGGTCGTTGTCCATCAACACCAGCAGCACGAGAAAGTCGACGTGTTTCAGCGGGATGTGATTCTCGGCCTCGGACTTCTGTACCGCACGCGCCATGCTGACCTCGTGGCGGGAACCGGCCCGCCTCGCCATGATCTGATTGTTTTAACTATAGTCATTTCAATCAGTTCAGCAAGCGCCGCCCCGTGTCGGGTGTCAGCGCACCGACAGTAAGAGCGCGTGCCGGGCCTTGGTCGCCGCCGCCGAGAGACATCACATGAGCGGCCTTGAGACTATCTTGTAGACTGATGAGTCTATATTGTGACCTCGATGACAGTGAGGGCTCCAACCGCGACGCGCCAACCAGCGTCCCTAGGGGTAGCCGCGACAAACCGCCACCGGGCGGCGTACGAAGAACGGAACCTGACGATGACGAAACGAGCGTTTCTGGGAGAGTTCGAGCAGATGGTGCTGCTCGCCATCCTGCAGCAGGGGGACACCGCTTTCGGGCTCGAGGTGCGGCGCGAGATCGAGGCCAGCGCGGAACGCGAGGTCTCGCGCGGCGCCTTCTACACCACCGTCGACCGGCTCGAGCGCAAGGGCCTGGTGAGCTGGGAGGAGGCCCCTCCTGGCGGCCGTAGGGGTGGTGCACCGCAGCGGCTTTTTCACGTCACCGGCGAGGGAATCGAGGCGCTGCGGGTCGCACACCAGGCGCTCGAAGCGCTATCGCGCGACCTCGACGATCTGTGGGAGGAATCCTGATTGGGACAACGTAACGCGCAGGAGCGGCCGACCCCGTCCCCGGCGACATCCGGCGCGCACGCGGACGTGATGCCCCCGGCCCTGTCCGAGTGGCTGCTGCGCCGAAGCCTGCCCGCAGGCCTGGTCGGCGACAGCATTCGCGGCGACCTGCGGCAGGAGCTCGAAGAGCGCGCCGCAACGGACGGTGACCGCCCGGCACGCGCCTGGTATCGGCGCCAGGTGATAAAGCTGGCGCTTCACTACACGCGGGAGCGGGCCGTTCTGCGGCTGCAGCGCCGCCGGCGCGGCGCCGCCCCCGATGACGACAGGGGCCGACGGAGGGGCCCGATCATGGAGACTCTCGTCCAGGACATCCGCTTCGGCTTTCGCACCCTGTCGGCCAACCGCACCTTCACCGCCGTCGGCGTGATCACGTTGGCGCTCGGCATCGGCGCCAACGCCGCCATGTTCTCGGTGATCAACGCCGTGTTGCTGCGCCCGCTGGAGTATCCCGATCCGCAGCAGCTCGTCGCCGTCAAACGCTTCGACCTCGCCGACAGCGAGGCCGGCGCCAACACCACCCCGGGCAACTTCGAGACCTGGCTTGAGCGCGCGCGCTCGTTTTCCGCGATGGCCGCGATCGGCGGCGATGTCGCCACGCTCACCGGCGGAGGCGAGGCGCGCCGCGTCACCGGCATTCGCAGCGCCGGCAGCCTGCATGAGGTGCTCGACGTGCCGCCGCTGTTCGGGCGCGGCCTGACGCGCGCGGACGACCGCCCGGACAGCAACGTGGTGGTGCTCAGCTACGCGCTGTGGCAGAGCCTCTACGGTGACGACCGCGACATCCTC
>JASFRZ010000157.1:0-10050 GCA_050114655.1 Acidobacteriota bacterium
GGGCGGCGAACATCGCTGCGCTCGTCCGCGGGAGGCTGCACCGGGCGGCGAACATCGCTGCGCTCGTCCGCGGGAAGCTGCGCCGGGGGGCGGACATCGCTTCGCTCGTCCGCTGGGGACGCGCCCCGGCGCGTTTCGGGGCCGTTGAACGGGCGGGCGAGACCTTCTAGCCTCCACAGGCATGAGGATCGGACCCGCGGTCGCCGCGATCGTCGTCGCACTCTCCCTGAGCGCCTGCGTACGCCAAAACGATGCGCCGGAGGCTGAAGGCGGCTGGGTCGGCACGATCACCACCGACGGCAACGTAACCACCGTCGTTAACGAATCAGGATCCGTGTGGGGAGGAGCGGCGCGGCTGGTCGAGGAAGCGTCGATCGGGGTGGAGACCGGTGCCGACGAGTACATGTTCGGCTTCATCAATTCCATGTACGCGAACGACGATCGAATCGTGGTCCTCGATGAGCACACCAACATCGTGCGGATGTATGACCACGAGGGGCGGTTCCTCTTCAACGTCGGCGGCGAAGGCCAGGGTCCCGGCGAGTACACGGACGCGATCATCGTCACCATGACTCCCGAGGGGCGAACGTACGTGTTTGATGTCGGCAACCGGCGTTTGACCGAGTACACACGCGACGGGGACTACTCGAACTCCTGGCCGTTTCCGGACTTCGGGTGCTGTGCCTGGGGGATGCATTGGCAACCGCAAGGGCTTCTCTCGATGCCGGTGCAGGAGCTCGACCGGGAGACCAGAGAACGACGCTACGGCATCCAGTTGTTCAGCCCGGAAGCCGATGACGTCGTCTCGGATCCGCGATGGGTACCGGATTTCGAATTCGAGGAAACCACCTACAACGCCGACGGGGATCGGTTCCCAACGCCGTTCAGCCCCCGGGTCGTCTGGCAGCCGACCCCCGCCGGCGGCATCGTTGCGGGCGCCACCGATCGGTACTCCTTCGAGGTCTTGGGTCCCGCGGATGGGAGGACCGTTATCGAACGCGTCGTTGAACCGGTCCCGATCGACCCTGCGGAGCGCGAGTGGCAGCGCCGGCTCACTGTCGTGATGTGGCGAAGGAGCCTCGAGTCCTTCAATTGGGACGGAGCCGAAATGCCACCTCACCGACCGGCCTTCTCGTGGTTTGCACCGGCGGTTTCCGGGGAGATCTGGGTGAGTCGCGAAGTCGGCAGCGAGCGTGTCGCGGATTGCCTGCAAGACCCCCTCGAGGACTACGCCGGGGAAACGTCGATCCGACAGTGTTACCGACGCGTGCTCACGTTTGACGTCTTCGGGAAAGACGGTCGGTATCTCGGGGAGGTCGACCTCCCGGAGCCGCGCCCCTCCCTCATGTACGTCAACGGCCGAACGGTCCTCGGATACGTCGAGGACGAAGCCGGCACGATCATCGTGAAGCGGTATCGGTTGGCGCTACCGGGGGAACAGTAGAGCGATAGGATCCCGACCTGTCGTCGTCCGCCGCGCTAATACGCCATAGCTGCGCCATTCCGACGCGGATCCGCCACAGCAATGCGGGTGCCGTCGGGGGCGATGTAGACCGAGTGGGCGTCGCCCTGGATGCCGCGGCGGTCGGAGATGATGTGGCCCATGGCGATGAGCGCATCAAGGGTCGACTGCGGGAAATCGCTCTCGAGGCTGGTGGAGTCGGGCATCCACTGGTTGTGCAAACGAGGGGCGGCAACGGCGTCGGCGAGGCTCTTGTCGAAGTCGATCAGGTTGACCACCACACAAAAGACGGTGTTGATGATCGTCTTGCCGCCCGGGCTGCCGACGGCGGCGATGGGGTGGCCGTCGCGCGCGACGATAGTCGGGGTCATCGAGGAGAGCATGCGCTTACCCGGCGCGATGAGGTTGGGCGGGGTGCCGATGTAGCGGTCCCAGGTCATTCCCGGCCAGGTGTTGAAGTCCCCCATCTCGTTGTTGAGCAGGAAGCCGGTGCCCGGCGCCATCGCCTTGGAGCCGTAGCCCTGCTCGAGGGTGTAGGTGGTCGAGACCACGTTGCCTGCGGCGTCGACCACCGAGTACTGCGTCGTCTGCGTCGACTCCGGCGGGGTCAAGATCGACGCACCGATCTCCTCGGAGCTGCGTGCCCGATCGAGCGGGATCATCGCCGCCTTCTCGGCGGCGTAGTCCTTCGAGGTCAGCATGTCGATGGGTACCTCGACGAAATCGGTGTCGCCCAGGTAGGTCGCACGATCGAGGTAGCCCTGGCGCATCGCCTCGATCATCAGGTGTGTCACCTCGGGCGATTCGGCGTCATAGCCGGCGAGATCGAAGTTCTCCAGGATGTTGAGCATCTCCACCAGCACCGTGCCGCCGGAGCTCGGCGGCGGCATGGAGATGATGTCGTAGCCGCGGTAGGTGCCGCGGATCGGCTCGCGCTCCTTGGCCTCGTAGGCGGCGAGATCCTCCATGGTGATCAGCCCGCCGTTGTCGGCCATCGCCGCGGTCAGCCGCTCGGCGATTTCACCGCGGTAGAAGGCGTCGGGGCCGTTGTCGGCGATCTGCTGCAGCGACCAGGCGAGATCGGGCTGAACGAACGTCTCGCCGGCAGCGTAGGAGGTACCGTCGGGCTTGAGGAAGGCCTCCTTCGACGCCGGGTACGAGGCGAAGGCGTCACGGCGCGCCATGCCTTCGAGCGAATCGGCGAGATACTCGCCGAGAACGATGCCGTCACGTGCCAGCCCGGCAGCCGGCTCGACCAACCGCTCCCACGGCAGGGTGCCGAGCTTTTCGTGCGCCAAGGCGAAGCCGGCGACCGTGCCGGGCACGCCGACCGCGGTCCACCCGACGTGGCCGCCGCCACGATCCACCGTTCCGTCGGGCTGCATGTACATGTCTTCGGTCGCGGCCAACGGCGCCCTTTCGCGGAAATCGAACGTCGTGTAGCGATCCTCGTCGGCGATGTAGATGGTCATGAAGCCGCCGCCCCCGATATTGCCGGCCGCCGGATGGGTCACCGCCAGGGCGAAGCCCACCGCGACGGCGGCGTCGATGGCGTTGCCGCCCGCCTGCAGCACCTCGATGCCCACCTGTGTGGCGTAGCCATCGACGCTGGCGACTGCCCCCTGGGATCCGACGGCAACGTTGTCTGCAGTGTCGATGACCGCCGCGCTGCCGGCGCCCGCGGTGGTATCGGCGCTGGGCGCCGGTGCCGGGCTGCAGGCAGCGAACAAGAGCGCCAGGGAAACAAGCAGCGCGGTGAGCTTCGAGGAGCGAGTCATGGTCTTCTCCGTCGCTATCTGCGGGTCGGCAGGCCTGGCCTGCGGGGCCTCCGGAAGGGATCGCTGAAAGCGTAGCAGGCCGGTGAGAAGCTGCGGAAGGTGCGCCGCGTGGGACGCGTGGACGCGGAGGGACCGGGCCCGCGGGAGCGCCGCTGTCACCCTGCTATAATCGGGGCCGCAGCCATCGCAGGACATCTGGCAGGACGCAAAGTTCGTACGTCCGCAGCTGGTGGGTCCGCCACGTTGACAACGACCCGAGGGAGGCCACTGCGCATATGTTGGAACCCGAAGCCGACTACGCCGAGCGGCTATTGTGGGCGGCGGTCATCAAGCGCGCCATCGACGACTATCGCACCGTCGTGCGTTACCGCTCACAAGGCAATCTGTCGAAGGCGGAAGAGCAACGCCTGTCGAAGATCTACAACCACGGCAGCGACCCCGAGAAGTGGATCTTCGAAAACGACTCCGGATTCGGAGACATCTGCCGCTACGTCGGGCTGAACCCCGACCACGCGCGCGCCAGCCTGCGGCGGCTGTCGGCGGCCGACCACGCCTGATCTTCGAGCTTCCAACCCCCTGCTTCCGCCCGGTCGCGGTCGGCGCCGCGGCTCAGCCGAGGCGCTCGAGACCGAAGGCAATCGGCGCGGCATCTTTGTACTGCAGCATCACCCGGTGTGCGTCGCCGATCTCGGTGAACAGGAGGTGCCGCAGGCCGAGCCGGCGGCGAATCGAGTCCGGATCGCCGCCTCCCCCGCCGTGATCCATGGCGATCGCCTCGCCGGCACCGAAACCGAGCAGGAATACCGCCAGGCTGCAAGTTCCGGCATCGCGCAGCCCATGCTCCTCGCCGCTGCGCCGCAGGTTACCGAAATCGACGTGCGCTGTCAGATCCTGCTCGCCAATGCGCGCGTAGGGCTGGTCGTTGAGCTGGTAGCGATGCTGGCATACCAGCGTGCCGCCGGGGCGACCCGGACCGTACAGCGCGCTCGTCTCGGCACCGTAGTCAACAGTGAGCAGAAAGCCGCGCCGCAGCCGCTGTGCCACCCCGGCAACCCACGGCGCTACGGCCAGGCAGATTTCCGCTACCTGCCCTTCCCCGAGATCGATTCCATTGCTGTGCAGATAATCGGCCAACTCGTGCGTGGACGGCTCCATCTCGCGTTCCACCAACTCGTCACCCCGCACGTCGACGAACAGCTCCCGCAACCTCCCGTCACGCCGCACCACGCGATGCACCGGAAAGGCATCGAGCAGCTCGTTGCTGAACAGCAGACCCTCGAGCTTCCCGATAGGGATCTCGGCCAACCCATCGAGCCAGCGTACCCGGTCGGCGTGCTGCGCCAGCCGCTCCTGCTGCCGCGTTCGCGCTGCCGCGCCGCGCTCGATACACCACACGCGGATGCGCCGATACAGCTCATCGGCGTCGCGCGCCAGCGCGTCGCAGACGTCGCCGATCAGCGCGCCGTCGCCGCCCCCCTGCTCGACCAGGTCGAAGCGCTGCGGCGCACCGAGCGCCGCGTCGCACTCACGCGCCAGGCGCGCCACCGCCGTGCCGAACGACGCGTCGACCTGCGGCGCGGTGACGAAGTCGGCCGTCTCGCTCCACGGCGTCTGGAGGCGCGCGTAGTAGCCGCGACCGGGCTCGTACAGCGCCCGCTCCATGAAGTCGCGAAAGCTGATCGGACCGCGCGCGCGGATGTCGTCGGCGATGCTGAGCGCCAACGCCGTCGGATCGTCGCGCGCCCTGTCGGCGCCGCTATTTCGCATGTTGACCGGTGGTAGGGTGGCAACTATATTGGCGCCACTTCCAAAGGGAGGGGCATGATCGCCGGATGTTAGCAGCTGCGAGCCCCCTCCCCGGTGGGCCGGGGGCGTACCGCACGGTATGGCACAAGAAGGCAATGTCGAAGAGCTGCAACGACTGATCGAGAAGGGCAAGGAGCGTGGCTACCTGACCTTCGACGAGGTCGAAGCGGTGCTCCCCGCCGGTACCGATGCCGAGGCCGGGCGGGGCCAGCTCGCAACGATGTTCGAGGACATGAACATCGACATCGTCGAGCAGGACCCGAACGGGGAAGACTTCGAGGAAGACGAGTTCGACGACGACGAGGACGACGAGCCCGATGATGACGAGGATGCTCCGCGCTCGTACAAGCCCTCAGCCGGCGACCTCGACGATCCCATCAAGATCTACTTTCGCGAGATGGGCGAAAAGCCCCTACTCGACCGCGAGGGAGAGGTACGACTGGCGCGCGGCATTGAAGAGGCTCTCGCCGACATCGTCAACGCCGCGCTGAGCTGCCCGGTAGCGAGCGAGTACCTCCTCGAGAACCACGAAGCCATTCGCACTGGCGAGCTGCCGCTCAACGAGCTATGCCGCAACTTCGACGAGATCGAGGACGGTGACGCGGCGCTGCGCAACATCCTCGGCACGCTCACCAAGCTCAAGAACCAGCGTGCGAAGCTGACCTCTATCCGTGCCAAGCTCAACCGCAAGCTGCGCCCCGAAACCGAGCTGCAGGTGCGCCTCGAGCTCATCGAGGCGCAGGGCCAGATGGCCGAGCTGATGGGTGAGCTGAGCCTCACGGAAGAGATCGTCGACGACATCATCGTGCGCATGCGGCAGCTGCAGGCGCGCCTGGTGACCGCGCAGCATGAGGACGACAGCGAGCGCGTCGCCCGGCTGGCGCGCGAGCACCTGGTGACCCGCGAAGAGCTGCTGTGCTATCTGCGCGCCGTCGAGGACGCCCAGGAGCGGCTCGATTGGAACAAGAGCGAGTTGACCCAGTCCAACCTGCGCCTGGTCGTGTCGATCGCCAAGAAGTACGTCAACTACGGGCTACCGTTCTCCGACCTCATCCAGGAGGGCAACATCGGCCTGATGAAGGCGGTGGAGAAGTTCGATTACAAGAAGGGCTACAAGTTCTCCACCTACGCCACCTGGTGGATCCGCCAGGCGATCACCCGCGCCATCGCCGACAAGGGCAAGACCATTCGCGTGCCGGTGCACATGATCGAGACGATCCGCAAGGTGTCGCAGACCTCGCGTCGGTTGTTCAAGGAGACCGGCCGCAAGCCTACGCCCAAGGAGATCGGCGACCAGATGGACCTGCCCGCCGACAAGGTCAAGGAGGTGCTGCGCGCCGCCAAGAAGACGCTCTCCCTGGAGACGCCGGTGGGCGATGGCGAGGAGTCGTCGCTGTCGGACTTCATCGAGAACGAGGGCGTCGAATCACCGCTGGACATCGTGCTGTCGAAGAACCTCTCCGATCAGACCCGCAAGGTGCTGTCAACGCTGACCCCTCGCGAGGAGAAGGTGCTCAAGATGCGGTTCGGCATCGGCGAGGAGCGCGAGTTCACGCTCGAGGAGGTCGGCGAGCACTTCAACGTCACGCGCGAGCGCATCCGCCAGATCGAGGGCAAGGCATTGCGCAAGCTACGCCACCCGCTGCGCTCGAAGAACCTGCGCGAGCTACTGACCGAGTAGACGCCGGCCGGTTCGACGCGATCAGGCCGTCACGACGTCAACGGCCCGCACACCCTCGACCAGCCGGGCGGGAATGTCCTTCAGCTTGCGCGCCACCAAGGCGACATAGTGGAGCGGCTCGCCGGCGACCGACAGCCGGTGGCGGTAGCGGCGGTATGCCTCGATCCGGATGATGCCGGCCTGCTGCAGGCGATGGATAAAGCCTCCGAAGCCGCTTTGCTCGCCCGCCTCGAGGAAATCCTCCTTGAGGTTGAAGGCCAGCCATCCGGGAGTGGCGACGAAATCTGCGGCAGCGGCGAACGCCTCCGGTGGGATGTCGTTGAATCCCAGCGTGGCCACCGAGGTCAGGCAGTTGAACTGCGCGCGCTCGAGCAGCTCGCCGGTGACGTCGGACATCTCGGTAAGGTCGGTAACCAGGTAGTCGTCGTAGACCTCCGGGCGGTCGCGCTGCGCCGCCTGCTGCGCCGCCTCGAGGATGTCGAGGCCAACGACGCAATCGGGCTCGAGCGCCGCCAGCTCCTCGCCGACGATGCCGTTACCGGCGCCCACGTCGATCACCCGCAGCTCGCCGGGGTCGTACCCCGACTCGGCGAGGATCTCCTCCAGCATGCCGATGACCCGCTCGGGCGAGTTGCAGCGCAGTATGTCGTAGAAGATGCGCTCGTACAGCCCCGGCACCTCGAAGATGCGGGCGTAGTCGTGGAAGCGCACGCGCTCGCGCGTGCCGTCGACCGCGACCTCGCACCACTCGACGTTCTGCGGTACGTCCGCGTCGACCTGCGGCAGGATGATGGAATCGACGTCCGCGTCGCCGCCGTCGAACCGACGGTCTCGCTGCGAGTCGGTGTCGGCGTCGTCTCTTGTGGTGACAGACATGGCTTCTCCTCGGGGTTGTTGGAGCGGCACGATCCGAAGATGGCCGGGAGCATTGACCGGGAGCTCATCCGCGCCGACAGGAGCGCCGAGAACTCGACCAAAGAACTGCGTCGAAACCGCGAGCTTGATGCGTTGCCTTCTACCACCCTACCGGAAGGACTCCCGCGAGCCAAACGGAGGGGTGAGTCCTGTTCGCCGGGCCAGCACCAGCGGGTGCGGGATTGGCGCCCGTCAGCGTGACCGCAGCCACTGCACGGGGTTGACCGCCTCCGAGCCGTCGCGAATCTCGAAGTACAGGCTCGGCCCGATCAGCGAGCCGGTCTCCCCTACCGTACCCACCTCGTCGCCGGCGTCGACCCACTCGCCGGAGCGCACCGCCATCGTCTCGAGATGGCCGTAGATGGTGAAGAAGTCGTTGCCGTGGTTGACGATCACCACGTTGCCATAGTTCTGAAACCAGTCGGCGAACTGCACCCGGCCCTGGTAGACCGCCTGCACCGGCGTGCCGGCGCCGGCGTCGATTTCGATGCCCTTCATCAGGGTTATGGTCTTGTACACGGGGTGGACCTTGCGGCCGAAGGCCTCGGTGATGCGCCCCTCGGCGGGCCAGGGAAGCTCGCCGCGGGCGGCGGCAAAGGCCGGGCGGGAGCCGCCGGCGGCCGCCGTCACCGGTTGCCCCGCAACCTCACCGAGCAGCTCTTCGAGAGCGGCGGCGCTCTCCTCCTGGTCCGCCAGCGCCTGCCGCTGCGCCTCCGCCTCGATGTCGATGCGGCGGATGAGCTCCTGGCGCTGATCCTGCTCGTCGGAGAGCCGGCGGATGGCGAGCGTCTCTTCGCGGCGCGTCTGCTCCCAGTCTCGCGCGGTCTCGTTCATCGCTTCGACGGCGCGCTGGTGCTGCTCGATGCGGATGCCGATGTTGGAGACCAGCGTGCGGTCCTGCGCGGCGAGACGCCCGACGAGCTGGTAATTGGACAGCACCTCCTCGGGATCGTCCGCGGCGAAGAGGAAGCGCGAATAGGAAAGAGGGCCCATGCGGTACAGGGCGACCACGCGGTCGGCGAGCTCGGCGCGCGCCTCCTCCAGCTCCCCGCTGAGGCGCTCGACCTCGGCCTCGCGCTCGCTGCGCTGCGTGAAGAGCACCTGCAAGCGGATCCGGATGATCTCGAGCTCGCGCCGGCTGATCGCCAGCCGCACATCGGCGGCCTCGAACTCGTCGACGAGGTTGGCGCGCTCGTCTCCCATCTCGTCGAGCCGCGCCTCGAGTGCGGCGATCTGATTGCGCAGACGGTCGAGATCGAGGCGAACCTGCGCCGGTGTGCTGGCGGTCTCCTGGGGCACAACCGCGGCGGTGTACCCCGCCGGCAACGCCAGCGCCGCCGCCATGAACAGCGCGACCAGGCGCAGCGCGCGCGGTTGCCGCATCAGCGCCGGCCGCGCGTCATCAGTAGGTGTAGAAGCCCTTGCCGGTCTTGCGTCCCAGGTGCCCCGCCTCGACGAGCTCGCGAAGAAGCGGGCACGGCTCGTACTTCGGATCATCGAAGCCCTCGCGCAGTACCTCGAGGATGGCCAGGCAGACGTCCAGGCCGATCAGGTCGGCTAACGTCAGCGGCCCCATCGGATGAGCCATGCCCAGCTTCATGACGCCGTCGATGTTCTCCGGCGTAGCCACCCCCTCGTAGAGGCAGAATATCGCCTCGTTGATCATCGGCATAAGTACCCTGTTGGATACGAAGCCGGGGGCGTCGTTGACCTCCAGCGGGGTCTTGCCGAGCTTCTCGGCAACTTCCATCACCGTGCGACAGGTCCCGTCGCTCGTCTCCTTGCCGCGCACCACCTCGACCAGCGCCATCAGTGGCACGGGGTTGAAGAAGTGCATGCCGATGACCTTGTCGGGGCGCCCGGTCGCTTCGGCAAGCCGGGTGATCGAGATCGACGAGGTGTTCGACGCCAGGATGGTGTGCTCCGGGCAACCCTCGTCAAGCGCCTGGAAGACCTCCGCCTTGGCCTCTTCGTTCTCGATGATCGCCTCGACCACCAGGTCGGCGTCGAACAGGTCGGCGAGGTCCGTGGTGCCGCGCACGCGGGCGCGCATGTCGGCGCCCTCCTGCTCGCTCACCACCTCCTTCTTGACCCAGCGGCCGATGCCCACATCGAGCCGGCCGAGACCGGCTTCGACCAGCTCTTCGGTGGGCTCGCGCACGACCACGTCGTAGCCGGCGCGGGCACATACCTGAACGATCCCGGCGCCCATCGTTCCGGCGCCGACCACTCCAATGCGTTGTATCACCATCACACCCTCTCGACGGCCAGCGCGACGCCGTTGCCGCCGCCCATGCACATGCCCGCGATGCCGCGCTGCGCGGAGCGTTGATGCATGGCGTGCAGCAAGGTGGTCAGGATGCGCGCTCCCGAGGCGCCGATGGGGTGCCCCAGCGCCACCGCGCCGC
>JASFRZ010000158.1:0-10019 GCA_050114655.1 Acidobacteriota bacterium
GAATACGTCGCTCGCGTTTCCGAGTGTGAAAAGCCCGAGCGGGACGAGCAGCCGGCGCAGCCCACCCGGGATTTCGGGCGCGTCGTCCCGCGGCGATGGGTCGGTTGCCGGCGCCGGTGCGTCCTCGCGCACACCGGTCACGAGGACGACAACGCAGAGCGCACCGGGGATCGCTGCGAGCCAGAATAACGTGCGCAGGTCGTCGGTCCACAGAAGGAGCACCGCGGTCGCGGCGAGCGGGCCGAGCACGGCGCCGGCGTGGTCCATCGCGCGGTGCAAGCCGAAGGCGGAGGCGCGCTCTTCGGGTGCGACCGACGCGGCGAGCAGCGCGTCGCGCGGGCTCGAGCGCAGGCCCTTTCCGGTGCGGTCCGCGAGGCGCACGGCGAGCACGTGCCACGGCGCCGTCGCCAGCGCGACGAGCGGTCGCACGAGCGCCGATACCGTGTAGCCGCCGATCACGAACGGTCGCCGCCGCCCGGCGCGGTCCGACCAGCGACCGGAGAGCAACTTGAGCACGCTCGCCGTCGCCTCGGCGAGACCCTCGATCCAGCCGAGCGCGAGCGCACCCGCGCCAAGCACGCTCGTCAGGAAGACGGGCAGCAGCGGGATGATCATCTCGCTGGACACATCGGTGAGCAGGCTCACCAAGCCGAGCGCGATCACGTTGCGCGACAGCCAGCTTCGGGACCTCACAAAGCGCAGCCTACTGGGCTGACGAGTGCCCCGCCACGATCGCCCGCCGCCCGCGGGTGGTGATCGTGAGGCAAGCAGCGGCGCGCTGCGCGTCAGCCGGTGGCGAGCCTGCAGCGCTCGCGCGCTGTCGCGAAGGCGGCGTCGAGATCGCGGATCAGGTCATCGACATCCTCCAGACCGACCGACACGCGCACCAGCCCCTCCGGCAATGCGCGCGTGGCGCGCACCTCGGGCGGGATGGCGGCGTGCGAGATGCGGCACGGCAGGCTGATCACCGAGCCCACCGAGCCGAAGCTCACCGCGATGGTGAACAGGCGGGTGGCGTCGACGATGTGGCTGCCGACCGCCTCGTCGCGCGTCTCGAAGCTCAGCACCACGCTGCCGCCGCCGCCCTGGCGCCGGTGCAGCTCGGCGCCGGGGTGGTCGTCGAAGCCGGGCCAGTAGACGGCCTCGACCTCTTGGCGCCCGCGCAGATGCTCGGCCACCAGGCGGGCGTTGGCGAGCTGGCGGTCGAGGCGCACCGACAGCGTCTTGACCGAACGCAGCAGCAGCCACGACTCGAACGGCCCCAGCGCTGAGCCTTCGGCGTTCTGCGTCCAGTAGATGCGCTCAGCGAGCTCGTCGCTCTTGACCGCGACCACGCCGGCGGTGAGGTCGGCGTGGCCCGACAGCGCCTTCGTGGCCGACTCGATGACGATGTCGGCGCCCAGCTCCAGCGGCCGCTGCAGGTAGGGCGACATGATCGAGTTGTCGACCGCCAGCAGCGCGCCGCGGGCTCGCGCCAGGCTCCCGATCAGCTCGACGTCGGTGACCTTGAGCAGTGGGTTGGAGGGCGTCTCCAGCAGCACCAGACGGACGTGCTCGTCGAGCGCGTCGGCGACCGCCTGCGGGTCGGTGGTATCGACCCAGCGCACCTCGATGCCGTGGCGCTCGGCGGCGCCTGACAGCAGGCGGTAGCTGCCTCCATACAGGTCGTCGCCGGCGACCACCGCGCAGCCCGCCTCGACCAGGCGCACCACCGCCGAGACCGCCGCCATGCCGCTCGCGAACGCGAAGGCGCGCGCGCCGCCCTCGAGCTCGGCGAGCAGCTCCTCGAGCACCGTGCGGGTCGGGTTGCCTGAGCGACTGTAGTCGTACGGGCCGAGCTCGTCCGCTCCGGGTTGCTCGAAGGTGGCCGTTTGATAGAGCGGCGTCGAGACCGGCGCGTGCGGATCGCCGGGCGCGGCGCGGAAGCGCAGCAGCTTGGTGGCAAAGCGGGTCATGAAGCCAGCCCTCCTTCCAGCGCCAGACCGGCGGCGCAGGGCTCGCCGTCGCACGGCGCGCTGCCGCCGGCCTTTGCCGCGGCCTCGTCGAGGCGGGGCCGCCGGCCGGGCGCCGTCGTGCCGCGCGACAGGGCAAAGCGGGACTCGGGCGCGCCGACCAGGGTGCCCTTGCCGCCGCAAGCGCCGACCTCGAAGACGACGCGATGGCGGTGGGCGTACTGCGCCGCCTTGTGCTGCAGGATCGCGTCGCCCAGCTTCAGCGCCCCGTTCCAGTCGAGCGACACGAAGCGGCGCGGCGCGCCGAGGCCGCGCAGCGCCGGATCGTGCTCGTAGATGCCGTCCACGTCCTTGAGCAACCGACAGCGGTCGGCGCGCAACGTGTGGGCGGCGAACAGCGCGGTGAGGTCCGAGCCGCCACGCCCCAGCAAGGTGCAGTCGCCGTCGCCGTCACGCCCGATGAAGCCGGGCAGGAGCGCCACCGGGCGCTGGCGCAGCAGCCGACGGATCGCCGTGGTGTCGAGGGCGTGCGGCCAGGCGTCGAGCCAGGGACCGCGGGTGAACGGGCCAACGCGCGCCACGTCGAGGATGGTGAAGTCGATGCCGTGACGATCGAGTTCCAGGCCGATAAGCGCCGCGGAGGTCGCCTCGCCGGTGCCGAGCAACGCGGCGAACGCCTTTTGCGTTCCGGGTCCGCGTTGCCCGGCCTCCTCGGTGGTCAGCCCCGAGCGCGCGATGATCTGCTCGGTGCCGTCGCCCTGCGCCGAAACCACCGCCAGCACGCGATGGCCGCGCGCGACGTGACCAGCGATCTCGTCAGTCACGCGCGGCAGGTCCCCCGCGTCGCGCAACACCGAGCTGCCGAACTTCAGGACCACCAGCGAGCAGCCGCTCATCGGGCACCTCCGCGCTGGTGTGCCGCCGCGGCGGCCTCGATCTTGACGAAAAGCTCCTCGTGGCGTCCGCTGCCGTTGCGCGTGGCGGCCACGCCACGGGTGATCGCCTGCTCCAGGTCGGCGATGATGTCGGCGGGGTTCTCCAGTCCCACGGACAGCCGCACCAGCCCGTCGCCGATGCCCAGCCGCTCGCGTTCGGCGGCGGTCAGCGAGGCGTGCGTCATCGACGCCGAGTGCGTCGCCAGGGTCTCGACCGCGCCGAGGTTCTCGGCCAGCGCGCACAGGCGCAGCGATCTCATCAATGCAAGCGCCGCGGGCGTGCCGCCCTCGACCTCGAAGGTCAGCATCCCGCCACCGGCTTGCTGCTGGCGTCGCGCCAGTTCGTGCTGCGGGAACGACTCCAGCCACGGGTAAGCCACCGCGGTGACCTGCGGGTGCTGCTGGAGCCACCGTGCCACCGCCAGCGCGTTGTCGCTGTGGCGCTGCAGCCGCAGCGGCAGCGTCTTGAGGCCGCGCAGCGTCAGCCACGATTCGAACGGCGACTGCGCCACGCCGAGCGTCGACTGCACCAGCCGCAGCCGCTCGAGCAGCTCCTCGTCGCGCGTCAGCACGGCGCCGCCGACGGTGCCGTTGTGTCCCTCGATGTACTTGGTGGTCGAGTACACCACCACGTCGGCGCCTTGCGCGAGCACGTCCTGCAGGATCGAAGTGAGGAAGGTGTTGTCGACCACCAGGCGAACGTCCGCGGCGCGGGTGATCGTCGCGACGGCGGCGACGTCGGTGAGCTTGAGGGTGGGGTTGGCGGGCGTCTCGACGAACACCAGCCGGGTGCGGTTGTTGATCGCCGCCTCGACGTTGGCGGGATCGGAGCTGTCGACGAAGCTCACCCCGATGCCGTAGCCGCCGAGCACCCGGCGCAGCAGGCGCACGGTGCCGCCGTACACCACGTCCGACACGACGACGTGGTCGCCGGCCGCCAGGGTGCCGAGAAGCAGCGTCGAGATCGCCGCCATGCCGGTGGCGAAGCAGAGTGCGGGCGGAGTGCCCTCGATCTCGCCGAGGTTGCGTTCGAGCGCTGCGACGGTGGGATTACCGGAGCGCGTGTAGGTGAACCCCTTGTGGTCGCCGACGCCGTTTTGCACGAAGGTCGTCGACTGGTAGATCGGGGTGAGGATGGCGCCGGTGGCCGGATCCGGCTGCAGGCCACCGTGGATGATGCGGGTGAAGGGATCGCTTGCCGTGGGCGATGATCCCGTGGTTTCGAAGGCGTCCGTGCTGTCGGTCGTCGGCGACGAGCCGGTGGTGGCGAATGCGTCGAGCGTCATGTTGCTCTCTCCTTTTCGTGGCGATGTTGCGCATCGCTGCGCCCTTTGCCGTGGTTTACGGCGCCGTGAATCGCGCCGCGGGGCACAAAAAAACCACCGCCCTTCGAGCGGTGGTCCGTGTTGGAGATCCTCGTTATCGCTAGGTGCTAAACAGACTCCGTCCCGGACACGCCCGCCCGAAGGCCGGGCATGACCATGAACATTCGACAGTGTCCGACGAGCGCCATGCGGCGAATCTCCCGTTCTCGCGCCGTGCCCGGCAACGCCGGTCGTTGCGGCTGGCACGCGGTGCGCGAGTTCCGGCCATCATACCGATCTCGCGCGCCCCGTCAAACCTCTCGCTGTCCGGCGCCGGCGAGTGGGTTGCCCGCCGGGTAGGAGCCGAGAATCTTCAGGTAGCTGGTGTGCGAGCGCAGCTCGTCGACCGCGTCGGCGACCCTACCGTCGGCCAGGTTGCCCTCGAAATCGAGATAGAAGAGGTACTCGAACGGCGTGTCGGGCATCGGCCGCGATTCCAGCTTGGTCAGGTTCAGATCGTGGTCGGCAAGGACGTTGAGGCAGGTGGCCAGCGCCGCCTTGCGGTGCAGCGTGGAGAGCACCAGCGAGGTCTTGCACGGCGTTCCCGCCGGGTACGGCTCGGCGGCGCGCGCGATCACCAGGAAACGAGTGTAGTTCTCCTGCTGGTTGGCGATGCCGGTCTTGAGCACCTCGAGGCCGTGGCGCCGCGCCGCTTCGCGCGAGGCGATCGCCGCCTGCGTCGGGTCGCCGTCGCGCACCACCTTGGCCACCGCCATGGCGGTGTCGGTGTATGACTCGATCTGGCAGTCGGTGAGCGTGGCAAGGAACTCGCTGCATTGCGCCAGCGCCTGCGGGTGCGAGGCGACACGGCGCAGCTTGGCGAGCGGCACAGGCTCGAGCGCCACCAGGCAGTGCTCGACGCGGAACACTTCTTCGCCCACCGCCGCGACGTCGGCGCGCGCCAGCACGTCGTAGGCCTCGTTGATCGATCCCGCCGTTGTGTTCTCCACCGGCAGCATGGCGTAGTCGATCCTGTCGCGCACCACGCCGTCAATCAGCTCCTGGAATGTCCGATAGCCGCGGCAGTCGAGGGTCTCGGAGCGTCCGGCGAAGTGTTGCCGGGCGGCAAGATAGCTGTAGGCGCCGGCGCCACCCTGGTAGCCGATGCGCAGTTGCTCGTGCGCGCCCGCCGGCGCGGCCGTGCCGGCGCTGTCGCGCTGGTGCTCGACGGAGTGCTGGATGATGTCGCGGAAAAGCGTCGCGACGTAACGGGGATCGAGGCCGGCGGCGCGCGCCTGGGCCTCGACATGCGCCAGCACCTCATGCTCGCGCAACTCGTCGCGCTCGCGCGTTGCGTCGGCGCCCTTGGCTTCGATGACCTCGCCGATCAACGCATGCCGCGCGGCGAGCGCGTCGACGATGCGCCGGTCGGCTTTGTTCAGGGCGTTACGGATCTCTTCGAGTGATCTGCCCATCTTCCACCTCACAAACAAAAAACCCGCCGATCATCTCGGCGGGTCCGTTTGCCACGAATTGACGTGAGCTCTACGTCAGGACCCGCCGATTGTCGACGGTAAAGAAGAAGAAAAAGAAGCCGCGACGCACTTCGACCGCGGGCGACGTGCTGGTCACCGTGCAGCGTTCGGTCTGGCGGACGCTCTTTCTCATGGAAGGCGGATCGTAGCCGCTCCCGCGCCGGCCGGCAAGTGGGCCGCCGATCAGCCCTCGGCGGGCGCCGGCACGCGGCGCGTTGCCGTGGGGGGCGACGCCGATCTTGCCAGTCGCAACGTGGTCTCGATCGCCGAGCGCAGCACCTGCGGCACGCCCGGAGAGCCCTCCTCGCCGGCCTGCTCGACGACGGTCAGCGCGAGGTACGGCTTGGAAGTGTTGCGGATCGCCTGGTCGATGACGCGCGACGGGTTCTTGCGGCTCTTCTTGCCCGCCGTCGGTGACACGGTCGAGCGGCCCCGCGCGACGCTGTGATAGACATAGGCGTAGCCGCTGTCCCACAGCAGGTGCTCGATGTCGCGCTGGTGAATGGCCGTCAGCCGGTCTTGCAGAGACGCCCTGCCGAGGAACGGGCGCGCCGCCTGCGCGAAGGTGCGGCCGGCGATGTCGCCGTCGGACAGCAGGTGCCACTCGATGCCGAGGTGGTTGGCGACCTTGACCAGCGGCTCGACGCCGGACTGGGCGAACTCGACGCAACGGATGCCCTCGGAGGCGAAGTCGCAGCCGAGTAGCCGCGCCAGCTCGGGCAGCAACCACACCTCGGTCTCGCCTTCGACCAGCAGCCAGGCGCGGGCGAACAGCGCGTCGTCGCGCTTGAGGCGCAGGTGGTAGGTGACCTTGCGCGTTTCGTCGAGCGACAGGGTGTCCTCGCCGAGCTTGTAGACGTCGGTGCGGTCGGTGCGCCGCACCAGCCGGCGCAGCATGCGCAGGCGCGCCGCGGCGAGCAGCTCGCCGGAGTTGGTGGTGACGATCTTCTGTGCCCGCAGGCTCTCGATCACGCTCCATACCGCCGCCAGCAGCAGCGGGTGGAGGTGGACCTCGGGCTCCTCGATGGCCAGCACCATCGATGCGTCGGGTGACACCGTGGTCGGCCCGCGTGCCTCGAGCATGGCGCCGACCAGCAGCAGCAGCGCGACGCTGCGCGCGCCGTGACCGTGCAGGCTGGCCTCGAGCTCGGGGCCGGCGGCGAGCGACAGCACCACCGGTCGCTCGACCAACTCGTCGAGGGCGCGATCCGGCGCCTCCGGGTTCTGAAACACGCGGTCGGCGTTGTCGCCGATCAGCTGCGCCACCGCGGCGAGCCCTTTGCGCAGCTCGTCCGCCGGCGCCGGGCCGTCCGACATGATGAGCTCGTTGTACACGCGGCCGATCTCACGCTCGATGGCGAGCTCGGGCTCGCGCCGGCGCGCCTGCGTATCCCGCGCTGGCTCGCCGGTCGGCTCGCGGCGCGGGAAGTAGCGGTCGGCTCGCACCAGCAGGAACGGGCTCAGGTCGCGCACCGCGCGCAGCAGCTCGGGGTCCGGCTGCGGGTGCAGCTCGTCGCCGTCGTGGTCGAGGAAGCGCCACGAGGCATGGATGCCGTCGTCACCTTGATCGGCGCGCACCTCGAGCACGATCTGGCGCAGCCCCGCCGATGCCTTGATGAACGCGGTGGTGAGCGCGTCGAGGGGTTCCCACTCTCCGGTTTCGCGCTCCGTAAACGTCATGCGTACGACGATGGGCGGCGGCGGGCCCTTGCCGTCGCTTGCGCGCAGGTGGAAGTCATGCGGGCCGAAGGCGAGCTCGTTGCCGTGGTTGTGGTGCCCGAGGCAGATCGACAGCGCGTCCAGAACGCTGGTCTTGCCCGCAGCGTTCTCGCCGATGAGCACCGTCGTATCGTCGAAGTCGATCGATAGACGGACGATGCCGCGGAAGTGCTCGATCAACGCGTGGCTCAAATGCATCGCAGTTCCGTCATCGCAGCTACCATCCAGGGCGGCAAAAGACGAACGTATCAGCAACGTGGCCGCCCGCGACCGTGTCCGGCGGTTGTTGGGGGTCGCGGGGTTGGGTAGCCTCCTTACCTGTTCTCGTTGTCTCATCCTAGCCGGATCTTCACCCTGACCGGCTAATGTTTTCGGAGATCCGCAATGAAAAAACACCTCCTCGTTACCGCCGTCGTGGCGTTGGGGGTCGTCGTTCTGGTCGCCGCACCGGTTCCCGCGGCCAGCGTGCTGCATCTGCAGCTCGACAAGACCATTCCCGCGGCCGACCAGGTGGTCACCGCGTCGCCCGAGAAGATCGTGCTCGAGTTCTCGGAGAAGCCGGAGCTGGCGGTGTCGCGCGTTTCGCTGAAGAGCGACGAGCGCGACATCGAGCTGTCCGAGGTCAAGCGCAGCGAGGAGGACGAGTCGACCCTGTGGGTCGCTATCCCCAGTCCGCTGGCCAACGGCGCCTACACGGTGAGCTGGACCACCTCGAGCGCCGACGGCCATCCGGTGCGCGGCGAGTTCGCGTTCTCCGTGGCTGTCGCGCGCTGACGCGCGCGTCCGAGCAGGAACGGGCACCATCTCCGACCAGATCTTCTTTCTTGCTGGCACAGGGCTGCGGTTGTGCAGCTACGCCTGCGTCTTCTGGCTCATCGGCACGCTGGTGCTGCGCGCGCTGTTGCGGTCGGGGGCCGTGGCGCGCGCCGCCGGCGACGATGCCGGTGCGTGGTGTGCGGAGACGAGGCGCGTGCTGGCGCGTGCCGCCGTGCTGGTCGCCCTCGCGCTGGTCGCTGTCGACCTGCTGCGCCTCTGGCACCAAACATACGCCTTCTACGGAGGCTTCGAGCCCATCACCCGCGCGCTGCTGAGCCGCATCGCCAACGAGACGCTGTGGGGCAGCGGTTGGAAGGTGCAGGTGCTGTCGGCAGCGGCCGCCGGGCTCTGCTTCGCGGCGGCGGTGCGCGGCTGGACGGCGGCGTGGCTGGCAGCCACGGTCGCCGCGGCGGCCACCATGGCGTCGCGGCCGCTCACCGGCCACGCGGTCGAGCAGGGCAGCTGGCTGTCGCTGCCGGCTATTCTGCAGGTCATCCACGTTGCCGGCGCCGCGCTGTGGATCGGCACGTTGGCGGCGCTCGCCCTCGTCGGGCTGCGCCGTGCACGCAAGCTGCCGCAACGGCGCGCGGCGCTGGTGGCGGCACTGGTCGACGGCTTCTCGATGCTTGCCCTCGGCGGTGCCCTGGCGCTGTTCGTCGCCGGCGCCGCAACCTCGTTCCTGTATCTCGGCAGCCCCGCTGCGGTGGTCACCACCTGGTGGGGGCGGCTGTTCGTCGCCAAGGTGATCGCCTTTGCCGGCGTGGTCGGGCTGGGCTACTACAACTGGCAGCGGGTCAAGCCGCGCATCGATGGCGACGTCACCGACGAGGCGCCCAGCGCGGCGCAGGCGCTGCTGCTGCGCAGCGCCGCCGCCGAGCTCGCCGTCGCCGCCCTTGTGCTACTGCTGACCGCCGTGCTCGTCGCCCTTCCGTTGCCAACCGGATAGCGCGATCGCCGTTCCTGCGTTCGCGCTCAGTCCTCGAGCAGGACCTTGCCGAAGGGCAGGTCCTCGGCGGCCAGGACGAACATCGTCGGGGCCATCTGGGCGGCGCGTTGGCGCGCCGCGCGCAGGTAGGCGATGAAGTCCTCGTCCGGCTCGGCCATCCCGAGCAGCACCATGTCGGCGGCACGCGACGACTCGTTGAGGATTTCGGCGAACGGCCGGCCGTCGGCCACGATGACCTCGGGGATGGCGCCGATGCGCAGCTCGGCGACCTTGCGACGCAGGTTGGCGAGCGCCGGTACGCGCGCCTCCTCGTGCTCGACGACCAACTTGAGACGGATCTCGGCGTGGTGCCAGCGGACCCCGCTGCGCAGCAGGTAGGCGATCACCATCATCAGGCCGCCGTTGCGGTGCAGGCCGCCCCACCACACGTCGATGCGGTCGCGGTTGCCGTGGCCACGGCCGTCGCCTTCGGAGTAGACGATCACGTTGCGCCGTCCCTCGTGCAGGGCGGCAATCAGCCGGCAGTACCCGGCCTCCTGTTGCTCGTCGTCGCTCGCGCCGAGCACTACGGTGTTGGGCGCGATGCGTCCGAGGCCGTAGCTTTCGACGAAGATGCGGAGCCCCTCGAAGCGCTCCTCGGCCTCGACGATGCGGACCAGTGCATGGACGCCGTGGCGCTCGAGAAAATCCTGCACCGTTTCCTCCATTTCGGCGCGCCGCTGTACGTCGGCCGAACCCTCCAGAAGCACGCTGGCGATGGTCATCAGCGAGCGGTTGTGGCCGATGTCCGAGGCGAGCTCGATGAGGTGCCA
>JASFRZ010000159.1:0-9900 GCA_050114655.1 Acidobacteriota bacterium
CCTCCGACGAGGTGAAGGGCCAGGCCGATGCGACGACCGATTCCTACAACGACGAGGGGTTCGCCAAAGCGATCGAGCGTTTCATTCTCGCCTCGCCGCGGTGAAACAAGGGGATGGCCCAGATGAAAGGACGAACCGAAGTACTTGCCGATCCACCGGAGCTGGCCCGTCGCGTTGCCGCCTGGTTGACGGAGCTGGCGCTTTCATCCTCGGGTCCCTTTCGCATCGTACTTTCGGGCGGGTCGACCCCGAGGCCCCTCTACGAGCTCCTCGCATCCGACGAGTTCCGAACGCGGTTTCCCTGGCCACGAACCTTCTGGTACTGGGGCGATGAACGGTTCGTAGCGCGCGATGACCCGGACAGCAACTACCGAATGACCTATGAGGCGATGCTCTCCAAGGTCCCGGTGCCAACCGATCACATCTTTCCGATCCCCGTGGATGGTGTGCCCGACGAAGCGGCCCTGCGTTACGAGCGCACGCTGCAGCAGGAATACGGGGGAGCAAAGCTCGATCCGGCCAGGCCCCTGTTCGACATCACCCTGCTGGGGCTCGGCTCCGACGGGCACACGGCGTCTCTGTTGCCCGGAGAGCCCGTGCTGGAGGAGCGCGACCACTGGGTCGCCGCTGTGCCGCACGGTCGGTCTCAGGTACGCATCACCCTGACGTACCCTGCGCTCGAAAGCAGCCGTCACGTGGCATTTCTGGTGGTCGGCCAGCAAAAGGCGGGGATCGTCGCCGATATCCGGGAGGGTGGGAGTCAGGTTCCCGCGGCGCGCGTCCAGCCGCTCGGCGAACTCGTCTGGTTTCTGGATCGGGCAGCCCTGGGCGGGCTCGCCCCTTAGGTTCATACATTGCGTTCAAGGAACACGCCGTGAGCAAGAAGGCCACGGAATCCAAAGCCGAGCAGGATCGACTCGAGCGAGAAGCGGCCGAGGCCGCAGTCACCTGGGTGGAGGATGGCATGGTCGTGGGGCTCGGGTCCGGGTCCACAGCGGCCTTCGCGGTGGAGGCGTTGGGCCGGCGGCATCGGCAAGGCCTGCGGTTCGTCGGAATTCCCACTTCCGAAGAGACGGCCGCGCACGCCGCCGCAGTAGGTATCCCGCTCGGCTCGTTCGCGGAGCGTCGGACGATCGATCTCACCATCGACGGTGCCGACGAGGTCGAACGCGGCACTTTTCATTTGATCAAGGGCCTCGGGGGTGCCTTGCTTCGTGAAAAGATCGTCGCTGCGGCAAGCAAACGTGTCGCCATCGTGGTGGACGGCTCGAAGTTGGTGAATCTCCTGGGCGATCACACGCCTGTTCCGGTCGAGGTCGTTCCTTTTGGCCTGGAAGTGACCCGGGCGGCTCTCGAAGCGCTCGGGGCGGCCACCTCCTTGCGCCGGGGTCCTTCGGGTAATCCCTTCGTGACCGACGGCGGTCACCGCATCGTCGATTGTGGCTTCGGCACGCTTGCCGATCCCGTGGAGTTGGAGGAGCGGCTCGGCCGCATCGTCGGCGTCGTCGAAAGCGGCCTCTTCCTTGCTCGGGCCTCCTCGGTTCTCGTCGCTGATGCGGAGGGCGTCCGCCGTTTCGACCGCATGTCCTTCGACGAGCGGGGGGCACCGATCCTGGTCATCATGGGTGTGTCCGGCGTCGGCAAGACCACGATTGCCACAGAGCTGAGCGAGCGCCTGGGCTGGCCTTTCGAGGAAGGTGATGCGCTGCACCCGATCGCAAACGTCGAAAAGATGGCATCAGGGGAGCCCTTGACCGATGCAGACCGCAAGCCCTGGCTCGACGCGGTCGCCAGTTGGATCGATGGTCAACGTGCCCGGAGTCAGCCGGGCATCATCACCTGCTCCGCCCTCGAGCGGGCGTACCGGCGCGTAATTGTCGGCAACCGCCCGGAGGTGCAGTTGGCCTACCTGTGCGGGAGCCCGGATCTCATTGCGCAGCGGATCGCCGACCGGAAAGGGCATTTCATGCCCGCGGACCTCTTGCGAAGCCAGCTCGAAACGCTGGAGGCGCCCGGCGACGATGAGCACCCCTGGGTCGTCGACATCGAGCAGTCCCCGACGCAAATCGCGGACCGTATCCTGAGCCTGCTCCGAGCGACCCGCGTACGAGAATCGTCGAACCGAGGATGATCAGCATGAGTAACCGCTGATCTCCCGGGGAATCGTCGACAACCTGCTGTCTGGCGGTCCGGCGACTACTCCCGCAATCGCTGGAAACGGTACACATCTCATCTTGCGCTGACGTCGTAGGCGTAGATCGTCTCCTGATCGCGCAAGAACAGCTTGCCGTCGGCAACGACGGGGTGGGACCAGGTGGGGGCGTTGCCCGTTTGCAGCTCGAAGCGGCCGTGCTCGATGTAACGCTGCGGGTTCGCCTCGGCGAGCCCGACCACGCCATCCTCGCTGAACAGGTAGAGGCGCTCGTCGGCGAACACCAGAGAGCCCTTTCCGACGCTGCGATCGCGCCAGGCAACCTCGCCGGTCTCGAAGCGCATCGCCGTCAGGATGCTGGAAGAGAAACCATACAGGTGATCCCCGACCAGGACCGAGCTGGCGTGATGGTTGCGCATGTCGCGCGTGAAGTAGACCTCCGAAGCGCTGACCTCGTCGCCGTTGGTCGTCAGCGCCAGCAGTGCCGCCCCGGTTCCATAGTCCGATGACAGGAACACGCGGTTACCGCGGGCGATGGGCGTCGCGATGTTGGCCGTCCTGTTGGCGACCCGGCTGTAGCTCCACAGCAGCCGGCCGTCGCTGACGTCGATCCCCAGCGCCCGGCTGCCGGTGAACCAGATCGCTTGCCGCACGTCGCCCACCGGATGCAACAGCGCCGACGCGTATCCGGGCTCGTCGTCCTGCGAGCTCCAGATCAGCGAACCATCGCTCTTGTCCAGCGCCACGATCGCCGCGTCGGGACCACCGGGGGCTACCAATATGCGATCGCTCAACACGAGAGGGGACTCGCTCAAACCCCACTGGATGTTGCGACCGCCGAATCTCTCCAGGAGGTTCTGCGCCCAGAACACCTCGCCGGTCGCGGCATCCAGGACCGTCAGGTCGCCGCTCGAGCCGAACACGTAGACGCGACCGTCGTCGATGGTCGGCGTCGACCGTGGGCCATCACCCTGGTCGTTGTTGAAGCGCGCGCCGTGGGCCACTTCCCAGAGCTTTTCGCCGGAGGTTGCATCGAACGCCATGACGTACTCCGTCCTCCGCCGCGCGCCGAGGGTGTACAGACGACCGTCGACGACGGCGAGCGACGAGTACCCCTCGCCCGCCCCCCCGGCCTGCCACGCCAGCGGCGGCCCCGCCGCCGGCCACTCCTGCAGCAGCCCGGTCTCGGTGGAGACGCCATCGCGAGCAGGACCGCGCCACTGCGGCCACTGCTCGGGAGCGCTCCAGGCGATCGAGGATGCCGAGCCGAGGAGGAGCCACCAGACCAGCACGCAGCGGATCGAGAACCTGGTGGCCATGGAGTCTCCTTGTGTCCTTCGGCTGTTCGGCATCATGGGTGAGCGGGCAGATCACCTCGTGCGCCGACGCTGCTCACTCGGCTGGCCGACGATCTCGGTGCCCGTAGCTCAAGGGTAGAGGGTCGGCATCGCGCTCCGCCAATCACTGCAAGAGACAGCGGGGACGCCCCGGTCTACCTGCGCCCTCCGGGCGTGCCGGTGGTTCCCTTCAGCAGTTCCCGGAATCCCGCCCGGTCCCGCAACCCTTCAAACGCCGGATCCACCGGGAGCAACACCGCCCAGGCGTCGCCTTCCGCGACCGCGCGCCGCAGCCACTCCAGCGCCAGCTCGCGCTCGCCGAGCCCCTCGTACATCAGCGCCATCGCGGTGGCCGGGACCCAGCCGTCGGCGGCGCGCTGCTCCCAGGCGCGGCGGATCTCGGTAGCGCGGGCATCGTCGCCGTCGGTGGCGTAGACCAGCGCCGGGACGGTGGCGAAGCGGTCGCCGGTGGCGACATCGGCCGGCGTTCCGACGGTGCGCAGCGCGGCGTCGATGTCGCCGCGGCGCAGGTAGACCAGCGCCAGCAGGTTCTGTGCCGGGGCGAAGCCGGGGTACAGGTCGAGGGTGTGCAGGAGCTGCGCCTCGGCCTCGTCGGAGCGGTCGGCGAAGTACAGCAGCATGCCCAGCGCCCAGTTGGTGCCGGGATGGATCGGCTCGATGCTCAGCGCGCGGCGCGCCTCGGCGACGGCGACGGCGAGGCGCCCCTCGGCGGCGAGCGTGGCGGCGTAGCCCACGTCGCTGCGCTCGCCGGGCGGTAGCAGCTCGTCGGCGCGCTCGAACTCGCCGGCGGCGACGCCCGGTTGCCAGTCTGCCCACAAGCGCAGGTGGCCGAGCGCGCGGTGATAGTGGGCCGCGTCGAGGCCGTTGTCGCGCGCCGTCGCGAGCATCTCCTCGACGCGCCGCAGCGACGGGCGGGTGGGGTTGCAGCCGAGGACCGAGGTGGCCACCGAGACGTCGATCAGGTTGGCCCAGGCCGGCGCAACGCGGGAATCGCGGGCGAGTGTCTGCTGCAGCAGATCGAGTGCCTTGCTGTAGGAGACGCAATCGACGCGGTCCTCGAAGAGCTCCGCGAACTCGAGCGTGCGGTAGGCGACCGGGTCGCCGCGGTGCGGCGGAGGTGAAGGCGTGGGCTCGGAGGGCGAGGGAGCGGCGTCCGGTAGCGGGGGCCCGGCAGCGGGGCGCCACAGCCACGCCACGGCCACCACCGCCAGGGTGGCGGCGAGGGCGAGGGCCGCCCGCGATACCCGGCGGGCGCCCGGCGCCGCCTGTGCGAGGGCGGGGCTGGCGATGGCGCGATCGTTGGTCGGTGGCACCGCGAGACGCGAGACCGGCGCCACCAGCCGGTAGCCACGCTTGGGCACCGTCTCGATGTAGCACGGGTCGCGCGCGTCGTCGCCCAGCGCGCGACGCAGCTCGGATACGTGGCGGAACACCGCGCTGTCGGTGACGAAGGTGTCGGGCCAGACGCCGGCGATAAGTTCTTCCTTGGCGACCACCTTGCCGGGGTGCGCCAGCAGGCAGCCGAGCACGTCGGCCACCTTAGGCTCCAGGCGCACACCTGCATCGTCCCCGGGATGGCGTCGCAACTCCCCGGAGGTCGGTGAGAAACGCCACTCGCCCACCAGATAGTCGCCGGAATGCATCTTTAAGCTTTTCGTAAGGACTTCGGGGAGACCTCGATCCTAGCATCGCCTGGGTCTGGAGGTCTGATCGCTTCGCTTCCCGCAACCAATCGATCCGGCGCCGCAATCCCTGGCACGCGCGTTCCGGATCCCACGGAGGCATTCGTGTCGATTAGCTCGATGTTTCGTATTGCGCGCCGTGCCCGCCGGGGCTCCGCGGCGCTGCTGATGGCCGCTGTTCCCCTCGTCGCCTTCGCGCCGCCCGCCGCCGCGCAGTCCGCCGCTCGTGTCACCGGCACGGTGGTCGATGCCGCCGACGGCACGCCGCTGGAGGGCGCGCTGGTGCAGCTCGAGGGCACCGACCGGGTGACCGTGACCGGGCCCGACGGCGGCTTCGCGCTACTCGACGTGTCGCCCGGCGACTACGTCCTGTACGTGTCGATTGTCGGCTACAGGCTGGCGCGCCGACGGGTCACCGCCGGCGCGCAGGAAGCCCCGCTGACCGTGCGCCTGGCGCGCGGCACCGGAACTTACGAAGAAGAGGTCACGGTGCAGGGGGAGGCGATCCTGTCGACCGGCACCGCGGTGCCGGCGCAGACGGTGCTGGGGCCGGCGGAGATGCAGAACCTCAAGGGGGTGCTGGCCGACGACCCGATGCGCGCGGTGCAGGTCGCCCCCGGCGTCGCCACCGGCGACGACTTCAGGGCCGAGTTCTCCATCCGCGGCTCCGATCCGCGCAACATCGGTCTGTCGCTCGACGGCGTGCCCAACGTGCTGTTCCTGCACGAGGACCAGGGCGCCGGCGACACCGCCTCGGTGGCGCTGATCAACGGCGATTTGGTCGAGGAGGTGTCGATCGCGGCGGGCTCGTACCCGCAGCGCTTCGGCGACCGTACCGGTGCGCAGGTCGACTTCACCACCCGCTCGGGCAGCCGCGCGCGCACCCAGGTGCGCGCCGCCGCCAGCGCTTCTACGGCGTCGGTCGTGGGGGAGGGACCGCTGGGCACGCGCGGCTCCTGGCTGGCGGGTTTCCGGCAGAGCTACCTCGGCTGGCTGATTCGCCAGGTCGACGCCGATGCCGAGGGCACCGCCAACTTCACCGACGGGCAGACAAACCTGGTCTTCGACCTGACGCCGCGTCAGCAGCTACGCTTCAACTTCGTCGCCGGCGCGCTGCGCCGCAGCGAGAACGACGACACGCCGTCGATCAACAGCGACGAGACCGGCGCCAGCGACGTCGGCATCGCCAACGTCAGCTGGTGGTGGCAGGCCGCCGACAGCGCCTTCCTGGTGCAGCGGCTGTACTGGGCAGGCAACCGCTTCACAGATCGCAACTACCGCGGGGACCTGCTCAACCGAGGAGCGCTCGAGGACGTCGGCTACCGCGGCGACCTGAGCTGGGAGGCCGCCGACGAGCTGCGCTTCGAGGGTGGCTGGAGCGCGACGCGGCAACACGGCGAGGCGAGCATCTACGACTACGACCGCGCCACCGGCGAGGTGGCGGCGAGCATCGAGAGCGCCGCCGACGCCACCGCGGCGGGCGGCTACGCGCAGTTGCGCTGGATCCCCGCAGCGGCATTCTCGGTCAACTTCGGAGGCCGCGTCGACCGCTGGAACATCGTCGGCGCCACCGAGGTCTCCCCGTGGGTGCAGGCGCAGTGGCGCGTGAGCGACGGGCTGACGTTGCGCGCGGCGAGCGGGATGTACCGCCAGGCGCCCGATCTGCAGCGTGCCCTCGGCCCGCGCGGCAACCCCGATTTGCTGCCCGAGCGCGCCTTCCACGTCGACGTCGGCGCCGCCGGCGGCCTGCTCGACTGGGGAAGCTGGCAGGTCAACGGCTACGACCGCAAGGAGTACGACGTCACCCGCCTGGAGGGCTCCGAGGTGCGCGTGGTGAACGGCGAGCTGGTGCGCGACGACTTCACCAACATCTGGCAGAACGCGCTCACGGGCCATTCGCGCGGCGTCGAGGTGGTCATCCGGCGCGACCGCGCGGTGGGCTTCTCCGGCTGGTTCAGCTACGCCTACACGCGCACACGCTACCGCGACAGTTACACCGGCGAGGAGTTCTGGGGCGACTACGACCAGCGCCACACCCTCAACCTGTGGGGCAAGTACCGCTTCACCAACCGCCTCGAGCTGTCCGGCAAGCTGCGCGTCGGCTCCAACTTCCCGCTCGCCGGCTATTACCGCGAGGGCGGCACCGTCGAGGCCGCCAACCGCGACCGCGAGGACCGATACTTCATCAGCGACGTGCGCAATCAAGCCCGCCTGCCGCTCTACGCCCGCCTCGACGTGCGCGCCAACTACGCCTTCAACTTCACCCGCAGCCGCCTGACCCTGTTCGTCGAGATCATCAACCTGCTCAACCGCAAGAATTACGGCCCCACCGACCCCGGCTTCATCAATCCGACGACGCTACGGGTCAACGGGCTGCTCGAAGAGCTGTTTCCGTTTCTGCCCACCGCCGGCATCCTGTGGGAGTTCTAGGTGGCAGGTGTTCGCAGAGGCCTTGCTTGCCGGGACGGCGCGTTCTTTTTTCAAGACCCGCCACCCACCCCCGCCTCTCGCGGGCTTCGCCCGCTCGTTGCCCAATAGGCTTGCAACGCCGCAGACGCTGCCTTATCGCTCCCGCCTAGCTGCCGATCGCGTACAGCTTGTCGCCCACCCTCATATAGATATGCCCGTACGCCATCGCCGGCGTGCTGAGCGTGTAGCCATCGAGCGAGTTGGTCGCCAGCACCTCGAACTCCGGCCCCGCCTTGATCACCGTGGTGACGCCGTCCTCGCTGGTGGCGTAGATCTTGCCGTCGGCGAGAATGGGGGAAGCCGAGTAGGTGCCGGGCTCGATGCGCTGGCGGGTGTAGGCCGGCTCGCCGGTGCGCAGGTCGAGGGCATGCATGACGCCGTTGTCCTCGATGACGTAGAGCAGCTCGCCATCGCTCACCGGCGTGGGCACATCGGGGCCGCTGTCGAACGACCACAGCAGGCTCGGCGTTCCGGCGTTGGCGCCTGCCGCGAGCACCAGCATCGGGCGCACACGGGTCGGTGCCACGACCACGTCACCGATGACCACCGGCGAGGCGACGATCCTGTAGTTGCGGTTGTTGGACGGGTTGAGGCCGTCGACGCGCCACAGTTCCTCGCCGGTCTGCGGATCGTGGCCGGTGACCACGTCGCCACCGGTGATGACAATCTCAGTCGTGCCGTCGTACTGCAGCAGCGCCGGCGTGGTGTAGGAGTCGGGCGACTCGACGATGGCGTCGGTGGGACGCTGCACCATCCACACCGTTTCGCCGGTGTGCTTGTCGATGCGCAACACGTACGACGGATCGTCGGTGCGCATGCCGTGCAGCACCTGCACGTAGAGCGCGTCCTCATGCAGCAGCGGCGAGGAGGCGAAGCCCCAGTTGAGGCCGAACTTCCAGTAGTCGTCGGAGATGTTGCGCGACCAGACCTCATTGCCGTCGAAGTCGAACGAGCGCAGCCAGCCGGTGCCGGTCATGACCCAGACGTGCTCACCGTCGGTCACCGGCGAGGGCGACGACATGTTCTGCTTGCGTTCCTGGTGGTCGTTGTCGGACAGGAAGCGCTTCCAGACGATCTGGCCAGTGGCGCGATCGACGCGCCACAGCTCGACGTTGAGCACCTCGGGCTCTTCCGGAGCCGCCGGCTGATCCGCCGGGGGAGCTCCTCCGCGGCCGCGGCCGCGGCCCCGACCGCCGCCGCCGAAGCCGCCGCGCTCGGCGGCGCGCTGCACGTAGGAGACGTTGAGGAAGATCGTGTCCTCCCAGATGATCGGCGTCGCACCGGTCCAGGAATCGGCGATCTCGAGCTCCCAGGCGATGTTGGAGTCGATGCCCCAGGTGGTCGGCAGCCCGGTTTCGTCGGTGGTGCCGTCGAGGTTCGGGCCGCGCCACTGCGGCCAGTTATCGGGCGCCGCGAGGCCGGCGGCGCTTGCGTCGGCTTCGATCCCCGGGGCCAGCAAGCTACCGGCGCACAGGGCGAGCGTCGTCATGATGGCGAGCGTCTTCACGGCGTCGATTCCTCCTCAATGGGGATCAGCGGTTACCTGAACCGCCTATCGTGGCCGATTTGCGCGCGGAAGCCAAGGTGGCGACGAGGAAACGCGGCAGCTGTTCTTGCCCGCCTCCGGCCCCGGGGAGGCCGTTACTCGCGCCGTAGCGCCAGCAGCGGGTCCACCGAAGCGGCGCGGCGCGCCGGCAGCAAATTGGCGAGCAGGGCGATGCCGACCAGCAGCAACGTCACCGCGGCGTAGATCCCCGGCTCGAGCGCCGAGACGCCGAACAGCATGCCCGACACCAGCGTCGCCGCGCCGAAGGCGCCGAGCAGACCGAGAACTGCGCCGGCGACCACCAGCACGCCGCCCTCGCGCAGCACCTGGCGCAGCACCTGGGCGCGCCGGGCGCCGAGCGCCATGCGGATGCCGATCTCGTGGGTGCGCTGGCCGACGGCGTACGACACCACGCCGTAGATGCCGCTGGTCGCCAGCAGCAAGGCCACGGCGGCGAAGATCGCCAGCGTCCAGGAGGCGGCGCGGCGGGTCCACAACGAGTCGGCAATGGCCTCCTGCATGGTGGTGACGGCGTAGATCGGCAACTCGGGGTCGCGTTGGTGCAGCAACCCACGCGCTTGCTCCACCAGGCTGGTGGGCTCGACGGCGGTGCGCGCGACGATGGTCATGGTGGGCTGCGGCGACTGCTCGAACGAGAGGTACACGCCGGGGCGCATCGGGGTGTCGAGGCCG
>JASFRZ010000160.1:0-9889 GCA_050114655.1 Acidobacteriota bacterium
CTCCGACGCAATGCACGGCTACGGCATCATGCAGGCGTTCGCCGACAAGACGTCCGGCGAGGACGCGCTGCTGCCCGGCACGTTGTACGCCACCATCTCGCGCATGGTCGACGCCGGGCTGATCGAGGAGCTCGACGAGGCACCGGAGCCCTCCGACAAGCGGCGTCGCTACTACCATGTCACCGAGTTCGGCCGCGCGGTTGCGCGTGCCGAGTCCGATCGCATCCACCGGCTGCTGGCGGTTGCCCGCCGCGAGCAGCTCGCCCCCGATACCAGCTCGACGGCGTCCTGATCGGTCGGGCGAGGGGGAATCGATGAGCAACGAATCGCGCCGTCTCGGCGGCGGCAAGGGAGCGAGCAACAGCGGCGGCGCGGTGCGCCTGTACCGGCTGGCGCTGCGCGCCTTCCCGCAACGCATACGCCACAACTACGGCAGCGAGATGGTTGCCGCCTTCGCCGCCTCGCACGCTGCCGCGCGCGCTGACGGGCAGCGCGAGGCGCGTCGCTACACCCTGAAGGCCTCCGCCGATGCAGTCTCGGCCGGCTTGCGCGAGCGCGTCGGCAGCGGCGGCGTGGGTGCGCCGTCACCGCGCACGCCGCTCGGCAAGGCGTGGCGCCGCAGCCTCGACGCGCTATGGCGCGAGCTCGGCGCCGACCTGCGCTTCGCGCTGCGCACCCTGCGACGCTCGCCGGGCTTCGCGCTCACCGTGATCGTCATCCTGGCGCTCGGGGTGGGCATCAACGGCGCCATCTTCACCACGGTGCGTGCCGCGCTGCTCGCACCGCTGCCCTACCCGCAGCCCGACGAGCTGATGATCCTCGATTACACCGCGGCGGAGACCGACCCGCCGACCGCGCCGCGCGCGATGGGTTGGTCGTGGCCCAAGTACGAGGTGCTGGCCGCCTTCGACCTGCCGCTCGATCACCGCGCCGCCTACGCCACCACCTCGTTGACACTGACCGGGCGCGGCGATGCCGCGCGCCTGCAGGGCGAGGCGATCACCGCCGATTACTTCGGCGTGCTGGGCATCGACCTGCCGATCGGCCGCCCCTTCACGGCGGACGACAGCGCGGCGCTCGAGGTGATCCTTTCCAACGGCCTGTGGCAGGAGCGCTTCGGCGGCGATCCCGCCGTCATCGGCCAAACCGTCACGCTCAATGGCCACCCGATGAACATCGTCGGCATCGCTCCGCCGGGCTTCACCGGGCTGTCCGGCGCGGCGCAACTGTGGGTGCCGGTGCCGGCCATCGCCACGCTGGTCTCGCCGGTGCGCCTGCGACCGCAGGTGCACTGGCTGCAGGCGATCGGCCGGGCGCGCGACGACGTCACGCTGGCACAGGTCGATGAGCGCATGGCGGCAGCGGTCGCGGCGGTCGACGAAGTGGTGCCGTTTTTCGAAGACGACATGGTGGCTGGCGGCGCGGCGCGCTCGATGAGCGAAGCGCGTCGCAACCCGCGCGCACAGCGCGCCGTGCTGGTGATCGCAGTCGCCGCCGGGATGGTGCTGTTGATCGCCTGCGTCAACCTCGCCGCGCTGATGCTGGCGCGCGGCGGCGAGCGCCGCCGCGAGATCGCCGTGCGCCTGGCGCTGGGAGGCTCGCGTGGACGCGTGGCGCGCGGCATGGTGTGCGAGACGCTTCTGCTGGCGCTCGCCGGCGGGCTTGCCGGCGCTGCGGTCGCCGCCGCCTCGATGCGCGCGGTCGCGGCCATGTGGCCCGCTGCCTTCAACGGCGGCGGTTGGAACCTGGCCTTCGTCGATCCGTCGACGTTCGGCTTCGACGCATCGACGCTGCTCTACAGTCTCGGCCTCGGCTTGCTCGCCGGGGTGCTGTTCGGCGCCGGCCCCGCGCTGCGGCTGTCGCGCGCCGACCTCGGCACAGCGCTCAAGGCGGGCGGCAAGTCGAGCACTTCCGAGGACGGCCGCGTGTGGAGCGGCCGCCGCTGGCTCGTGGCCACGGAGATCGCCGCCGCACTGGTATTGCTGATCGGCGCCGGGCTGATGCTGAACAGCCTGGCGCGGCTGCTCGACATCGACACCGGCTTCAACGAGGAGGGGCTGCTGGTCTTTCAGTACGAGCTACCGCGTGACAGCTTCTGGGCCGACAACCCGGCGGCCTTTCACGAGGACTTCCTCGCCCGCGTGCGCGCCTTGCCGGGCGTCGAATCGGCGGCAGGCGGGCCGGCGCCGCTGAGCGGCCACCACTGGTCGATCGTCCCCGTGACACACATCGGTGACGAGGTCCTCGACGACGACAGCCGCCGGCCGATCGGCATCCAGACGGTCACCGAAGACTACTTCGCCACGCTGCAGACCCCGCTGCTGCGCGGCCGCACCTTCGACTCGCGAGACCAGGCCGGCGGCGCCCCCGCCGTGGTCATCAGCGAGAGCGCGACGCGCGATCTGTTCGGCGATGCCGATCCGATCGGCCGGGCGCTCGCCGTCGGCTACGGCCCGACCAGCGACGGTACACCGGCGGAGATCATCGGCGTGGTTGCCGACGTGCTCTACGACACACGCGAGAACGGCATGTTCCGCGAGGCCTACTTCCTGCAGCGGCAGAACCCCGAGGCGGACACCCAGGTGCTGGTGCGCACGCGCGGCGAGCCGCTCGACGTCCTTCCGGCAGTGCGTGCCGCGCTCGCCGCGGTCGACCCGAACGTCGCCCTCGCCGGCATCACCACGTCGAAGGCGATGGCGGCCGCGCAGGTATCGGACACGCGCGTGATCATGGAGCTGCTCGCGGTGTTCGCCGGGCTTTCCGTGCTGCTCGCCGCCACCGGCATCTGGGGCGTGGTGAGCTACAGCGTGGTGCAACGCCGCCGCGAGCTCGGCATCCGCATGGCGCTGGGAGCACGCGCCGAGCAGGCTGTCGGACTGATCCTGCGCCGCGGCCTGGTCAACGCCCTGGTCGGCGTCGTCGCCGGCAGCATTGCCGCCTTGTGGCTTTCCGGCTACCTCGAGAGCCTGCTGTTCGAGGTCGACCCGGCCGATCCCCGCGCCTTCGCCGGCGCCGCGGCGGTGCTGTTCGCCGTCGCCCTGCTGGCCGCATGGATCCCGGCGCTGCGCGCGACGCACGTGCAGCCGTCCGAGACGCTACGTAGCTGAGAGCCTAGAGGCGCGACTGCACGGTGTCATTGAGCCGTTCGAGCAGATCGCGCAGGCGCTTTTCATCGCGCTGGCTCCAACTCCCCAGCAGGCGCGTAAGAAAGCGATGATGGGTGGCGGAGGCGCGCTGGACCAGCTCATCGCCGGCATCCGTCAGCCGCGTACGCACGACGCGCCGGTCGGTCGAGTCCGCTTCGCGCTCGACCAGCCCGTCGCGCACCAGTCGGTCGACAAGGCCGGTGATGTTGCCGGCCGTAACCAGCAACTCCGACGACAACTCGCTCATCGTCGAGGGTCCACGCCGCCGAAGAATGCGCAGAACACCGTATTGCGGGCCGGTGACGTCGTGCTCCTTGAGCACCTCGCGGCTGAGCTTGAGCAGCGCGTTGAAGGAGTAGGCGAGCTGCTGCCATACCTCCATGGCGATGGGATCCACGACCTCGCCGCCGCGCTCGTTGCGCCCCCGCCCGACTGACTCGACTTCGTCGCGCGCGCTCATCGTCCGCCGCCCCCCTCCTCCTCCTTCATGCGTTGCTGCACTTCGCGCCGCCGCGGCAAGAAGAAGATGAGCGGCAGGACGAACAGGAACATGATGCCCATGAACCAGGAGATGTCGTTGTAGGCCATGATGCGCGCCTGGCGCTCGACGGTGGCGTTGACCAGCGCCAGCGCCTGCTGGCCGGCGGTCGCGGCATCGTACGGCTGCGGCAGCTGGCCCAGATGTGCGGTGATCGCCGCCTGCGCCTCGCGCCAACTCGGCGCGAAGGGATTGACATTGCTGATCAGGTGCCCGCGGTGGAACAGCGAGCGGCTCGCCACCAGCGTCGCCACCAGCGCGTAGCCGATGTTGCCACCGACACGGCGAGCGAGCGTGTACAAGCCCGAGGCCTCGGTCATATCGGCCTTGGCAATGCGGGACAGCGAGATCGTCGACATGGTGACGAACATGAACGGCATGCCGGCGCCCATCAGCAGCAGCATGGGCACGAGGTTCCAGAACGACACCTCGAGCGACAAACCGGCGAGCTGCACGTACGAGACGTACAAGGTCAGCACGCCGATGGTCACCAGGATGCGCGGGTCGACGCGGTTGTAGAGCCAGCCGGCGATAGGCATCACCAGCAGCATGGTGAGCACGCGCGGGGACAGCACCAGACCGGACTCGAATGCCGGATAGCCGAGCAGATTCTGCGTGAGCTGGGGCAGCACGAAGGTGGTGCCGAACAACGCGATGCCGAACACCAGCCCCATCACCGAGCCGAGCATCAGCGGAACGTCGCGCAGTAGACGGAAGTTGACTACCGGCTCGTCGGTGCGCAGCTCCTGGATCACCAGCAGGGCGAGGGCGATCAGCGTGATCACCGCGCCCCCGACGATCCAGTTGGACTCGAACCAGTTCTCCTGCTGGCCGCGCTCGAGCACCAGCTGCATGCCGGTCAAGCCAATGGTCAGCAGGATGATGCCCTTGTAGTCGATGCGCCTGATGCCGCGCCGCAGGTAGGGCGGATCCTGCACGAAGGCGGAGACCATCAGCATGCCGACGATGGAGAACGGAACGTTGATGTAGAAGATCCACGGCCAGCCGTACTGATCGGTGAGCCAACCGCCGAGGATCGGCGCCATCCCCGGGGCCAGCACGACCCCCATTCCATAGATCGCCATCGCCATACCCTGCTCGCGCGGCGGAAAGGTCTCGCGCAGGATCGCCTGCGAGATCGGGATCAGGCTGCCGCCGCCGACTCCCTGCAGGGCGCGGTAGACGAGCATCTGCGTGAAGGTCTGCGCCGTGCCGGCGAGCATGGATCCGAACATGAACAGGCCGAACGACATCAGGTAGAGGCGCTTGCGCCCGAGCACCGTGCTCCACCAGCCGGCCATGGTGAGCATGACGATCTCGGCAATGCTGTAGCTCGTCGCCACCCAGGTGATCGACGACTGCGTCGCCCCGAAGCTTCCCATCATGTGCGGCAGCGAGACGTTGACGACACTCAGGTCCATCACTGCCAGGAAGGTGCCGAACAGGACGGTGCCGGCCACGACCCACTTGCCGGCCCCGGTCTGTGGCGCGGCGGGGGCGCCCGGCGCGGCCACCGCTTCGGCACTCACGGCCGTTGCGCCCTCGAATCGGTTACCAGCCGGGCGCCGCTACGATCGCGCACGTCCACGGTCACCGTGGTAGTCATACCGATGCGCAGCGGGTACTCCTCCGGCGGCGGCTCGTCGAGCACGATCTTCACCGGCACACGCCGCGTGACCTTGATCCAGTTACCGGTGGCGTTGACCGGCGGTAGCAGCGAGAAGGCATCGCCGGTGCCCGAGCTCACGCTGTCGACGTGGCCGTGGAAGACCCGGTCGGGATAGGTGTCGGCGACGATCGTCGCCGGCTGGCCGACGCGGATGTGCTCGATCTGGTCCTCCTTGAAGTTGGCCTCCACCCAGGCGCGCTCGAGGGCGACGATCGCCATCAGCGGCTGGCCCGGCTGCACGAAGTTGCCCACCTCGACGCTCTTGCGACTCACGAACCCGTCGATCGGCGCGCGGATCTCGGTGTGCTCCAGATCGAGGCGCGCCTTCTCGAGGGCGGCCTCGGCCTGCTTCAGCTCGGCATCGAGCGTCTCGGCGTCGAGCGCCTTCATCTGCGTCGACAGGTGCTCGGCGCGCGCCGCATCGACCTGCGCGCGCGCTTCTTCGAGTTGCTGGTCGGCGGCGGTGAGCTGCTGCTCCTGCGCCTTGACCGCGGCGTGCGCGACCTCGAGCTGCGCCTCCTGCACCGAAGCGTCGCTGACCGCGCGGTCGAGCTCGCGGCGCGAGATCGCCCCCTTGTCGAACAGCGTGCGGATGCGCTCGAGATCCTGCCGTGCCAGGTCGAGGTCCGCCGTCGCCGCTTCGACCTCGGCCTCGCGCCGGGTCAGCTCGGCGGCGGCGGCCTCACGGCCCTGCCGCAGCGCAGCGAGGCGGGCCTCCGCTCCCTGCACACCGGCGTCGCTGCGATCACGCGTGTAGTCGACCTCCACCTGGGCGGAATCCAGCCGCGCGCGGGCGCGCGCAACCTCGGCCTCGGCATGGGTCACCGCGATGCGATAGTCGGACGCGTCGAGACGCACCAGCAGATCGCCGGCGGCAACGAAGCGATTGCCCTTGACCAATACTTCCTCGACCTGCCCCGTGACCTGCGGACTGACGAAGGAGCTTGTCGTGTCGACGTAGGCGTCCTCGGTCGATTCGTAGCCCGAGGCGTACCACCACCAGACGATCCCCGCGACCATGAGGAGGGCGACGACGCCCGCGCCCACGCGGGCCAGCCGGCGCCGCCACCACGGAGGAGGAGCCTCCTCGGCTCGTTGTTCCTCGGATCGCGCAGTTGCGTCGCGGCGCGTCGCTTCGGCGGGTTGGGTAGGGGCGTCCTCGCGGGGTTTGCCGGCGTCCTGCGGCTTTTCGTCGCTCATGCAGCCTCCCGAGCTCGCGGTATGCGTTCCGATATTTTGTATCTAAATAATTTACATATCAAGTTTTATCGTGGGGCGAGGATCGACAAACGAAACGAGTCGGGTTGGCCGGCACCGCTCAGTGACCCCGGACGCCCCACGAGGCGATACCACCGGACAGGTTGCGCACCCGGCGACCGTGCTGGAGCAGCGCTCGGGTGGCGTAATAGGCGCGCTGGCCGACGGCACAGTACACCCAGATGTCGCGGTCCTCGGGAATCTCGTCGAGGCGCGCGCGTAGCTGGGACAGGGGGATGTTGACCGCGCCGTCGACGCCGCCGCGCGCGAACTCCGATGTCGAGCGCACGTCCAGCAAGAACACGTCGTCGGGCCGCTGCTCGCTCCAGTGCACGATCGGGTGGTCACCGCGCAGCACGTTGGCGGCGATCATGCCGGCGAGGTTCACCGGATCCTTGGCGGCGCCGAACTGCGGCGCGTAGCACAGCTCCGCCTGCTCGAGATCGAACACCGTGGCGCCCATCTGGATGGCCATGGCGACGACGTCGACGCGCCGTTCGACGCCCTTCTCCCCCACTGCCTGTACGCCGAGCACACGGCCGTCGGGGCGGCTGAAGATCAGCTTGATATGGATGGGGCGCGAGCCGGGGTAGTAGCCGACGTGATGCCCGGGGTGCAGGTAGATGACCTGGTAGTCCTCGAGGCAGGCGCGCGCCAGTGACTTCTCGCTCGCCCCGGTGGCCGCCACGACCAGGTCGAAGACACCGCACACGCTGGTCGCCTGCACCCCGCGGAAGGTGGTATCGCGTCCGCACATGGAGTCCGCCGCGACACGCCCCTCGCGGTTCGCCGGGCCGGCGAGCGCCAGGCAGGTCATCTCGCCGGTGATCACGTCAGGCACCTCGACCGCGTCACCGACCGCCCAGATGTCGGGGTCGGAGGTGCGCATGGTGGCATCCACGACGATGCCGCCGCGCGCGCCGGTCTCCAGGCCACAGGCCTCCGCCAACGTCGTTTCGGGGCGCACGCCGATGCCCAGGATCACCAGGTCGGCGGCGATCGTCGCACCCGACTGCGTGCGCACCTCGAGGGCACCGTCGCGCTCGACAAAACCGGCCACCGCATCGCCCAGCACCAGCTCGACACCGTGCTCACGCAGATGGTCCTCCACCGGCCGCGCCATCTCCACGTCGAGCGGCGGCATCACCTGGTCGAGCATCTCCAGCACGGTCACCTGCAGGCCGCGACGGCGGAGGTTCTCCGCCATCTCGAGGCCGATGAAGCCCGCCCCGACGACCACGGCGCGCTCGGCGCCGCGCGCCTCGACCCAGTCTCGGATCTCGCGGCTATCGGGGATGGTGCGTAGCACGAAGATGCCGGGCAGGTCGATGCCCGGTAGCGGCGGCCGTACCGGCCGGGCCCCGGGCGACAGCACCAGCTTGTCGTACCGTTCCGTGTACACGCGCCCGTCGTCGAGCGCGCGCACCTCGATCTGCCGCGCCTCACGATCGATGTGGGTGACCTCGTGGCGTGTGCGCACCTCGATGTCGAAGCGGCTCTTGAACAGCTCGGGCGAGGCAACGATCAGGTCGGCCTCGTCCTTGATGACGTCGCCGACGTAGTACGGCAAGCCGCAGTTGGCGAACGACACGAAGTGACCACGGTCGAAGATGATGATCTCGCAGCTCTCGTCGAGGCGCCGCAGCCGGGCCGCCGCCGAGGCGCCGCCGGCGACGCCGCCGATGATCAGAACGCGTTCATTGTTTGCTTCGGCCACGCCGCTCCTCCTTGAAGCGTCAATGATAGCGCCGCACGGCGGCACGCGATTCCGGTGCCCGCGGCACCGTTTCCGGAGAGCTCGCGCGGCCCGCGCCGTGCCGCGTTCGAAGAGCGAGCCGCGTGCGCGGAGGAGCACGACGCCAGGGGGTAGAATGGAGCCTCCCCACGGCAGCCAACGAGCATTCCGGGAGCTTTTCATGCGACGAATGACCGTCCCTTGCCTGATCCTCGTTCTCGCCCTCGCCACCGCCGCCGGAGCGGTTCCGCAGCAGGACGAGATCTCCCGTCGCTTTGACGAGGCCTTCTTCGCCTGGGACAGCGGCGACTTCGCCGAGGGGCTGCAGGGATTCCTCGACGTGCTGGAGGCGCCGGACGGCGAGCGCTTCTTCGACGACATCGCGCTGATCACCGGCGAGCTGTACGTCACCGAGGAGATCGCTGCCGACGGCAGCAACGTCCGCATCAGCCCCGACGGCGTCTTCGCCTCCTGGGAAACGCGCGCGGAGGAAGGCACGGTTACCCATGTACGACGTCTGGGGAGCGGTCAGACGCTGACTATCGACGGCTCCGGACTGATATTTGCGCCCAGCGGCGGAATGGTCGCCTACCTGGTGACCGACCAGACCGAGGAGCTCGTCGCGGCACGCGAAGCCCTCGCCGCGGTCGATACCTCCGATCGCGACGCCGCGCGCGCCGCGCAGCAGCGCGTGCGCGAGGCCGAGGTCGCGGCCATGCGCATCGAGACGCGCGATCTGGCGAGCATGTCGCCGAGCGGACGCGCCGTCGACATGGGCAGTTTCACCGAGGTCGGCATGACGTTCAGCTCCGACGGCAGAACGCTGTTCGTCGCCGGCGCCTGGGAGGGCACCGCCGATGGCAACGACCTGGTATCCATCGGCCTCGACGGCCCCACCGTCGAGCCACGCAACGTCACCGAATTCGCCGGCTTCAAGGCCGCGCCGGTGGCAATCGCCGGCGGCGAGTTCCTGCTCTACACGATCCCCCAGACCTCGCCTGTGGCGCGCGCCACCGCCGGCTTCGGTGGCGGGCGCGGCGGCCGCGGCGGCGGGGGCGCGAGCGCGCGCTTCGCCGTGGTCGATTTGGCATCGGGCGCCGCATGGGACTTCGAGGGCGACAACCCGGTGGTCTCGGCTGACGGCTCGACCATCGCCTTCACCCGCCGTGAAGATGGCGAAACCGTCCTCGAGGTCATGAGCGTCGGGATCAGCCCGCAGCCACGCGAGGTGTTCCGCACCGCCGATCAGGTCGGTGAGCTCGCCATCTCGCCGAGCGGCAACCGCCTGGTCACGCAGATCCGCCTGCGCGAGGACTGGGAGCTATTCCTGATCGACGCCGGCGCCGACGAAAAGCCCGCGGCGCCCACGCCCGCCGAAGGCGAAGGCGAGGTGGTCCGCCTCACCCACGAAATCCAACACGACCTGGCGCCGCGCTTCCTCACCGACGATACGGTGCTGGCCGTCATCGGCGAGGGGCGCCACCGGCGCTCGTACCTGTACGACGTCAACTCGCTGCAACGCACCCGCCTGTTCCACAACAACA
>JASFRZ010000161.1:0-9855 GCA_050114655.1 Acidobacteriota bacterium
GTCGATGACGCATACCGCCCTGCCGTCGCGGTCATCAATGAGCACGTTGTTGATCTTGGTGTCATTGTGCGCCACGCGGACGGGGACCTCTCCCCTTTCCACCAGGTCGACCAAGGTACCGGCGAGCGTCGCGTAGCCTTCCAGTCGATCGATCTCCACGGCCACTCCCGACGCGCGGCCGGCGACGTCGCGCTGCACCGCCTCGCGCAATGATCGCAGGCGGCGCGGCGTGTCGTGGAAACCGGGGATCGTATCCACCAGCGGCGGTGCGGGCAGGTCCGCGAGCTGGCGCTGGAAGGCCCCGAACGCGCGAGACACTTCGAAGGCCTGCGCCGGCGTCTCCACCACGTCGTAGGTGCGTGCCCGCTCGATGAAAAGGTAGGTGCGCCAATACTCGCCGGCTTCGTCGATCAGGTAGTCGGCCCCATCGCGCGTTGGGACGAGGGACAGCACACGCCGGTCGATGTCGGTCGCGCCGGCGGCGACGAGCTTGGCGCGCACGTGGCGGGTAACACGCGCAACGTTGTCCATCAGCGCGACGGGATCCCGGAACACCTCGCGGTTGATACGCTGGTGGATGAAGCGTCGCCGCGACCGGTCGGCATCGCGCATCTCATAGGTCGCGGCGAACGTGCCGTTGATGAGCCCGCTGCCATGCGGGACGGCGACGAGGAAGTCTCCGTCGATCGCGAAACGCTCTGCCAGCCAGGAGAGGTCCTTGCGCACGCTAGGGGCTCGTGCTCCACAGCTTCTCGGGATACTCGCCCTCGTCGACGAGCTTCCGAATGCTCTGCATGACTCCGGAGCGGTCTTCCTGATACGTCACGCCGAACCAGGGGCCCCCGCCGGGGAGCACGCGCACGCGCGCATCGCCTGCAGCGATGAGCTGGTCGACACGATCGGGAAGCAGGTACTCGAGGTCAGGATCGGTCCGATTGACCTCGAGGAACTCGCGCAGCCCACTCTGCAGTGAGCCCATTACAGAGGCCGGGAAGCCCCAGAAGTTCATCGACACCGTCTCGTCGCCGGAGAGCGAGCGCGGCTGGCCGTCTCCCCCCGGGTAGGTGGCGCCATCGCCGTCGGGGGCGATGCCTGAGAGCTCGTCGATGGTCTGCAGCCATTCACCGTCGGTGCGGCACACCCCGCGCGTCACGGTACCGTGCGGGGACAGCGTGTCGCGCAGCACGAAGCCCACCATGGCGATGTCCTCGCCGCCAGCGCGCAGATACTCGACGAGCATCTCGAAGGCCTTGCGCCCGTAGAAGTCATCGGCATTGACGACCACGAACGGTCCGTCGATCAGGTTGCGGGCCGCGAGCGTCGCGTGGGCGGTACCCCAGGGCTTCTGGCGAGCGGGCGGCAGCTCGAAGCCGTCGGGCAGATCGTCGAGCTCCTGGAAGGCATAGTCGACTTCGACCCCCTCGATGGCGTCGTACTTGGCACCGACCCGGGCGACGAACGCCTCTTCGATGTCGTGCCGGATGACGAAGATGACGCGCCGGAACCCGGCCCGCACAGCATCGAAGATCGAGTAGTCCAGCAACGTCTCGCCTGCGGGCCCTACGGGGTCGATCTGCTTGAGGCCGCCGTAACGGCTACCCATTCCGGCAGCGAGGACGACGAGAGACGGGCCTTCGACACTCATGGGAAGCTCTGCTTTCTCATACGCTGCATGGGTTGGAAGCCCACCGACCGTCGGCGGCTCATCGAAGCTCCAGGACCAGCAGCACGGGACGATGATCGGAGGCCACCGGCTCGTCGATGACGCGCGATTCGAGGACCGTGAAGCGACCGAGCGGCCGATAGACGATGAAATCGATCTCCCGCTCCGGCCGGTCGGAGGAAAAGGTGTAACGGTCGCTGCCCTTTTCGGGAACCACGAAGCTCTCGCCGATGAGCGCCATCACTTCGGAGTCGGGCGTGGAGTTGAAGTCACCCGCCAGAATCACCGGCGCTTCTTCGGGTTCGAGGACGTGTAACAGGCGGCGCGCCTGGGCCATGCGCTCCTCGGCCGTGCGGTAGAAGTGGATGCCCGCGAACACCAGCTCGCCGCCGTCCGGGAGCTGCACCCGGATGGCCAGCGAGGCGCGCGGCTCGGGCCCCTCCGGAAGCTCGTGGTTGGTGGGGTTGACGAACGGCAGGTCGGACAGCAGTGCCATGCCGTACTGGCCGCCCTGGTAGTCCATGAACGGCCCGAACACCGCCCCCATACCGGTCAGGCGACCGAGCTCTCGCGCCTGATCGACGCCGCCGGTACGTTCGACATGGTTGTCGATCTCCTGCAGCGCCACCAGGTCGGGGTCGAGCTCGCGAATGACCGCGGCTATGCGCTCGACGTCGAGCACCGCGTCGTTGCCGGCGCTGTGATGGGTGTTGTATGCCAGGATTCGCAGGGTGGTGGCCTGGTCGGCGGTCGCGCCGGCGCAGCCGGCCGCCAGAATAAAGATCCCGGCCAAGGACGGCAATCGAAGTCTCATCCGCGCAATACTACGAGACAATCCGCGGGACGGCGACCGACCGCGGTGCCGCTGCCCTCGGTGGGTCGGCCCAGCGCAGCGGCTACACGCCGTCGGGGTCGGACTCGGAGGCTGTCGCCCACCCCGGTGTGCCCGCCCGCTGCAGCCAGGCGACGCCCTCGGCGCGCTCCTGCAGCAGCAGCAGCAGCAGATCGCCGGGGCGACTCCACGCGACCGCACGTTGTACCGCCTCGAGCTCGGAGGCGGTGATCTCGACGGACCCCGGCGGGGCGCCACAGCGGCGCAGCTCGTCGGCGATGATCGCCGGGACCTCGCCCGGCTCGCGGCCGCGCAGGTACTTGGGCATCTCCTTGACGATGACGTGGTCGATGCCCGGCCGCCAGGCAGCGCGGGCCAGCCCGCGGATCGCCTCGTCGTCGCGGTCGCCGGCCTGCCCCAGCACCACCAGGCGGCGCTCGGCGGGCAGGCGGTTGGCCATCGCGACGATCGCGTCGATCCCCGGCGGGTTGTGGGCGAAGTCGACGAGCACGCGCGCGCCCTCGACCTCGAAGAGGTTGGCCCGGCCGGGATTGTCCTGAACGGTGCCGCGCAGCGCCCGCAACCCGCCGGCCACCGCATCGCGGTCGAGGCCCAGAGCAAAGCCCAGCGCCGCGGCGCCGAGAGCGTTGTAGACGTTGTGGCGCGCCGCACCGGCGAAGGTAATCGGAATCTCGTCGACGGGGAGGATCTCTTCGAAGCGTCCGTCGTGGCAGCGCACCAGCTGGCGGTCACGCATGTACAGCGCCTCACCGCCAGCCGCCACGTGGCGCTCGATCACCGGCGACAGGCGGCTGTAGGCGATCCAGGTGATCGGCGCCGCCACGCGCTCGGCGCGCGCCGCCAGTGCCGCGTCGTCGGCGTTGAGCACCACCGTCCCGCCGGCATCGACGGCGCGGGCCACCAGCATCTTGGTGTCAGCGAGCTCCTCGATGTCGGCGACACCGAACTCTCCCAGGTGATCGGCCCCGACGTTGGTCACCAGCGCCGCCTCGGCGCGCGCCACCGGTAGCCCGCGGCGCAGCAGGCCGCCGCGCGCAGCCTCGAGGATGGCGGTATCGACGCGGGCATCCTGCAGCAGCGCTCGCGCGCCCTCTCCACCGGTGTAGTCGCCCGCCAGCACGGTCTCGCCGCCGACCTGCACGCCGTCGCTCGAGGTGTTGCCGGGAACCGCGCCGGTAGCCGCCACCATGCGCGCCAGCAGCCGCGCGGTGGTCGTCTTGCCGTTGGTTCCGGTGATCAGCACCACCGGGATGTCGTGCACTGCGGCCCAATCCACCGCGCCTGCATCGGGCAGCTCGCGCACCGGCCAGCGGATACTGCCGCGGCCGAGACCGACCGAGGCGGTCTCGTCGTCGGCGAGTAGCGTGACGCGGTGTTCGGCCGCGGCGTCGCGCAGCGCCATCAGGCGCGGGTTGGCCTCTTCGGCGATCAGTTCCCGCAAACGTGGCGCGACCTCTTCCAGATCCTCCGCCGGGGCGCCTTCGAGCGCGGCCGCAGCCGCCTGCCAGGCCCACTCATTGACCTCGCACGCCGCGTACCAGCCGTCGATCGGGGCGGTGATCTGCAGGCTCGCGCCACCGACGAAGCGGCGCACCGCGGTCCGTTCGTTGCCCCAGCCAACGGCGTCGAGCGCGGTCCGCGCCGTCCCCTGCCAGGCGGCGATCACCGCCTCGGGATCGGCATCCTCGAAGGCCACGTCGACAACCGCACCGGGAGAATCGGAGACCACGTTGATACCGGTCAGGCGCCGTGAGTCCAGCAACTTCATGAGGTCAGTCGGCTTCTTCTTCGACGCGCGCGATGCGCACCCCGCGCTCGTCGCGGATCAGCGACTCGCCGGCGCCGAGCAGATCGTCGGGCAGGTCGGGCAACACCACCCTGGGAGGAGCCTCGACCGGCGGCGCTACGTTGGCGCCGTCACCGTCGCTGGAGAAGTCCTCGATCTGCTTCCAGGTGCGCGCGATGTTGTCGCCGAAGATCAGCAGCAGGTCGCCGGCCGCGGCCATCTCCAGCGCCATCTGGGTGGCCTTCTTCTCCTCGGGGATGACCTCGATGGCGTCCGCATCGACCCCCTCTTCGAGCAGCCCCTTGCGCAGCAGCGTGGGGATTTCGTCGGGGCCGCGACCCCGCAAGACGTCATCACGGCGGCATATGTAGCGCTCGAACTTGCCCGCCGCGATGGCGGCGATCTCGCGCACGTCGTCGTCGCGCCGGTCGCCGGGTGCCGCCAACACGACGAAGCGGCGGCCGTCGACGGGCAGCTGGCCGACCAGCTCGACCATCGCACGCACCGCCGCCGGGTTGTGGCCGTAGTCGAGGATCACCTTGAAGGGATGGCCCTGGAAGATGTTCATCCGACCGGGTGCCTGGAAAAACGTCGTATCGAAGGTGCGCAGCCCGTGGCGGATGTCCTCCAGGCTTACTCCCATGCTGTGCGCCATTGCGGCCGCGAACATGGCGTTTTGCACGTTGTGGATGGCGCGCCCCTCGAGCGTCGCGGGGATCAGCTTGCTCCACACCAGCGGCATCTGCACGCCGCCGTCGTAGAGCGTGATCATGTGGCCGTGGATGCCCTCCTCGAGCACCAAACCGCGGCCGCCGGCCTGGATGTGCTCGGCTACCAGCGGGTGGCGCGGGTTCATCGTGACGTAGCAGATGTGACGCGCGCGGGTGTGGTCGGCCATCTTCAGACAGAGCGCGTCGTCGGCGTTGAGCACCACCGTGTCGGTAGTCACCTCGATGGGGATGCGCTTGACCTCGGCGAGCTGCTCGAGCGTGTCGATACCGCGCAGGCCGAGGTGGTCGGCGGCGACGTTGAGACAGCACGACACGTCGCAGTTGCGGTAGCCCATGCCGGCGCGCAACAGGCCGCCGCGGGCGGTCTCCAGCACGGCAACGTCGACCGACGGCTCGGAAAGCACCATGCGCGCGGCGATCGGACCGGTCATGTCACCCTCGACGGTGGGGTGGCCATCGATATAGACGCCGTCGGTGGTCGCCAAGCCGACGTGCTTGCCGGTGAGCTTGTGGATGTGAGCCAGCATGCGCGAGGTGGTGGTCTTGCCGTTGGTGCCGGTGATCGCGGCGATCGGGATGCGCGACGGTGTCCCGGGCGGATACAACATGTCGATCACCGGCCCGGCGACGTCGCGCGGTTTGCCCTCGCTCGGCGCCACGTGCATGCGGAAGCCCGGCGCCGCGTTGACCTCGCAGATGGCGCCGCCGACGTCCTTATACGACTCGGTGATGTCGGTGGTCAGGAAGTCGACGCCGGCGACGTCGAGCCCGACGGCGAGCGCGGCGCGCACCGCCATCTCGCGATTGTCGGGGTGCACCTGGTCGGTGACGTCAACCGCCGTGCCACCGGTCGACAGGTTGCCGGTGGAGCGCAGGTAGACGACCTCACCGTCGGCCGGCACGGTGGACAGGTCGTAACCGTGTTGCTCCAGAAGGCGCTCGGCCTGGTGATCGACCTCGATGCGCGTGAGCACCTTCTCGTGGCCGATGCCGCGGCGTGGATCGGCGTTGGTGATCTCGACCAGCTCGCCGATGGTGTGCTCTCCGTCGCCCTGCACATGGCCCGGCACCCGCTTGGCCACCGCGATCAACTTGCCGTTGATCACCAGCATGCGGTGGTCCTCTCCCTTGATGAAGCTCTCGACGATGACCGAGCGGCTGTACTGGTTGGCGTGGCCGAAGGCGGTGGCAACGTGCTCGTCGTCGCTGAGATTGAGCGACGCGCCGCGCCCGTGGTTGGCGTTGAGCGGCTTGACCACCACCGGGTAGCCGATGCGGCGGGCGGCATCCACCGCGCCCTCGGAGCTGCGCACGATGTACTGGCGCGGCACCGGCAGACCGAGCTTGGAGAGGATGGCGGCGGTCTCCTCCTTGTCCGAGGCGATCTCGACCGCTATGTGCCGCGTCTGGCTGGTGATTGTCGCCTGGATGCGGCGCTGGTTCTTGCCGAAGCCGAGCTGGACCAGGCTGTACTGATTGAGGCGCACCCACGGAATGTCGCGCTCCTCGGCGGCGCGCACCAGCGACGCGGTGCTCGGCCCGAGCGCGCGCCGCTGGGTGAAGCGGATGAGCTCGTCGCGATCGCGCCCGAAGTCGAAGTCCTCCGGCTGCTCGGCGGCGCGCAGCTCTTCCGGCAGCAGACTGTCGAGCAGGTGAAATGCGAGTCTGCCGGCCTCGCGTCCAACCTCGCGTTGGGCGTACTGGTAGACCACGTTGTAGTGTCCCGGCTCTCCTGCCGAACGTGTGCGGCCGAAGCTCACCTTGCCGCCGGCGACGTTCTGCAGCTCAAGGGCTACATGCTCGAGGACGTGTCCCATCCAGGTGCCCTCGTCCTCGCGCAGACGGCGCACGAAGCCGCCTGGCTCGCCGTACGAGCAGCCATGCTCGCGCAGCCCCGGGAGCGCCGTGAGCAGCGGCTCGATGAACGCGTCGCCGAGCCGCGCACTGGGCCAATCCTCGAGTTCCTCGAGGTCGAGCAGCAGGCGCATGACCGGGAAGTTGGCGTAGAGGTTGGGCCCCAGGTAAACCTGCTCCTCGAGGATTCTCATTCGTTCACCGGTTCGTAGTCCTCCGTCGGCGGGGGCGGCGTCACACGGCGCGTGGCGAGATCGAAGCGGGCGCCGTGCAGCAGGATGTGCAGCGTGACGCCGACCATCGATACCGGATCGCCTTTCTCGCGCCCCATCGACGAGTACTCCAGCCCGGAGGCATCGATAATGGTCGCCGATCCGCTGCCGACGACCTCCAGCGTGTCATCGGGCGCGACAAAGGCGGCAGTGTTCTCGTCGAGGCCGAGACCGACCGACGAAGGGTTGTAGTTGATCGCCATCAGCAACCTGCCGAGACGATCGCGCTGCCGAAAATGCTGATCGATGATGAGCTCGGTCGACAACCCCAGCCCGGGGGTGAGCGCCACCATGTGGGTGCGCGGCGTGGCGCCCTCGTCGCCGAAAGCGATCATGTGCTCGGACATGAAGCTGGCGCCGGCGGAGCTGCCGGCGATGTGCAGGCCGTCATCGAACCGCTGGCGCAGCAAACGGGACACCGGAGTACCCCCGAGCAGGCGCGACAGGCGGAGCTGTTTGCCGCCGGTAAAAAACACGCCGTCGGCGCCTCCGAGGTAGTCGAGCCACTCGTCGCGTTCGGTATCGGAACGCTGCTTGAAGTCGAGAACACGCGCGTCGCCGGCGCCGAGGTCGGCGAAGGCGTCAGCATAGTTGGCGCCGAGATTGGGCTCGCGCGATGCTGTGGGCACCACGGCGATCCTCCCCTCCCGGCCCCCGCACAACTCGACGAACCGTCGCAGGATGACCGGGTGACGACGCTTGCGCACCGCACCGCCGATCGGGATCAGGTACCCGCGATCTGCACTAGCCACCGTCGCCTCCGCTCTCCGCATCTTGCTCGAAGGTGCCCCAGGTCACGGGGTGCGCGTCGCGCACCTGCCATCTGCCGCGCGCCATGACGTCCCGCACTCTACCCTCTGCATCCAGTACCACAAGGTCGGCATCGGCGCCGGCCGCGATCCTGCCCTTGGCCCGCAGGCGCAGTGACGCCGCGACGTTGACAGTGAACGCCGGCAGCACGCGCTCGAGCGTCGCGCCGGCGGCGAGCAACTCGCTCAGGCAGCGCGCCATCGCATCGGTGCCGGCGACCTCCATGCCGAGGGGGTTGCCCTGCTCGTCGAAGCGCGGCAGGCAGCCGCCGCCATCGGAGCTCACCGTGATGTGCGCGGGCGGCAATCCGGCGTCGAGATAGGCCAGCAACGCGGCGGCTGCGCCGTATTCGTCCTCGTCGTCGGACGGCGGGAAGGCGGTCACGTCGATGGTACAGCCGCGCTGCGCCAGATCCATCGCCTCATCGAATAGCTCGCGCTTGCGGTTCACGTGCGTCGGGTTGAAGACCCGCGCGGGGATCTCGGCGGCGTCGAGCGCCTCGCGCACCAGCGCCAGGCCGCGCGCGCCGTCCCCCATGTGCAGGTGCACCAGGCCGGCCTTGCCGGTCATCAGGCCGGCGACGTGTGCGTCGGCGGCGACGCGCAACAGCTCGTCGAGGGTCGGCTGGCTCGAACGATGGTCGGACAGGGCAAGCTCGCCGACGCCGATGACGACGTCGATCCAGGTGATGTCGCCCCGGATCGATCCGGTGAGCGTGGTGGGCGGCAGGTGATAGCCGCCGGTGTAGCAGTAGGCGGTGATGCCCTCTTCGGTGAGGCCGCGCGCGGTGGCCACCAGGTCGCCGGTAGTGCGCGTGGTGTCGTCGGTGCCGAGCAGACCCACGGCGGTGGTGACGCCGCCGGCGGTCAGCTCGCTGAGCGTGCGCCGCGGCACGCGGAAGCGGGCGCCGCCGGTCTCGCCGCCGCCGCCGGTCAGATGCACGTGGCAATCGATGAGCCCCGGGATCAGCCGCCGGCCCGCGAGATCGATCTCCTCGACCGTCAGGGCCGCCGGCATCGTCGCGAGGTCATTGCCGATCCACACGATGCTCTCGCCGCACACCAGCACCTCGGCGACTCCGAGCGGCTCGGGGGCGTATATCTCGGCATTTCGTAGCAGGAACATCGCATCATGCTGCCACGCAGCCGGCATCTGCTCTAGCCGCGGGGCCACGGCTCCGGCGGTGTACCCTGGAGCCATGTGCGGCCGCTTCACGCTCACTACCCCGACCGACGAGCTCGCCGAGTACTTCCGCGTGCCCGAGGGCGGCCTGCCGTCGGCGCGCGGCCGCCTGCGGCCACGCTACAACATCGCGCCGACCCAGCCGGTGGTATGCGTGCGACGCCGCCGGGACGACCGCGTGTCCGGCACCGCGCGCGCGGCGGAATCCACTGCCGGCGACGTTGGCGCGCCGGCGCGCGAGCTGATCGAGATGCGCTGGGGCCTGATCCCTTTCTGGGCCAAGGACCCGGCGATCGGCAATCGCATGATCAACGCGCGCTCGGAGAGCGTCGCCGACAAGCCCGCCTACCGCGAGGCCTTCCGCCGTCGTAGGTGCCTGGTGCTTGCCGATGGCTTCTACGAGTGGAAGAAGGTCGAGGGCGGGAAGCAGCCCTATTTCATCCATCTGAGCGACCACCGCCCGTTCGCCTTCGCCGGTCTGTGGGAGCGCTGGAAGCCACGCGAAGACCAGCTCGACAAGCTCGTCGCGCCGGACAAGCCCGACGTTCCGGTGAGCGACGACGGGCGGGTCGAATCGTGCGCTTTCCTGACCACGACCCCCAACGAGCGTCTCGCTGAGATCCACGACCGCATGCCGGTGATCCTGTCCGAGGAGCACTGGGAGACCTGGCTCGATCCCGAATTCGACGACGTCGACGCGCTAT
>JASFRZ010000162.1:0-9836 GCA_050114655.1 Acidobacteriota bacterium
ATTCGTCTGTTCGGCAACATCTTTGCGGAGCACACCCTCGCGGCCGTGTTCTTCATCCTGTTGCCGGTCGGTCTGCCGCTGGTGTTCGCGCCGCTGGGCGTGTTCGTCGCTTTCATGCAGACGTTCGTTTTCGTGATGCTGTCCATGGTTTACATCGCCGGTGCGCTCGAGCACGGGCATTGATTCGAATACAACGCACGCACAGATGAGCGTGCGTGCGTTCCGAAAGGAGAACCCAATGTCGAGGACGAAGGCTATCGTCGCCCTCTCCGTTGTGCTCGCCCTGGTGGTGCTGCTGCCCGCCACGGCCGTCCTCGCCCAGGAGGGCGGCGACGCACCCACCAACGTGTACGACATCCAGGTCTGGATCGCGATCATCGCCGCCGCCGCCATGGGCGTGGCGTCGTCGATGTGCGGCATGGCCCAGGGTCGCGCGGTGTCGGTTGCTTGCGAGGGCATGGCGCGCAACCCGAGCGCCGGCGGACAGATCCGCGGCTCGCTGATCATCGGCCTGGTTCTGATCGAGTCGCTGGCGATCTACACGCTGCTGATCGGGCTCGTGCTGATCTTCCTGCGCTGGCCCACTGCCTAGGCGGGAGCGATAAGGCAGCGTCTGCGGCGTTGCGCTCCCTCGGCCCGGCTCCCGCGTACGGGGTGTACGCGTACGCCGTGCCTGCGGTCGCGCGCCTTGCATCCACTACCTTCTCACTCCCGCTGGGGAGGGGAGAGGTAGAGCGCCGTTAGCGCCACCAAGATGTTTGAGAGACCGCCGTCCTTGAGAAAGGGCGGCGGTTTTTCTTGTTACTCCACCGCTTCCGTGACCCCTCCGGCCAGGAAGAACGACAGGCTCTCCAGCTCGAGGGTCAGGTCAACGCTCTTGCAGCGGAAGCCTTCCGGGACGCGCGGGCGCGTCGGGGCGAAGTTGAGCACGCCGCGGATGCCGGCAGCGACCAGGGCGTCGACGACACCCTGAGCAGCTCCCGCCGGCACCGAGACGATGCCGACGTCGACCTTACCGGCGGTGACGCGCTCGAGGTCGTCGAGGTGGTGGATCGGTATACCGCCGCGCGTGCGGTTGCCGACCTTGTCGGGATCGATGTCGAACAGCGCCACGACCTCGAGGCGGCCGCCGAAGCCGGGGTAGTCGGCGAGCGCGTTGCCCAGATTGCCCGCGCCGACAATCACCACCCGCAGGGTGCGGTCGAGGCCCAGGATGCGTTCCAGCTCAGCGCGCAGGCGCTGCACATCGTAGCCGACGCCGCGCACGCCGAAGGCGCCGAACGAAGCAAGATCACGGCGCACCTGCGCCGAGGTCACGCCGAGCGCGTCGGCCATCGCACGGCTCGACACTGTGGCGTCCTCGGGTTCCTCGATCTGGGTGAGAAAGCGCAGATAGAGCGACAACCGGTTGGCGGTGAGCTCGGAAACGCGCGGCTTGGCCATGGCGTGACGATAGCAGGCCGGAGGGACGCGCGGCCCACCGCCGGTGAGCCGTTGACCCGGGGTTGATTGACGCTCGCCAAGCGGGGCTGATAGCTTGCCTCGCGCCATGTTTGAACTGCTGCGCGCGCTGCGCCCCTATCAGTGGACCAAGAACGTCCTCGTCTTCGCGGCGCTGGTCTTCGCCCAGGATCTCGGAGATCCGCGCAAGGTGCTGCTGGCACTGGGCGCGTTCGTGGTCTTCTGCGCCGCGTCCTCGTCGGTGTACCTGTTCAACGACATCGTCGACCGCGAACGCGACCGCATTCATCCCGGCAAGCGCGATCGGCCGATCGCCGCCGGGCGCGTGGGCGTAGGGGCGGCTGCGACCATCGCGGTGATCCTCGGCGCCGGCGCGCTGGCGGCGGCATGGGCTATCAGGCCGCAACTCGCCGCGGTCATCGCCGGCTACCTGCTACTGCAGCTTGCCTACAACATCGGCCTCAAGCACATCGCCATCGTCGACGCGCTATGCGTCGCGGTGGGTTTCCTGCTGCGCGCCGTCGCCGGCGCGGCGGCGATCGACGAGCCGATGTCGCGCTGGCTGCTGGTGTGCGCCACGTTTGCTTCGGTGTTCATCTCCTTTGCCAAGCGGCGGCACGAGTTCAGCACCCTCACCGGCGGAGCCACGGAGCACCGCGAGAGCCTTTCAGGCTATCGCCTGGAGACACTCGATCAGTTCCTGGTGATCTCCGCCGGCGCCACGCTGCTGTCCTACGCGCTCTACACCGCCGACGCGGAGACGGTCGAGAAGTTCGGGGACAATCGGCTGCTGCTGACGCTGCCGCTGGTGATGTACGGCCTGTTTCACTATCTCGACCTGGTGCAGCGCGACGAGGCCGCCGGCGATCCGGCGGCGGCGCTGTTGCACGACAGGCCGCTGGCGATCACCGTGCTGCTGTATGCCGCCTTGGTGGTCGTGCTGCTGTACCTCTGACCGACGGATCTCCGATCCATGGCCGCACCGGTCAGGGCCTTCGGCGGCGAAAAGACTGCTAAAATCAGGGCTTCCTGGCCCTCGCCCGCCGGCCGATCGCGACTCTCCACAGGCAAGGGGACCCCAACTGAGCAATACCGGTTACCGCATCGATTACGACGATCTGGACGTCGTCGATCTGGTGGCGCAGATTCGTGAGCGATCACGTCGGGGGTCGGGTACCGACGCCGACCTGCCCGAGGTGATCGAAGAGCGCGCCCGCGCGCGCGTTCGCTCCGCCGTGGACCTCGACGACCGGCGACCCTACGAGCTGCAGCGTGCGCTGAACCTGGAGGGGTCGTGGAACGTCACGCCGCAGGACCTGGTGGAGTCACGCCGTCGCGGTGCCGGCGGGCTGCTTTCGGCTCTGCGCCGGCTGGCGCGGCCCGTCCTCAAGCTCGTCGCCAACTTCGAGCTGCCGCTCTTCAAGCAGTTCAAGATCAACCTCGGCGTCGCCGACACGCTGCACGAGCTACTCCTCCGCGCCGCCGAGCTCGAAGCCCGGCTCGACGACGTCTCCCGCCGCCTCGAGGCGCTCGAAGGGCGGCTATCGGACAACGACGATTGAGCCCGCCGTGGCGCACGGCGGCACAACCGGCCGGGAAGATGCGACTCGCGTTCGTAGTCCAGCGATATGGGGTGGAGATCCGCGGTGGTGCCGAGTTGCACTGCCGGCTGATCGCCGAGTTGCTCGCGCCGCACCACCAGGTCGAGGTCGTCACCACATGCGCGCGCGATTACGTTACCTGGGCCAACGAGCTGCCGCGCGGCATCGAAGAGGTCAACGGCATCGCGGTGTGGCGCTTCCCGGTGGCGCGGCCGCGCGACCCGCACAACTTCGGCCGCCTGCAGGAGCGCGTCTTTCACCGCCGGCACAGCGACACCGAGGCGCGCGCGTGGCTTGATGCGCAGGGTCCCTACTCCCCCGCCATGCGCGACTGGATTGCACTGCACCGCGATGACTTCGACTATTGGATCTGCTTCTCCTACCGCTACTGGACCACCTTCGAGGCGATGCAGGCGACCGCCGGGCGCGCCATCCTGGTGCCCACCGCCGAGCCCGATCCGACCATCGAGCTACCGATCTACTGGCCGCTGTTTCGCTCCGCGCGCGCCATCGTGTACAACTCGCACGAGGAGCGCGACATGATTCTGCAGCATAGCGGCGCCGGCGAAGTCCCCGGCGACATCGTCGGCGTCGGCATCCAGGAGCCCGGCCGTGACGCTGCCCCCGATCCCGATCGTTTCCGGCGTGAGTTCGGCATCGTGCAGCCGTTCATGTTGTACGTAGGCCGCATCGACGAGAACAAGGGCTGCGGGGAGCTGTTCGACTTTCATGCGCGCGCCGTAGAGCGCTACCGCGCGCGCGGCGAGCAGCCGCCGTTGCTGGTGCTTGCCGGTCATCCGGTGATCGCCATCCCCGAGGGGCCGGACGTGCGCCACATCGGCATGGTCGACGAGCGGCAGAAATGGGATGCGCTCGCGGCCTGCGAGCTGCTGGTCATGCCGTCATTCTACGAGAGCCTGTCGATGGTGCTGCTGGAGGCCTGGGCAATGTCCAAGCCGGTACTGGTCAACAGCCACTGCGCGGTGCTGCGCGGCCAGGTAGAGCGCAGCAGTGGCGGGCTGTACTACGGCAACGGCGAGGAGTTCGTCGAAGCGGTGACGCTGCTTGTTTCCGATGAGCGGCTGCGTGCCACCTGCGGAGCGGCCGGCCACCGCTACTTCGCCGACCACTACCGCTGGCCGGTGATCGAGCGCAAGTACGAGGCCATCCTGGAGGGCTTGTCACGATGAGCACGGGTGCCCTCGACAACGCGGGGAGCGGCGGCAAGCCGGCGATCCACCAGCTCTCGGTGTCGGCCGCCTACGGCGACGCCATCGGCGGCGAGATCTTCACCTTGCGCGACGCACTGCGCGACGCCGGCTACGAGTCCGACGTGTTCGTCGAGCTGGTCGATGCGCGCATGGCCTCCGAGGTGCGCCCGTACCAGGAGTACCGGGAGGTCAGCAGCCCGGACAACGTCGTGCTGCTGCACTTCTCGCTCGGCTCGAAGGTCTCTGCGCTGGCCCGCGACATCGAAGACAAATTGGTGCTCATCTACCACAACATCACCCCGGCGGAATGGTTCGCGCCTTACGCGCTGGGCATCGCGCGCGAGTGCCAGCGCGGACGCGTCGAGCTCGCCACTCTCGCCGAACGCACCACCCTCGCACTGGGAGACTCGGAGTACAACCGACTCGAGCTCGAGGAACTCGGATTCGCCGACACCGGCGTGCTGCCGTTGATCATCGATCTGTCGCGGCTGGACGGGCCGGCCGATCCGATGGTTCGCGAGCGCTTCGCCGACGGCCGCACCAACCTGCTGTTCGTCGGTCGCTGCGTGCCCAACAAGCGCATCGAGGACCTGCTGCGCTTTTTTGCCTACTACCGGCGTTTCATCGACCACCGCGCCCGCCTGATCATCGTCGGCGAGTACCGCAGCTTCGTGCTCTATTTCGACGCCCTCCAGGCACTCGCCGGCGAGCTCGGTCTCGACGAGGTGTACTTCACCGGACACGTGTCGCAGGACGAGCTCAACGCCTACTACCGCGTTGCCCACTGCTTCGTGTGCACCTCCGAGCACGAGGGCTTCTGCGTGCCGATCTTCGAGGCCATGTATCGCGATCTGCCGGTGGTGGCATACTCGGCGGCGGCGATTCCTTACTCCACGGGTCGCGGTGTCCTGCTGACTCACGACAAGGATCCGGCCATGCTCGCCGAAGCGGTACACCAGGTGCTCACCGACGACGGCCTGCGCACGGCGCTGCTGCGCCGCCAGCGCCAGGCGCTCGCCGTCCTCGACCGCGACCGGCTGGTGGAGACACTGATGCGCAACCTGGCGGACGCGGGCCTGACCCCGTGACAGCGGCGCGCGTCGACCAGCTGCTCGCCGCCGCCCACGCCGGCGACGCCACCGGCGACGCGGCGCTGGCGCTGGCGGGGCGGCTGCGCGCGGACGGCCAGGCGGCGGGGGTGTACGCGTTGACCATCGACGACGACGTGGCCGACGAGGTCTGCGCCATCGACGAGCTGCCCGTCGCCGGCGATGCCGACACCACGATCCTGCACTTCGCCATTCCCTCGCCGTTGAGCGAGCTGCTCGCCGGGCGCGCCGGACGCCGCGTGATCGTCTACCACAATCTCACCCCGCCGGAGATGCTGGCGCCGCACTGCCCCGACATCGCCCGGCTCACCGCACTGGGGCGCCGGCAGCTCGCCGAGCTGGCCGCGTCCGGCAAGGTCGACCTGGCGATCGGCGTGTCGCGCTATAACACCGCCGACCTCGAGCGCGCCGGCTTTCGCACGACCATCACGCTGCCGCTGCCGATCGACCTGGCGCGCTTGCGGGCGCCCGCCAACCCGGTGCTGGAGGCCGAGCTGGCGCGCGCGCCAATGCCGACGTTCATCACCGTCGGTCGCGTCGCACCCAACAAGCGCATCGAGGACTTCATCAAGATGGCCGCCTACTACTTGCGCTACATCAGCCCCGAAGCGCGTTTCATGATCATCGGCGGCACCCGCGGCCTGGAGCCCTATCTCGACGCCCTCGTCGAGCTGCACGGCGAGCTCGAGCTGGACGCCCGGGTGCGCTTCACCGGCAAGGTATCGCTCACCGACTTGATCACCTACTACCGTGCCGCCGACGTGTACGTTTGCACCAGTGCACACGAGGGATTCTGCGCCCCGGTGCTCGAGGCAATGACCCTCGGCGTTCCGGTGCTCGCACGCCGTGCCGCCGCGGTGCCCGAAACGCTGGCAGATGCCGGCGTGCTGCTGGAGTCCGACGACCCCGCGCTGTGGGCGGAGATGCTCGCCACGGTGGCGGCCGACGGCCACCTGCGCGAGGAGCTCATCGCCCGTGGCCGGCGCCGCGTGGCGCAGTTCGAGCCCGCCGCAGTGCTCGCCCGCTGGGTCGGCGAACTGCAGCCACAGAGCGCGACGTGAAGATCGCCGTGGTGGTGCAGCGCTATGGCGCCGACATCGTCGGTGGTGCCGAGCGGCTGTGCCGCGGCGTCTGCGAGGGACTCGTGGAACGCGGCCACGAGGTGGAAGTGCTGACCTCCTGCGCGCAGTCGTACCGCACCTGGGCAAACGCCTACCCCGAAGGGGTCGAGCAGATCAACGGCGTTTCGGTGCGCCGCTTCCGCGTCGAGCAGGAGCGCGACATGGCCTCCTTCAACGCCGCCTCCGAGGCGCTGTTCGGCAGCCCGACCGGGGCCGAGCAGCAGCGCTCCTGGGTGCAGGCACAGGGGCCCTACGCCCCGCGCCTGCTCGATCACCTGCATGCTGTCGCCGGCGAGCACGACCGCCTGCTCTTCTTCACCTACCTGTACTACCCGACGGTGCACGGCATCCACGCGGCGCCCGAGCGCAGCGTGCTGGTGCCCACGGCGCACGACGAGGCCCCGATCTACCTGGAGATCTACGAAGCGGTGTTCGCTTTGCCCGCCGGGCTGATCTTCAACACCGAGGCGGAGGCGGACTTCGTCCGCCGGCGCTTTCCCAGGGCCGCTGGCAATCGCCGGGTGATCGGCGTCGGCATTGACGCCCTCGACGCGCTCGAAAAGCCCCCTGAGGCGTCCGAAATAGGCCCTGAGCCACCCCAGGACGCGCCACCACCAGGCATCGGGGGCGTTGCCCTGGGATCTGGCCACGAAGCGTCTGCGAGCATCCTGTACGCCGGGCGCATCGAACCCGGCAAGGGCGTCGCGGAGCTTGTCGATCACCTCGCGCGCTTCCGCGACGACACCGGCATCGATGCCCGCCTATGGCTCATCGGTGAGGTCGCCATGGAGCTCCCCGATCGTCCCTGGATCGAGATGCTCGGCTTTGTCGGCGAGGAAGAGAAGATCCGCCGGCTACGATCCGCCGCCGTGCTGGCGGCGCCTTCTCCGTTGGAGAGCTTCGGCATCGTCACGCTCGAGGCGATGGCGGCCGGCACCCCGCCGCTGGTCAACGCCGCCGCCGGTGCCGCCGTGGAGCACTGCCGCAAGGCCAACGCCGGCCTCTACTATCGGAGCTACGCAGAATTCCGTGGCGCCCTCGAGCTGCTCTTGCGAGACGGGCGCTTGCGTGCGGCGATGGCGAAGAAGGGAGCCGCGTACGTGCGCGAGCGGTACACCTGGTCGCGGGTGGTGGAGCAGTATGAGGAGTTTCTGCAGGAGCTCGGCGCCGAGTAGGCAGGGAGCGGGTGCTCCGATCGCGCGCCAACCCCGGTAGGCACGTTCACCAAAAGAGAACCGCCGCCCCTTTGCAGGAACGGCGGTCTCTCGGACTGTCTGTGGGCGCTACGGGCTACTGCCCGCCGCCGCCACCACCACCCTTACCTCTACGGATCCTCTCCTGCACGCGATCGATCGCGTCCTGGACGTTGACCGTGTCGTTGATCGCCTTGGAGTCGTTGAAGGCCTTCAGTGCGTCGTCGTAGCGGCTCAAACGCTCGAAGGCGATGCCCAGGTCGTAGAGTAGCTGGCCCTGCGTCGCGCTACCGGCGGGGAACAAATTCTGCGCCTTCTGGAACTGCTCGACGGCGCGCGCCCAATCCTCCTGCGCGTTGTAGGCCTGACCCAGGTTGTAGATCGCGGTGGCGTCGTCGGGCCGATCGGCGATGACCACCTCGAACTGCTGCACGGCGTCGGCGAAGCGATCGGCACCGAGGTACGACATGCCCAGCAGGTTGCGGATGTTGGTGTCCTGCGGGTGTGCCTGGATGGCACGCTCGGCAAGCTGTATCGCCTGGGTGTAGTTCTGCCGGTCGAACTGGATGCGCGCGGCGAAGTACAGGCCGATCCGGTTGCTGGGATCGATCTGCGCCGCTTGCATCAGCTCCGGCAGTGCCTTGTCCATGTCGCCGAGCTCGAAGTACGAGCGGCCCAGCCAGGCATGCAGGTTGGCGTCGGCGTTGCGGCCGGCGACCGCCTTCTCCAGCTCGGTGGCCGCGTCGCTCCAGTCCTGCTGCTGGTAGTGGGCCTGCCCCTTGACCTTCGCCACCGCGGCCGCCTGTTCCGGGCCTGCGAACGCGGCAGCGTCGTCGGCCGCGGCGATCGCCTGGTCCCAGTGGTCATCGAGCAGCTGGATGTTGGCAATGGCGAAGTTGGTCTGGTAGCGCTCCTGGTCGGTGGTCACCAGATCCTTGGCGATCTCGAGCTGCGACAGTGCTTCCTGCCGCTTCGACGGACCTTCCTGCGCAAGCACCACGCCGAGCATCATGTGGCACCAGCCCCAAGGGGCGCCGGCGTCCTCGTACTCCGTGCAGACCTCGCGGAACAGCGTCTCCGCCTGGGAATAGTTGCCGGACTGGTAGGCGTTGAACGCCTCTCTCCACTTCTCTTCCTGCGCCGACACTACCCTCGGCAGCGCGAAGCTGACGGCGAGGGCCACGCCGACGATCGCTACCAAGTAGCGGTTGGCTCTCATCGGAATCACCTGTCTCAATGGGGATTGAGGGTTCAGTTTTGAATCAACTGGAAGACCACGTTCACCGTCAGGATGACCTCGACGGGGCGACCGTTGTAGTAAGTCGGCGTGTACTTCCACTGCTTCACCGCGTCCATGGCCGCGACGTCCAGGCCGAGGCCCAGACCGCGCAGCACTTCCGCGTCCTTCACGTTGCCCTGCTTGTCGATCGTCGCCTGGATGATGACGAACCCCTCCATGCGGGCACGGCGGGCCAGCTCGGGATACTCGGGCGCAACATAGAAAATCCGCTCGGGCTCCTGGATGTCGCCACCGACGCGCATCGGTCCCTGATCGATCACCGGCGGTCCACCGGAGGGCATGCCGACGACGAAATCGGTGTCGACGGGCACCTCGGTGTCCTCGACGAACTCGACCTCTTCCGCGACGATCGGTTCCGGCTCGTCGGGCGTCGGGTCAGGGATGGGCACGCGGGAAGCAGACTTCTTGACGACCTTCTTCTTCGGCTGTTCCTTGGGCGGTGTGGGCGGCTTGTAGCGCTTGATGACCACAGTGTCGCGCTGCTCCGCCTGAAACGTCTGTCCGCCCATCGAAGGAAACACCGTGATGAACAGGAGGAAGTGGAAGATCAGCGCGCCGATCCATGCGACCTTCATCGACTGCGCGTCTTCGCTCGCCTCCGCCAATACCATGGCGGAGCTTTCCGTCCAGAACTTCTCCTGGATCTCGGCTTCCTGGCGGGAGAAGACCCGAGTTTCGCCGGGCTGTGGCTTCTTGGTGTCGGCCATTGGTCTGTCTCCCGTTAGAGGATCGAGCCCCACGCCTGCTTTTCGACCGACGTGGGAATCGAGATGTTCTTGACGTCACCCTGCTTGAGCTCATCGAATGCATCGACCATGCAACGGTACGGCGCGTCGGGCA
>JASFRZ010000163.1:0-9827 GCA_050114655.1 Acidobacteriota bacterium
CGTCGTCACGCCCTCCTGACTTCCATAAGGAAAGGGCGCTGCGCGGTGCGCAGCGCCCTTCTTAATCACAGCGGGCGGTTGAGGGGTACCCGCTGCGTAGCCAGACGTCACCCGAAGCGCGGGCTCTGGCTGTTGGCTGCCTCCCCTACGATCGGGCCGTGCGGACCTCCGAAGTCGAGGTCGCCGCCGCCGCCTGCGCCAGCACGTCGACGAGCTCGTCGAACTCGATGCCGATGCACCAGCCGGCGCCCCCGATGCACGAGCGCTTCACGCGACCACGCACGCACACCGGCAAGACCAGACCTTCGGCATCGACCAGCGACAGGACGCAGTCGGTGCCGATAGCGACCAGGCGGTCGACTTCGGCGAGCAAGCCTTTGCGGGAAATGTCAAGAACCGTGCCGCTGCAGCCGAAGTGCTCGACGAGAAACTGGGAACCCAGCAGATCAACGCTGAAGTTCACCGGGCACGAGACGGAGAAACGCGGATACCTGCGACGATCCAAAGCCACCCCCTCTGGTGGACTACCTCTGTCCATCCGCGGAGGGGACGCACGCCGAGTGCAGAACACTCGCCCCACGTGTAGAGAACCTCGGAAACTCCTCGGTCCCCGTATCGATCGGTGGGCGGGCCCACCGGATCGCCGCGATACCTACTTGATGTCTTCGAGCGGGTCGTCGAACTCGATGCCGACTTCCCAGCCCTTGTTGCGCGCCCGAGATCGCCGTACAGCCCCCCAAATGACCTCGGGTTGGATCGCTCCGCTGGCCTCCAAGAACCGAATCAGGTAGCGACCGTGACGAAGAATACCCTGATCGATCTTCGCCAGCATACCCCCCCGGCTCACATTCACCGTGGTGCCGTGAAGTGGCAACGCGGAGATGTCCTGACGGTGGGTACGCGTCTCGGGCTCGAGTTGGATCTGCAAACGCGCGGGCAAGCGCTGATAGGCACGACGATTCTGCGGTGATTCGACCTCGTCGTCGCGCGTCGTGTCGACCGGAGCACTGGGCAGGTTCGACTTGATCTCCTGCTCGACGGCACCGATGAGTCGGATAGCCTCGAGCAAGTCGAGACGTGCGGCGGTCGACGGACCCTCGGTCTCGATTCTCTCCTGCGCTTCCAGCAAGCTGCGGATCGCGATCCGCAGGTTGCGCCCCACCGTCTTGCGCAGCGACAGAATCGCCCGCGCCGCTTCCAACGAGGCGGTCGCCTGCGAGAGGCTCCGGTCCAACGCTGCCATGTCGCTCGACTCCTCGCGCGACGTGGCGGTCTCCTGCCCGCGCTCTTCGATCATCGCGTCGCCGCGGTCCCTCGCACGACGGTTTCTGGCAGCTATTCGACGAGCTTCACTGCTCATCGATGACGATATTCCATTGTCTTCTTCGTAACGATGATCTGTCAAAGCAAATAGTGCCTTTGAGTGGCGGTTAAATGACTAGAAGTGCTTGTTAATTGCTTTGACGGAGCACGAAGGACCACTAGAAGACTTCATAGTCCATGAGCTGCGGTCCCCTGCGCAGCGTCCCCCCTCCAATACCGCGTGGGACGAAATCCCGCAACCTTTGATTTCTCTAATGCCCCGCTTGCCGCCGCACTTTTTCGCCGTCGTAACGCCTGCCAACGGCCGGCAAACGGGCGCGCCCGCGCACCTTTTCAACAGCGACGAAACCGTTTGCGCCGACGCACGTCATACAACCCGAGGTCGACGCCGGACGCAGCGGGGCGGTGGCGACGACATCAAACCGCTTACCCACGGAGGGAAACATGCGAAATCGCGCTCTCATCGTCCTGGCCATGGCCGGCATACTGCTGACGGGAGGTGTCGCGTTCGCGCAGCAGCAAAGCCCCTGGTTGCACATCCGCGTCACCGAGACGGGTGACGACGGTGCGCGGGTCAACGTCAACCTGCCCGTATCGCTGGTGCAGGTGTTCGCTGACATCGCCGAAGAGGAGATTCAGGACGAACTGTCCGGACGCGGCCAGCACATCGACGTTCACCTCGACCACCACGACGTTCAGATTGCCGACATTCGGCGGGCCTGGCAGGAATTGCGCAGCGCCGGTGACGCGGACTTCATCGAAGTCGAGGACGGCGACGACTACGTCAAGATCTCGCGCGCCGGTGACAAGGTCACCATCCAGTTCGACGAGCGCGGCGGCGACGAGCGCGGCCGCATCGACGTGCCGGTGTCGGTGGTCGACGCCCTGCTCGAGGGCGAAGGCGAGCAACTCAACGTGCGCGCCGCCCTCGATCAGATGATCGCTATGGCCGATGGCGAGATCGTCTTCGTCGAGAACGGTGACACCACCGTCCGCATCTGGATCGAGTAGGAAGGGAGCGAGCTGATGACCAGCAAGCTGGTAGCCGGGTTCCTGATCGCCCCGTTGGTCTTCGTCGGCCTGCTGGCGACCGCCGATTACGCCGTCGTGGACGTGCGCGAGGGAGGCCCCGGCGGGATGCACATCATCGTGCCGGTGCCGCTGTCGATCGCGCGCATGGCGCTGACCTTCGCGCCGGACGAAGCGAGGTACGTCGAGGTCCCGGAGATCGCCCGCTACCTGCCCTACGCCGAGCGCGTGGTCGAGGAGCTGCGCGGCGCCCCTGACGGGATCCTGGTGCAGGTCGAAGAGCGCGACGAGTCGGTGCTCATCGAGAAAATCGGTGAAACGCTCGACGTGCACGTCGACGACGGCGGTGATGTCGTCGACGTCACTGTCCCGCTCGACGCCGTCATCGACGTGTTGCGCGCCTACGACGGCATCGGCTTCGACACCCGCGACATCATCCGCGCCGTCGGGCGGGCGCATGGAAACGTGGTGCACGTCAAGGACGGGAACGACGAGGTAAAGGTCTGGATCTGGTAGGGAGGCGCTGGACTGCTCTGCACGTGGACAACGCTCGCCAAATGAAGCGGGCTCCTGCCGGCACTGTTGCCCGCAGGAGCCCGTTTCCTATATCCGCTCGTCCTTACCGGCGTCTGATGGCCACCCTGCCGGCGAATGTCTCGATGTCGACGGACGCTCCGCCAACCCCGAGCGTGAACTCGGCGTGTTGTTCCGGGGTGAACTCCTCGCCCGGCTGTCCCTGATAGCCGAATTCAGTCTCGATCGAGCCCGAGTAGGTCGATATGTCGAAGTCGGCCGCGGTGTCCTCGGGAATGAGCAACTCGACGTCGCCGTTGAAGTTCTCGATGCCGACGTCGGCGCCGGCGGCGATCTCGCCCTCGAAGTAGAACGTGCCGGAGGTCGACTCGAAGTCGCCCTCGATGAGACGCCCGCCGATGGCGCGGGCGTCGCCGGTGACCGTGGTGATGCTGACGTCGGCGTCGACGAACTGCACCAGCACCTCGCCGGCGAGACTCTCGGCATCGATGACGGCACCCGTGGCGCTGCTGTCGATCTCGATATCGCCCGCCGCGGTGTCGGCTTCGATGCGGCGCGCACCCCCACCGTAGGTGATGTCGCCCGCCGAAGTCTCGATACGCACCTCACCCTCGACCCCGTCGACCACGATCGAAGCCGCGAGGGCCTCGAGCTCCAACGTCGCGCCACGCGGCACGCTGATCTCGAGAAAGCTCTCGCCGGACTCCGCGCGCGGCTCGTTGCGTCGACGCCGAGGCCACTCGACCTCGATCTGTACCTCGTCACTCTCGGCGTCGAACCCCAGGCCGGAGGCGCCCTCGCCGAGCGTTCCCTGCACCCGGACCTCGTTGCGATCCCAGCCGGTCACCCGCACGGTACCGGCGAAGTTGGAGATCTCGACCCGTGTGTCCGGCGCCACCTCGGCGCGGCGATCCACCTGCTGCTGTCCCGTCGCGAACGACCAGGGCACCGCAGCCAGGCACGCCAAGGCGATCACCGAGGAACGCAGGCCCATCGTCAGCTCATCTCGATGATGCGGTTGGCGCGCCGCAGCAGCTCGAGCTTGCGCTCGTAGTTGTTGTCGAGGAGCCGGTTGAGCCCCTCGTTGCCGGGATCCTCGGCGAGCGCCTCGCGCGCCGAGCTGATGGCGCGGTTGATGACCCGCAGGTTGGTCTCGATCGTCGACACAGTGTCGGGATCGAGCGTTTCGCGATTCTCGTACAGGGTCCACAGCAGCTCATCGATCTCCATCCCGTAGCGAGCCTCGAGCGGCAGCTCGTCGTCGAGCGCGACGTCCGTCGTCACCGCGGCCGGGTCGTCTGCGCCCACGGCCGGCGACGCCGGCACGCCCACCACCCAGGCGGTGATCGCAGAGGAGGTAACCACCAGGAACATCGCCGCGGCGGCCAGCGCGGCCCACTGCGACGGCTGCAATCGCGGCCACCAGGACGGCGCCGCGGCGCTTTCGTCGTGCGCCGTCGCGCCGGCCACCGCCGCCAGCGGCGCCGGCGCCATACGTCGGCGAATGTCGGTCCACAGGTCGCGCTGCGGCGCGATCTCACGCGGCAGCTCGGCGGCCTCCCGACGCAGCGTGCGCAGGAAATCCACCGTCGCGCGCCCGTCGGCGTCGTCCGCCAGCCAGCGCTCGACCGCAGCCGCGTCGGCCTCCGACAGCAACCCGTCGACGTAATCCTGCAGGCGTTCGTCGTTGATCGTGTCGCTCATCCTTGCAATGCCTCTCTGAGGAGCTTGCGGGCGCGGTGTAGCTGCGCCTTCGAGGTACCCACCGCGGTTCCGGTGGCCTCGGCAATCTCTTCGTGTCGGTACCCTTCGATCTCGTACAACACAAACACCTTGCGCGCTCCATCGGGCAGCGCGGCGATGGCCTCGTCGAGGTCCATCCGATCTCCCTTGCGCGGGCCACCGGCCTCCGCGCGGCCGGCGCGCAGGGCGGCTCCTTCATAGGGCTCGAGCTCGTCGGCTCCCTTGAGCAACGCCCAGCGCTTACCCTGCGAGCGCCGGTCGGCGAGCACCACGTTGACCGCCAGGCGATGCAGCCAGGTGGAGAACGCGGCGTCGCCGCGAAATGTCGACAGCTTGGTCCACGCGCGCAAGAACACGTCCTGTGTCAGCTCCTCGGCGCGGCCGACGTCGGCGGTCATGCGCAAACAGAGGGCATACACGCGACCGACGTGGTCGCGATAAAGCTGCTCGAAGGCAGCCTGATCGCCTTGCTGAGCGCGGTCGACGGCATCGATCACGTCGTCACCTCGCGCCTGCTGCGCGGTCGCCTCGATGGTCCGGCCTCCACTACGCTTACCCCCGACGGGGTCGCCATGTCTCTCTGGCACTTATGATGCCGCCGCCCGCTCGATGGTTTAGCCCCCTGCCGGCAGGTTAATCGGGCTGAACCGGATCGAAAAGGCCCAGTTGAAGGGCGTCGCCCGCTGCCACGTCGCGCTCCTTGCCCTGCGGTCCGATCATGTTGGAGCCGCCGAGCCCGACGAGGCGGATCCGGCGTCCGTCGAGCGGTACGCGGTCGATGAGCTTGCGGGCTACCGCCAGGATGTCGCCGAGCTCGCGCACCGGCACCCGCGGCGTGTGCGATCGAGTGATGGTGGAGAAGTCCTGGAAGCGGACCTTGAGCGTCACGGTACGCGCCGCGAGGCTCCAGCGCGCCAGGCGTCGCTCCAGGTCTGCCGCAAAGCGCTCGAGGTCGGGCCATGCCTCGTCCCACGAGCGCAGGTCGAACTCATAGGTGGTCTCGCCGGAGATCGACTTGGGCTCGCCGGGCGGCTCGACGCGGCGGTTATCGCGCCCGTGGGCGAAGTCCCACAGGCGACGGCCGCTCTTGCCGAGGATCGCTTCGATCTCCTCGGCATCGTGTGCGGCGATCTGGCCGATGGTCTCGAAGCCGTTTTCGCGTAGCCGCTCGGCGCTCGCCGGCCCCACGCCCCACAGCTTCTCGACCGGCATGGGCGCGAGAAACGCGCGCGCGTCTTCGGGACGGATGACGGTCAGACCGTCGGGCTTGTCGAGGTCGGACGCCAGCTTGGCGAGGAACTTGTTGACCGACACGCCGGCCGAGGCGGTCAGCCCGGTCTTGCGGCGGATCGAGCTGCGAATCGACTTGGCGATGTCCACCGGCGAGCTGATGTGGTGCGAGACGTCGAGGAACGCCTCGTCCAGTGACAGCGGCTCGAGGCGGTCGGTCCACGCCTCGTAAACGGCGAACACCTGCCGGGACAGCTCGCGGTAGCGGGCGAAACGCGGCCGCAGATAGACCGCGTCGGGACACAGCCGTCGGGCACGCTCCATCGGCATGGCGGAGTGCACACCGAACGTGCGCGCCTCGTACGAGGCTGACGCCACCACACCGCGGCGGCCGAGGCCGCCGACAATGACCGGCTGGCCGGCGATGTCGGGATCGTCCAGCGCCTCGACGCTGGGATAGAAGGCATCCAGGTCTATGTGCAGAATCTTGCGCGGCCAGTCGGCACCGGGCAGCCCCGCGCGAAAGGACGGCGGATCGGAATGCGGCGCTGGTGTCGGCACGGGCCCATGCTAGCAGGCCGCGGAGTCCCGCCGGCATCGTGCCGAGGCGAGGATGGGCCGCCCGAAAGGAGGTCGAGGGCCGGCGAGCGCCGGAAGCCACCACGCGTCTCGTGGCGCCACCCCGTGTCGACCCGTGCGGCAATCACCGAACAAGGAGCCGACGCCCGGTGCTCACCCGCGCCCTCTCCCCCGTTGCGATTACTCATAAACGACTTACAGAATGCTCGCAATAGGCCAACGGTCTTTTCTTCATCAACCATGCTACTGAGCTAAGCATTGATATCTCTGAATTGCTTTTGATGATCAAAACAAGCGCTGACGAGAGCGTCTCTACGTTGCCGCATGCTGTCCCGTCACCCGGGCGATCGCGGCGGCGGCCGCCGCGGCGGCCATGCCCCAGAGGATGTAGCCGAGCCCCGAGCCCGCCAGCCAGGCGGGCTCCACCGCCGCCAAGACACCACGCGCCTCGAGGAAGTAGAACGCCACCGTCGCGGCAAGCCCGGCGGCAGCCGAGGCGGTCACCATGGCGGGCGTGGCCCAGGGCAGGAACACCGCCGCCACCGGAAAGGCGACCGTCGTCGTGAGGATGCCGGAAGACAGGTAGAAGATGTCCCACAGCGATTCGGTGTTGAGGGCGAAGATCGCCGCGAGCAGCATCGAGCCGGCGGTGGCAAGCTGCGACAGGCGCTCGGCGGACGGTCGCTTCTGCACCTCGAGCACATCGTAGGCAAGCGACAGCGCCATGACGTTCGCACATGTGTCGATGGTGCTCATCGCGGCGGCGGTCAGCCCGACGGCCACGAAGATGCCCAGCCACGCCGGCGCATAGCTCTGCACCAACGCCACGAAGATGGCGTCGCCCTCGTTGCCGAGCCGGGCGGGGAAGCCCCCGTCGGCGGGGAACACGGCGAGCGCGGCGACGCCGATGAACAGGGGCAGCACGCCGACGAACAGCGCCGCGTTTGCCATCGCGATCAGCACGCCGCGGCGCGCCGCACCGCGGTCGCGCGCAGCCTGCACGCGCAGCCACAGATCGGTCTCGAAGAGCCACCCGGGCAGATAGGCGGCGAAGGTCAGAACGATAACCGCGAGCCCCGGCGCCAGCAGGTTGCTCCATGGTAGGCCGGACTTCGCTCCCAGGCGACCGGCGAGCGCGCCGAGCGCCGGGTTGCCCTCCACCGTGGCGCCGCCGGCGAGTGACGCTGTCCCCACTCCGCGCAAGCCGATCCAGGCGAGCCACGCCATCGCCAGGATGTAGGCCACCACCACCGCGTACTGCAGCTTGTCGGTGCTCACCACCGCACGAAATCCACCCATCGTCGAGTAGATGCCGACGACCGTCGCGATGATCACGATCATCGTGGCCGTGGAAACGCCCATTGCCGGCCCGAGCAGGTTGGCGGCGACATAGATCTCGGCGCCCCCCCACACCAGGAAAACGACGAAAAGCGCCAGCGCGACGATGCGCTTGGCCGGCGCGCCGAAGCGCTGCCCGACCATCTCCGGCTGGCTGAACGACGGCAAATCGTGATAGCGCTGCGCCAGCACGTAGATGCCGGCGAGCGCCAGCAGCCAGGGGATCGTGATCAGCCACAGCGCGCCGACGCCGTACCAGTAGAAGAGTTGCACCGCGTACACGCACGACCACGAGATCGACAGGAAACCGGCGGATATCGACAGCCCCACCGAGGCCGCCGACAGCTCGCGGCCGGCGGTCCAGAAGGCGGCGCCGCGGTCGCGCCGCCGGTGCGCCAGCCAGCCGAGCGCGAGGGCGAACCCGACGTACACCGAAAACGCGATCCAGGTGGTCAACATGGCAGCCGAGTTTAGCCCGGACAGCGTCACCGATCGCCTGTCGGGCGGCCGGCGCACCGAGTGGCGCACCCGGCTACCCACCCCGGGGGCGCTGCGGTAGGCTCCCGGGATCATCCGTCGCCCACACCACTCATGAAGCCACACCGACTGGCCGTCATCCTGCTGATGTCGGCGCCGCTCGCTGCGCCCGCGCTGGCGCAACAAAGCAGTGCGCCGCAGTCGCGCGCCACCGCCGCGACCGGCGGACCGCCCGGCGCGGTCACCGAGATCGACCGACTGTTCAACTTCGCCGCGGTGCGCGTCGACGAGGCGCCGCAGATCGACGGCGTACTCGACGAGGCTGTGTGGCGTCGCGCCGTGCCGATCACCGAGTTCGTCCAGGCCGAGCCCGACGAGGGCCGGACGGTATCGGAGCGCACCGAGGTGCGCGTGCTGTACGACGACGAGGCGATCTACATCGCGGCGTACAACTACGACCGCCAGCCCGAGCGCATCATCGCCAACGTGCTGCGGCGCGACGAGTCACAGCGCAACAACGACTCGTTCATGGTGACGCTCGACACCTACCACGATCACCGCAACGGCTTCCTGTTCGAGACCAACGCGCTGGGCGCGCGCTACGACGCGCAGATCGTCGGCGAAGGCAACGCGCAGCTCGGCAACCTCGGCAGCCAGAGTCTCAACGTCGACTGGGACGCGGTGTGGGTGGCGCGCGGTGCCATCACCGACGACGGCTGGGTGGTGGAGATCGCCATCCCCTTCTGGGAGCTGCGCTTCAACGTCAACGAGCAGGCCTGGGGGATCAACTTCCGCCGCACCATCCGGCGCAAGACGGAGGAGTCGTACTGGGCGCCGGTGCCGCGCCAGTTCGACGAGACCCGCCTGTCGCTTTCGGGCATGATGTACGACCTGCAGCTGATCAAGCCGCGCAACCTGCAGCTCCGCCCCTATGCCATCGGCGGGGTGAGCCGCGGCACGGTCGGCAACCCGGTCCCCGGCGGCGCACTCGACTACAGCGACGACTACGTCGCCGACGGCGGCGCCGACTTGAAGTGGGGCATCAGCCCCAACATGACGCTCGACGCGACCTTCAACACCGACTTCTCCCAGGTGGAGGCCGATGACGAGCAGATCAACCTGACCCGCTTCTCGCTGTTCTTTCCGGAGAAGCGCGACTTCTTCCTGGAAAATGCCGGCTTCTTCGACTTCGGTGGCGGCCGCGGCGGCGCTCGCCTGGGCGGCGGCAGCCAGGTGGTGGGGTTTCACTCGCGAACCATCGGCATCGGCCCGGACAACGAGGAGATCCCGCTGTACGGCGGCGGCCGGCTGACCGGCAAGACCGGCCCGTGGGCGGTGGGCGCGCTGGTGATGCAGTCGCAGTCATCGACCTCGGAGATCAGCGGCATCGAGCTGCCGTCCGACACTTACGCCGTCGGGCGCCTGAGCCGCGACCTCGGCGAGCGCTCGCGGGCCGGAGTGCTGTTCACCAACCGCCAGGCGAGCGGCAACGACTACAACCGCGAGCTCGGCTTCGACGGTCGCTGGGGGATCAACGAGCAGACCACCCTGGACGCCTGGGTGATGAAGACCGA
>JASFRZ010000164.1:0-9775 GCA_050114655.1 Acidobacteriota bacterium
GGTCGCAAGCACGATCAGCGTTGCGAGGACCGCCGGCGCCTTCAGTGCCCGATCCCACGATCGGTTGTTCATCGTCCCTCCTTCGCACCTGCATCGCATCGGTCTGTTTCGTTCCCGGTCCGCTACCAGTCGAGCGCGAAGAGAACCCCCTTTTGCCGCCGCGTGATGATGGGTGATACGGAGACACTCATGCCGTTGTCCGACACTCCGGGCGCTGTATAGAGCGCTCGCCGACTCTTGTGTGCCGCGTCCACTCCGGCCCCGACGCCGGCGCCGATTCCCGCACCCACCGCGCCGATCGCCAACGCCAAGCCGGTGTCGACGCAGAGGTTTGCCGTGATGCCCTCGCCCGGGCAATCCATCGATGCGATCAGCGCGGGAATCCCCAGCGCCGCGAAGCCGACGAAGGCCCCGACGCCCACGCCGTTGGCGAGAGAGTCGGCGAACTCGTGATCGATCTCTCGCACCCGCTCTTCGGGCAACGTTCCTCCTCACGCCCGGTAGCAGTCATCAGAACCTCAGGCCGGCGACGAATGACATGTGTGTCCCTCCGCCGAACATGGCCTTCACCTGAACGAAGAAGCGCAGGTCGTCGTCGCCGGTGTCGATGCCGAGGAGCAGGTCCGCGGCGAAATCCGTCCCGTCTTCTCCGAAGAACCACGCCGTTCGGTCAAGGAGGCTGCCCCCGGTGCCCACCCACAACCGCACGGGGGATCGCGGAGCGACCACGAAGCAAAGGTCACCGCTCACGATCAGAAACAGGTCGTTGGCGGCAGCGAAGTCCAGACTGGGGTTGAACGCCAAGAAACCCGATGCCGTCGGGAACCAGCCTTCGATGCCCAGCAAGGGACCGGCATCGCCATCGGCGGCGGCAAACACGCCGGCGCGCACCCCGAACGAACCCCGTATCGTTCCGTCCTGCGGCGCGTGGTGCGCGATGCCGGTATCGGTGCGAAACATCTGCTGCGCCGTTGCCTTGCCCGGGAGCAGCGAATTGAGCGCAACGATCAGCCCCAGGGTTGCGACAAAGCGTCTCAACGAGCACCTCCTAATCGAAGAGCACCGCCGGCAGCCAGGTGGTGAGCACCGGCACGTAGGTCACCAGCAGGACGGCGACGGTGCGAATTGCCAAGAAGGGGAGGGTGGCGCGGTAGATCTCGGACAGCGGGCGTTGAAAGCGGTACGACGCGAGAAACAGGTTCATGCCGACCGGCGGGGTGAGGTAGCCGAGCTCGAGATTGACCAGGAAGATGATCCCCAGGTGCAGAGGATCGACGCCGAAGTACGCGCCGATCGGGGCGATCAGCGGCACCACCACGACGATCGCCGAGTAGATGTCCATGAGGCAGCCGACCAGCAGCAGAAACCCGTTGAGCAGCAGCAGGAAGACCAGCGGCGACTCGACGAACCTCTGGATCCACGTCAGCGCCACGCCGGGAACGTCGGCGACGATGAGGAACTCGGTCAGGCCGCGGGCGACGCCGAGGATCAGCAACACGCCGCCGATGAGGGTGGCTGCCGCGGCCACCACCCGCAGCAGATCGGAGCGGATGCTCAGGTCGCGGTGCACGAAGAAGGCGACCGCGAAGGTGTACAGAACGGTGATCGCCGACGCCTCCACCAGCGTGGCGAAGCCGGTGGCGATGCTGCCCAGCACGACGAGCGGAATCGCCACCTCCCATTTCGCCTGCCACAGGGCCGACAGCGTCGTGCGGGCATCGAACGGCGTGCGCGGTATTTCGTGACGCGCGCTGTAGAGGATCACGAAAGCGGATACGAGGACGATCTCGACTACCGCCGGCAGCCAGCCGGCGACAAACAAGCGCGGAATATCCACGCGCGCCACCACGGCGTACAGGATCACCGCCAGCGACGGAGGAAAGAGCAGGCCCAGCGAGCCCGCCGAGGTCAGCAGTCCGCTGGCAAAGCGCTCGGGCTGGTGGTCGCGCAGCAGCATCGGGAACATCAGCCCGCCCATTGCCAGGATGGTCACGCCGCTGCCGCCGGTGAAGCTGGTGAAGAAGGCACAGACAACGACGGCAACCACGGCGATGCCGCCGGGCATCCAGCCGAAGGCGGCGCGAAACAGCTTCACCAGACGTTGCGGCGCATCGCTCTCGGCGAGGATGTAGCCGGCGAGGGTGAACAGCGGGATGGTGGGCAAGAAGGGTTCGAGCGAGAGGTGGTAGACCTGCAGCGCAACGTCGGCCGTGCCCCAAAGGTCGTGCCACAGCAGAACCAGCGCGATGCCGGCAAGCCCGACGAAGATCGGCGCTCCCAGCGCCAGCGCCACGATGAGCGCGCCAACCAGCGGCATCGCTGCATGGGAGGTGGTCGGATCGTCGATGAAGCCCAGTCCGATGGGGACCAGCACGAAGGCGAGGGCGATCAGCCGTTGGCGCACGGAAGGCAGCCGGTGTATCGCACGGATGCCGATGACGGCGAAGCCCACCGGCATGATCGTCGCCGTGAGCCAAACCGGAACACCGAGCGACAGCACGTCACCGACCTGATACTCGACCGCCACGATGCTGTAGCTGGCCTGTGCCAGCACCGCACAAACCGCCACCGTGACGCCCGCGGTGAACGTCCTGACCATGCCCCGGTGGTGCTCCGCGACGAGGTGCTCGGCGGCATCGAGTGACAGCAGCTCGCCGCGGCGCGCGGCGATCATCGCCCCGAGGAAAGCCGCCCACAGCGCCAGGTACAGCACCCAGTTGGCCGCACCCGGTATGCCGGAGGGATAGAACGTGCGCAGGGCAGCTTCGGCGATCGGCAGCGCCGCCATGGTCAGCAGCGCCAGCGCCGCCGCGCCGGTCTCCAGCTGGTGCGCCTTGTGGCGCAGGTGCAGCCTGCCAAGCCTCCGGATCGAGCCGACGCCGTTCAATGCAGCAAGCTTCACAGGAATCGCTCCTCAGCGCTCCGCCCCCGAGCGCGTTGTCGAGGCCCGGTACTCGTCGCGCAGCTCGATGACCAGGTCGAACATCTCCTCGTCGACGAGCTTGCCGCGGATCTTGTCGAAGTTGTCCTCGGTGAGGCGCTTCCAGGCCGCCGCGTCGTCGTCGTCGACCTCCACCTGGTTCAAGCCGTTCCGCAGCATGGCCTCGAGCGAGCGGCGCTCGTGATCGCGGTTGTCGGCGCGTAGCTGGTCGCCGATTTCACGGCTGATGCGCCGCATTGCGTCCCGGTATTCGGGCGCAACGCCGTCCCAGGTGCCCTTGTGCACCACGATGGCACCCTGCAGGGGCGCCCACGCGAGCGCCGTCATGTTGCCGACGTGGCGGAAGATCTGCGTGGCCTCGGCGAAGATGATCGGCAGGTACAGAACGTCGACCCGCCCCGTCTCGAGCGCCGGGAACAGGTCGTCCTGGGTGGTGGGGACGGGGTTGAAGCCGAGCGACTTGAGCAGGTCGACTTGATCGGTGTCGGTCGCCGAAGCGGCGAGCTTCCACTCCCTGAGCTGGTCGGGATGGTGCAACGGCTCGCGCGAAAAGAAGTGCACCCAGCCGACGTCGGACCAGGCGAGGACGATGAATCCCTTCTCCTCCAGCCGCTTCTCCAGGATGGGGTTGACGTGCCGGCGGACGAAATCCCATTCCTCGTAGCTGTCGAAGACCAGCGGCAGGTTGAGCGCGAAGGCGGCGGGCTCGATGTCCGCCAGGCCGTCGTTGGAGATCGCGGCCGCGTTCAAACCCCTGCCGGTGAGCCCGGCCACGCGCATCGTGCGGATGACCTCGCTCTCGTCGCCTATCCCGCCGCCGGCGTGGACCCGCAGCCGGATCGCGCCCGCGGTCGCCTCCTGCCACCGGGCACCCATTTCCCGGAGCGTCAGTTCCCACTCCGAGCCCTTCGGAGCCACGGTTGCCAGGTGGATGAGCACCGGCCGCTGCGCCATGGCAAGCGGCGTGGCGGCCCCACTCGTGGAGGCCGCAATCAAGGTCAGAACCGCAGCGATCGTTCTCTTCATCGTCCTTCGCCTCCTTGCCAGAACAGCTCATCGGCGTTCGATTGCAACCAGTGCGCTCGCCGCTGCGCCAGAATGTTGAGCAAGCGCCCCTCGGGATAGCTGTCGACGTCGAAGTCGATGACCTCGGTGAGCAGGGCGTCGAACTCCGCGCGGTCCTGGTTCGGCACCGACACCGATTCGGCCCAGCCCAGCCACAGCGAGCAGCGCTTGCCGCCGGACAGCTCGAGCGCGCGCTCGTAGTACTTGCGCGCCTTCTCCATCGACCCGCCCGCCCGTCCGATCTCGTAGCTGAACAGGAAGCCCTGGATGAGGCCGTCGTCGTAGTCCTCGTCGAGCTCGAGGGCGCGCTCCAGCAGCGCGCCGACGACGGCGATGTCGACGGTCAGGTCGGGGTCGTCGGTGGCGGCGCCGATGGCGGCGCCGAGCGCCGCGCCGGTCCACACGGTGAGCGCCAGGTCGTCCGCGGTGAGCTCGCCGGCGGCGGCCTCGGGTTCGATGGGAAGCCGGGCGGCGATACCCGGGTGTGCGACGTCGAGGCCGTGCAGCCCGTAGCGGTAGGCGCGCACGTACAGCCGTGCCGCGCGCAAGCGGATCTCTTCGGAGCGGTAGAAGTCGACGTACTCCAGGCGCTCTGCTTCGGGCTCGACGAACCCGTAGCCGTACAACACGATCGCCGTGGTCGCCGCCAGCAGCAGCCGTGGGTTGTCGGGGTTCGAGGCCAGCAACGTCTCGATCGTTTTGACCTGGTAGGGCAGGGCGCCGGCGATCAGCTCCGGATCCTCGTCCGACAGGTAGACGACCTCCGCCTGCCCGAGCACGTCGGTGAGCGAGTTGACCGCCATTTGCTTGACGGAGCAGCCCGGACTTGCCAGTAGGGCGGCGATCAAAGCCATGCTGCTGAGCCGGCGGCGCGTCGTGACGTCGAAGCGGGCTGCTGTCATGGTCGCTCCCCACCGTCACAGGATCGGCAGTCGGCTGCCTCTCGTAACGCCACGACCAGTGTGTCGGAGGCTGGATTGAAGACGTACTGGTACCTGCCGAGGCTGCCGACCCACTCGATTCCCCGCTGGTCGACGCAGCGACACTGATAGCCGCTGGAATCGTCGCCGGAGAGCGCGCACATCATCGCCAGCGGCGGGCCCTCGACCTCGGCGAGAAACGCCGGCAGGTCGGGCCCGACGAGGTCTTCGGGGCTGACCTGTCCGTGCGGCGTCTCGATCGTCGCCTTCGCTGCCTCGCTCTGCCGCGTGACCAGCCGCCAACGGCCCTCGAGCTTGCGTCCGTCAGCGAGATAGGCGACGAACTCGCCGTTGTCGTCGAGGCCGCCGCTGAGCGCCGCGATGGCAAGTGCCGGTGCGACCGCCACCGCCTGGGCCGTCTGAGATGACGCGCAAGCGCAAGACCCCAACAGGATCGCCGTTGCCGCCAAGAGCCTCATGGCGCCCAGCGGGCGTGCCAGCGGAGATGTTCTCATCGTTGCCCTCCAGCGCGGTTCCCGGTCGCCTCGTCCCATGACCTTTGCTTACCCGGGCGGGCTCGGAAGTTACAGATTCCTTCGCGCAGGCCGTCGTTCGCGGTTACACGGTCACTGGGCACACAGGAACCCACCCGGGTCGACGAGCGCGGTGAGACTCGGGCGGCGGGATGCGGGCGGGGAATGCAGGCGCCTCGGCACGGTCATGCCGTTGATCGGCGGCCGGGTGCCTGGTGATCGCCCTCGCCGCTCTCAGCGGTTGCGGCGGACCGGAACGCGCAGCTGCTCGGCGAATGGCAGGCGCCAGGGGAGTCCTTCGGTGTCACTGCGGCGCTGGATTCGTTGCAGGCGCGCCTCGATGTCGTTGCGCAGGCGGTGCAGCGACTCGGCGGACGACGCCTCGGCGCCGGTCAGCATGCGCCACAGTCGCTCCTGGTCCGCTTGCAGGCGTACAAAATCGGCCGCCACGTCGTCGTTGATGCGGGCGAGCGCCTGTAGCGAGGCGCCGGAGCCGGCGGGAGCATTCTCGCTCCACTGTGTGTAGGTACGAATCTCGAGCCGGCCGACGGGTACGTCGGTGGTGGTGCTGAACGAGCCGACGGCGCCGGGCGCGAGCGCTGTCGAGGTCGTGCCGCCGCCGGGCAAGGCGATGGTCGAGCCCTGCACGTTGGCAAAGGTGCACGTCTGCACCTTCGGTGTCTTGACGTCGAACACGACCTTGTTGAAATAGGTCGTGCGGCTGCCGATGTTGCGCGCCGCGCCGTCGAGTTGCAGCGTGCCGCCGTCGCTGACGCTGCGCCCGAAGCCGGCGAGTCGCAGGCGGCCGTCGAGGGGATCGTTGGAAAAGATCGAGAAGGTGCCGCTCAGGAGCACCGAGTCGACCCGCGACGCCGGCACGTTGGTGACGATCATGAAGCAGCCGCGCTGCCCGGCGGCCAGCGCGGTATCGGTGACCACGCCGGTGTCGCGCAGGCGGCGGCTACGCCCCAGCACGTAGGCCGAATCGGTGCCGACCACGCTGCCGTCGGCGGCCAGGAAGGTGGCCTGGACGCGGATGAAGGTGGCCGGCCCGGGGCCGATGAAGCGGTTCTGCATCTCTCCCATCACCCGGATGTTGCCGGATGAGTCGCTGGTGAAGTTGAGCGTCGGCTGCACGAACTCCGGATTCGGTTCCTCGGGGTTGCCGGCGACGATGAAGTTCACCTCGTTGGAGGAGTCGGAGGTGCCGGCGCCGTTCTTGGCGAGCACGCGGATGTAGTACTCGCCGTCCTTGATGCGCAGGTTGATCTTGGTGGCATTCTGGAAGGTGTCGAAGTTGACGTAGTTGAGCCGACCGGGGTCGGCGCCGCCCTGGATCTGGTACGACTGCACCGGACCGCCGCTGGCCGGCGGCAGCCACTCCAGGATCACCCGGTCCCCGACCAGCTGGTAGCTCAGCCCGCGCGGCGGCCCGGGAGCTACCGATGGATCGTTGGTCAGAACGCCGCGGCTCGGGTAGATGAAGTTGATCGCGTCGCGGTCGTCCGGGCCCAGCCCGCCGGTGATCGCTGCCTCGGAGGAAGAGGTGGTGACGCTGTAGCAGGCGTCGTCGAGGAACGCCTGCATGATGCTCCCGGGGACGGTGCTGTGCCCGAGCCCGATGCTGTGCCCCATCTCGTGGGTTTGCACGTCCTGGAAGCAGCGCGAGCGGTCGAGCGCGTCCTGCACGCCGGGCTCGTCGCTGTTGATCAGGTAGCCCGAGGTGATGCGATCGAAGTGCGTGCCGTTGACGGTGACGCCGCCGGCGGTGCTGTAGAAGAAGCCGCCCACCGCAAGGGTGCGGTCGCCGCCGATCTCGTCGCACGGATCGTCGAAGTAGATCGTCAGCCGGCCGGAGTTCGAGTTATTGGCGCTGCTGCACGCCTGCGTCTTGGTCGCCCCCGTCAGCACCGTCTGGCCGTTGGCCAGGGCGAGCGAGCTGCCGGCGCCATTCCACAGGTTGCGCGCGTTGGAGAGCTCGCTGAAGCCGCCGCCCTCGAGGCCGGGCTCGCCGCCCGCCTGGATGTCGACGTATACGGGCAGCAGGGAATCGGGCTGGTTCCAGCGCGCCGGGCCGAGAAAGGTGAAGGTCGGCGTGCGGTCCGCGGCCTCGGCGGTGACCGCCGGCAACTCGAGCGGATGGGTCACCAACTGTCGCTGCCGGCCGGGCACCGGCTCCTGCGCGCGGCTCCAGCTACGGAGCTCCGCCAGAAACGGCTCCAGCGGGCGCGACTCCTCGGGCGACGGCGTGCCGACGCCAATGCGATCCATGGCGCCGAAGGGCGCGCGCACGGCGACAGCCTCGCCGAGCGTGCCGTCGCGCGAGATCGTCCACTTTCCCTGCCAGAATGCGGTGGTTTGCAGCGTGGCGTCGCGCGGGCGCTCGATAAGAAACAGCAGCACCTCCTCGTCCATCCGGAAGCTCGCCTGGTCGTACACCACCATGCCGGTGTCGCCGACCTGGCCGCCGAGCTGCTTGACGACCAGTTCGTCGCCGATCCCGCTGCCCTTGATGTGGTCGCTCACCGCGATGGTCACGTACGTGTAGATGAACCCGACCTGCGGATCACGGGCGCTGCCGATGTGCACGACGCGGCCGGTGACGATGACATCGGAGACGCGCGCCAGCGAGGGGTCGTCGTGGCGCGGCCCTTGCGCCCGGGCGGGAAGCGGGCTCGACAGGATGAGGGCGATGACGGCGACGATGCTGCCCAGTGAGGCTCGGCGCGCGCTCATTGTGGGACTCCCTGAGTGCCCGTGGCGACTCATATGCCTTACCGTCGGGCGCTTGATCACGTTGGGTGGCGCCGGCGTGAGCGCCGGATATTGCCGAGCGTAACGAAGTCGCCGTCGACAAGTAAAGCGGCGTTTGCTTCTTCCGCGCGGTGAGGAGCTCGCAAGACACCCTGCTGGCGACCGTCGCGTGCGTTGGCCCGGTGCCGCGCCGGCGGGACAGGGGTCCGACCGCCGATCGAAGCACGGGCTGCCATCTATACTGCACAGCGGCGACGGAGGTGATCGAGCTCGCGGACGGGAGTCGAAGGCATGAACTCACATCGCACAATGATCAAATGCACGCTCCTGATCCTGTTTGCCGGGATTATCGGTGCCGCGCCGGCGCAGCTTCCGCGCTCGGAGTTGTTCACCTTCCACTCCGACGCGTTCATCAACCTGCATCATTTTCTGTACCGCTGGGCGCAGGCGGGGCCGGGGGCGGAGGCGACGGGGCTGGACCCGCGCATCCGGTTGCGCGACGAGGACCTGCAGCGCTATCGGGCGATGAGCGAGGCGGATCGCGAGGAGTGGGATCTGGCGGCGGCTTTCTACCGTATCGACATGATCGACCGCGACCTGCTGTTCGACGACGGTATGGTGGAGCTGCGCGACTGTTTGGTGCTTGCGGGCAACTACTGCGATCGCATCGAAGAGCGCGACCAGCAGGCGCTCGACGTCCTCAACCGCGTCATGCCGGTGTACCGGCGCGTCTTCTGGAGCAACCACAACGCCGAGAACCGCCGCTGGATGGACGACATCATCCCGCGCGCGCAACGGTTCGAGAGCGAGATTGCGCCGCGCCTGGCCGCTGCCTACGGCGGCGAGTGGCCGGAGAGCCGAAACCGCGTCGACATCACCGTGTACGCCAACACGGTGGGTGCCTACACCACCGCCGACGGGCACATCACCGTGACCAGCATCGACCCCGCAGTGCAGGGCTGGTTCGGTCTCGAGATGCTGTTTCACGAGTCGTCCCACGCCGACAGCCTGGAGCGCCCGCTGACCGCCATGATCGACCGCGCCTTCGACGCCATCGGGGTCGACACGCCGCCCGACCTCTGGCACATGGCGATCTTCTACACCGCCGGCCACATCACCCGGCAGGTGCTCACCGCGGCCGGTATCGACTACCCGCAAACCTACGCCGAAGCCACCGGCATCTACGACCGGCGCGAGGGAAACCGGCGCGCCAAGGCGGCCTTAGACGCCGGTTGGAACCGTGCGCTGCAAGCGGGTACCGGCTTCGGTCAGGCGATGAACGACGTGGCGCGCGCCTGGCGCTGAAGCTATTTCGTCGCCGTCGCGACCACCTCGGCGGCAAAAGCCTCGACCCCGGCGGCGATCTCGTAGACCTTCATCGAGTCGCCGGCGGCGGCGAGCAATGCGGCGTCACGGCTACGGACCATCTGGGCGACCCGCTGTTCGGCGCTCATGCCGCGGCGACCGCCGCGCGCGCGGCGGGTGGCGGCCTTCTTCTTGCGTCGCTTGCCGGTCTTTTTGCCCTTCAGCGCGGCGCTGCGCCGGCCGGGCAGCACATAGCG
>JASFRZ010000165.1:0-9748 GCA_050114655.1 Acidobacteriota bacterium
GCCTGCCATGGCTCAAGATCCAGGCCGAGCTCACCACGTGGAGGCGAGCCGCCGGCGCGCGCTTCGACGTTCTGCAAGGGGAGCGCGAATACTTGCGCGCGGTCCGTGCCCGCTGGGAGGCCACGCGAGACGCCGCCAGGGAAGAGGAGCTCGGCCCCGAGCTGGCGAGCCAGGTAAACGACATCCTGACGCGCGTCATCGAGGTCGAGACCCGCGTTCGCGCGCGGCGCGACATCGTTGCCTCGGTGATCGACCGCATCGGCGCTACTCAGGAGAGCATCTCCGACGCACTCGAGCATATCGACGGCCTCGACCTGGAGATTCTCAGGCGCGCCCTGCAGCGCGACGCCAATCCGCTATGGCGGGTGTTCTCGGCCGCAGAGCAGCGCTCGTTCACCGATGAAGCGGTCGGCGCCGGTATCCACTGGCGAGACGCCGTCGTCGATTATCTCGCGCTCTTCCCCGAGCGGCTGCTGCTGCTGGCCTCCTTCTACGCGGTCGCTCTTGGCCTCGCATTGCGCGCCCGCCGGCGCAATCGAGCGCGAACGCCAGATACCGACAAAGACCTCGAGCAGCCCCGCGCGCTCATCGAGCGGCCATTCTCGGTAGCGCTGGCCACCACCCTCGTGGCCAGCATACTGGTTCTGCCGGCTGCCTCCGGCTCCGCCGCCGACGTAGTGTTCGCGCTCGTCGTGATACCGCTCACGCGCTTGGGCTCGGTCCTCCTGCAACGCAGAGCGCGGCGAGCGGTATGGGCGATTGTAGTGCTGACCCTTGCCAGCTTCATCGCCTCTGTCCTCCCCGCAGGGTTGCTCATCAGCCGCGTGCTGCTCCTGGGGTTGACCGGAGTGGCGGCCGCCACAGCGGTGCGAGTGGCGCAGGTCTCCCGCTACGAGTCGGCGCCGCACGGCTGGCAGCGCTCTATTCCCATCATCGCCGGCATTTTCGCCGTCCTTCTCGGATTTGCGCTGGCGGCCAACGTTCTCGGCTGGACGAACCTCTCCAACAGGCTCACCCGGGCGACTGTCGTCAGCGCATTCGGCGGTGTCGCGTGGGCGATCATCGTGGCGGCCTTTGCCGCGTTGGCGCCGGCAATCATCGAGGGGCGACTGGGCGACGCTCTGCCGAGCCTGCGCAAGAACCGGCGTGAGGTGATCCACCGGTCGATTGTGGCGGCGGGCGCCATCGCCCTGCTCACCTGGATTCGCGGCACCCTCGTCCGATTCGACGCTTACCAGCCGCTGATGAACGCTCTGCGCACGGTAGCGGCGGCGCAGATCTCCATCGGCAGCCTGACGATCTCCGCGGGACAGCTCATCGCGGCCGCCGTCCTTGTCGTGATCACCCATTGGCTCGCGCGCTTCGCGCGCTTCCTGGTGCGCGGCGAGCTGGTGCCGCGCCTGCATCTGCGGCGCGGCGTCGACGCGTCGGTCGAGGCGTTGACCGGCTACACCATCTGGGCGACAGGCGTCGCGCTTGCCGCCTCGGCCGCCGGGCTCGGCGGTACACAGCTGGCGGTGGTGATCGGCGCCCTCGGCGTGGGCATCGGCTTCGGCCTGCAGACCATCGTCAACAACTTCGTTTCCGGCCTGATCCTGATGTTCGAGCGGCCGATCAAGGTCGGCGACGCGATCGAGACGCCCGACTACTTCGGCCGGGTGCGGCGCATCGGTATCCGCGCCAGCGTCATTCGCAGTTACGACGGTGCCGAGATCGTGGTACCCAACGGCGAGCTGATCTCCAAGGCGGTGACCAACTGGACGGGCACCGACGAGAGCCGCCGCCTCGACATACCGGTCGGCGTGGCGTACGGCAGCGACCCCGAGAAGGTGTTGGAGATTCTGCTCGGGGCCGCCCGTGCACATCCGCGGGTGGCGGATGTACCGCCGCCCGACGCCCAGATGCTCCGCTTCGGCGACAGCTCGCTCGACTTCCAGCTACGCGCCTGGTGCTCCATGGAGCATCGCATCGACGTGGCCTCCGACCTGCACGTGGCCATCAACCGCGAGCTCGCCGCGGCCGGCATCGAGATCCCGTTCCCACAGCGCGATCTGCACATCAAGTCGAGCGCGGAAGAGACGAGCGCCGACCGGCCCGAAGGAACGGGATGACGCCGGCGGCCAGACCGGCGGCGAACAGCAGTACCGGGAAGCGCTGCGGCACGGTGCCCGCGGTGACCGCGCGCCAGTTCCAGCAGAAGGCCACGATGACCACGAGCCCACCGAGCACCGACACCAACCACTCGACACCCGACAAGTGGACGGCGCCCCCGCGGGCACGGATGCGCTGGTGCACCAGAAACCCGGCGATGAGGAAAAGCGACACGATCACCGGGTAGATCACCGGGCCGAGCCAGGGCACCGGAATCAGGAACAGTACGTCCCAGGTCATCAGCGACGGCGGCCAGCCGAGGAACAGCCACAAGCCGACGTAGTAGACGATGTCCCACACGCCGAACAGGAAGGCGAAGACGAAGAAGCGCTCCATCGCGTCGCGTCCCACGGCTATCGCGACGCCGAGCAGCATCAGCACGGTTGCGGCCTCGCGCACCAGCTCGACCACGGCGAGGCGGTTCTCGATGATGACGATCGGAAAGCGAAAGCCGTCAGGGTAGTAGAGCTCACGCAGATACACCACAACAGCGGCTTCGAGGAAGCCGAACGCCACCCCGAACACCGCCAGCCAGATGTTGCGCCCGCGCTCGTTCATCGTGCGATTCTCGGACGCGGACGGCGGTTGCGGCAACCCGGAGGGTGATGGCTTCGCTGGGGCCGAGCGTTCCGGCTCAGCAGGAGACGCAGTTGTGGTTGTTCTTCGAGCCGAGGTGCTCGAGCAACCACATCGCCTGGGGGAACGGCTGCACGCGCTGCACCGGGCCGTTGGCCATGTCCGCGGTGGTCTGTCCCTTGCGACTGACGGCGGTCGGGTCGGCGCCGTGTGACACCAGGTACAGGATCATCTCGAAGTCGCCGCGCGCGGCAGCGTGATGCACCGCGTTGTAGCCGTTGTGGTCGCGCGCGTGGACGTCGGCTCCGAGCTCCTCGACCAGGTAGCGCACCGCCGGCATCCAGCCGTCGGGCACGTGCTGATGCGCGTAGCCGGCGAAGTTCTCGCCGTAGCCCGCGCCCGCCGCGGCCAGCAGCGGCCACACCGCCGGCCCGCCGACCGGAACCTCCGGCAGGCCGGAGGGATCGCCCTCTTCCTTGTCCTTGCCGTCCTCGCCTTGCGGCCGTGGCCGGCCGCGCGAGGGCAGCTTGCGTGTCGGGATGTTCGGGTCTGCACCGTAGCTGACCAGAAGCTTCATCGCCTCGACGTCGGTTGCGTACGCGGCGCGCCAGAACGGCGTCGCACCCGTCGAGTCGACCAGGTGGTCGAAGTTGAACGAGGTGTACCAAAGGTGCTTCTCGAGCCGGACGTCAGGGTCGGCGCCGGCCTCGAGTAACGCCGTCATCAGCTCGAGGTAGCCCGTGCGCTGCTGCTTGTAGGCGTTCTGCTGCGGGTACGCGGAGCGCGGCGCCCAGCGCACGTTGAGCGCGCCGTACAGCGGCGTGGCGCCGGCGTCGGAGGCGAGGTTCGGGTCGGCGCCGCGCTCGAGTAGCTCCATCGCCAGATCGAAGTGGCCGTTGAGCGTGGCGATCAGCAGCGGGCTGGTATGGTCGCCGCCGCTCGGCTGGCCGATGTCGGCGCCGCCGTCGAGTAACACGTCGACGGTCTCGACCTGCCCCTCACGCGCGGCGTAGAGCAACGCGGTCAGGCCGCCGTGGCCGCCGACCAGCTCACCGTAGGTGGGTGGACGCTCCGGCTCCTCGTCCTTCTTGTCGGCCTCTTCGGTCGCCTCCCCGGCATTCGCTTCCGATTCCGCCTCTTCGGACGTGCCTTCCTCGTCTACCGCCGCTTCTTCCGTCGCCGGATCCACCACCTCCATCGGCGCGGCGACTTCCTCCTGCGCCGCGGCTTGCTCCTGCTCGGCCGAGGCCGCCTTCTCTTCAGCGCCCGCCGCTTCGGCAGCCTGTTCACCGCCCGCAGCCTCGCCCTCCTCCGCTGCCTCGGCAGGCTTCTCCTCGCCGGTGTTTTCCTCTTCCGCTGCTTTCTCCTCGTCTTCTTCCTCGACGGCGCGCAGCGCCTGCTGCACGCGGGCGCGGCGGCGGGTCTCGTCGCGGTCCATCTTCTCCCATGCCACCACGTCAACGACTTTGGCGCTCGCCGACACGTCGGCACCCGCCGCCAGCAGGGCGCGCACCGCGTCAACGTTGCCCGCCGCGGCGGCGAACATCAGCGGCGTCTGCTCCCACGCATCTTCGCGGCCGTCGACGTCGGCGCCGGCGTCGATGAGCAGGTCGATCGCCCCGACGCTGTCCGCCGCGGCGGCGAGGTGCAGCGGCTGCGCACCGCCCGAGGTCGTGCGTGCCTGCGGGTCCGCACCCGCTTCGAGCAGCGCCTGCATGGCCGCCAGGCTGCCCGAACGCGCCGCCAGGTGCAGCGGCGTGTAACCGCCGAGGCGGGTGCCGACATCGAGCCAGGCGCCGGCGTATACCAGCATGCCGGCGAGATCCGCGTCGTCCTCGAGCGCCGCCCAGTGCAACGCCGTCATGCCGTCGTTCTGCGGCGCGTTGACGTCGGCGCCGTGTCGCAGCAGGGCGCGCACCGCGTCGAGGTCGCGATGCATTGCAGCGTCGGCAACCGGCGCGTCGGATGTCGCCGGCACGGCGGCAAACGCCGCAGGTGCGCTCAGCAGGAGGATCGCGACGACGGCGCGGATGCGCATCAGACGGTGAGCGCGAACGCGCCGGTGCTGTCACCGAAGCGCTCTATCTCATCGAGGCCGAGCCGATGCATCAGGCTCAGCAGGACGTTGGCCATCGGCGTGCCGGGTTCGGCCTGCAGGTGCAGGCCGCCTTCCAGGCGACCGTTGGCGCCGCCGACGACGAACAGCGGGCAGCGTTTGTGGTTGTGGACGTTGGGATCGCCCATCGGCGAGCCGTACAGCACCATGGTCTTGTCGAACAGCGTGGCGTCGCCCTCGCTGACCTCCTGCAGGCGCTCGAGGAAGTACGGCACCATCGACACGTGGTAGCGGTTGAGCACGCCGAATTCCTCGATGGTTTCTTCCTTGTTGCCATGGTGCGACAGCGGATGGAAGCCGCCATCGACGCCGCTCTCGGGATACACCCGCGCCGAGGCGTCGCGGCCGAGCTTGAACGAGAACACCCGGGTGACGTCGGCGGCGAAGGCCAGCAGCTGCAGGTCGAACATCAGCTTGACGTGCTCGCTGAACGAGTCCGGCACGCCGGCCGGCGCCTGCGGCAGCGCGCGCGCCTCGCCGCTGGTGTTGCGCTCCTCGACCTTCTGGATGCGCCGCTCGATCTCACGGATGTTGTCCAGGTAGTGGTCCATGCGGGCGGCGTCCTCGGGGCCGAACTGCTTCTTCAGATAGCTCACCTCGCCGGCGATCCAGTCCAGGATGCTGGCCTTGCTGCGCCGGCGCGCGGCGCGCTCCTCGGGCGTGCCGCCGGCACCGAACAGCTGGTCGAAGACGGCGCGCGGGTCGCGGATCATCGGCAGCGGCTCCTCCGGCGACGCCCAGCTGATGGTGTCGGAGTAGGCGCAGGCGTAGCCGTAGTCGCAGCCGCCCGCCTGATCGACGTTCTCGATGCACAGCTGCATCGACGGGATCGGCGTGTCCTGGCCGAAGCGGTTGGCGTAGATCTGATCCATCGAGGTACCGACGTGCACGTCGGCGCCCTCGGTCTGCTTGGGGTGCGACTGGGTCAGGAACACCGCGCTGGAGCGGTAGTGGTCGCCACCGATCTCTTCGGGATCGAAGGCCTCGGCCTGCACGACGTCGGTGTTCGACACGATCAGCAGCCGGTCGCGGAAGCGCTCCAGGGAGCTCAACGCGGTCGGCGTCAGGTCGAAGTCACGCCCGACCGCCGCCGGCGCCCACAGGTTCCTGCCGGCGCCGTACTCGCTGCATCCTGCCGCACCGTGCACCATCTCGATGCACACCAGCCGCGTCGGATCGGACTGTGCCGCCGCGCCGCCGAATGCCGGAACCATGGCGTCGAGGAACGGCAGGGCGATGGTTGCGCCCATGCCGCGCAGCACGGTGCGACGCGGGATCGTCTTCTTGCTGATGTACATTGCGCTCTCGCTCGGGCGGCGTCTCAGCGCGATCGAATCGCGCCGGAGCGCTCGTCCGCGGGGTTCGTTTGCTGAAGTCGCTCGTTGTTCAGGAAGGCGGCGCTGCCGGCCACCCCCCGGATGAAGGAAGAGATGCGGTAGTCGTCGGCCGCGGCCGTGCGCACGATCTGACGCACCGCCGGCATGTCGCGGTAATCGATCCGCCGCCCGATCGCGTACGCCATCATGCTCTCTGTAAAGGTGGTCGCGAAGGCATCGGAGTACTTCATCAGGATGGCGCGCAGCTCACTCGGGCTGCCCACCGCCGTGCCGTCGTAGAAGGTGCTGAGCGGATCCACCGGCATGCCGTTGTCCTTGATGCGCCAAGCGCCGGTGACGTCGAAGTTCTCCAGCGCGAGACCGATGGGGTCGATCATGCGGTGGCAGGAGTTGCAGGCCGGGTTGGCGCGGTGCATCTCCATGCGCTCGCGTACCGTCAACAGCCGGCCGTCCGATGTCGCGCCGGTGGCCTCGAGGTCCGGCACGTTGGGCGGCGGCGGCGGCGGCGGGCTGCCGAGCAGCACCTGCATCACCCACTTGCCGCGCAGCACCGGCGAGGTACGGTCGGCGTGCGAGGTCATCGTCAGGATGCTGCCCTGCCCCAGCAGTCCTCTACGCTGCTCGCCGGGCAGGTCGACGCGGCGAAACGCGTCCCCGCTGACACCCTCGATGCCGTAGTGACGCGCGAGGCGTTCGTTGACGAAGGTGTAGTCGGCGGTCAAAAGCTCCAGCACGCTGCGTTCCTCGCGCACCAGGTTGTCGAAGAACAGCTCGGTCTCTCGTCGCATGGCATCGGCGAGCTGCTGGTCGTAATCCGGAAAGGTCAGCGCGTCGGGGTGGACCTTGTCGAGGTCCTGCAGGCGCAGCCACTGCGCCGCGAAGCGCGTGCCGAGGGCGGCGGCGCGCGGGTCGGCGAGCATGCGCTCGACCTCGCCCGCAAGCGTGTCGGATTGTGACAGTCGGCCCTGCTCGGCGAGCGCCACGAGGTCGTCGTCAGGGGGCGCGCCCCAAAGGAAGAACGACAGCCGCGACGCCAGCGCCGCATCGTCGACCCGGTAGGTCGTCCCGGGCGCAGGCCGCTCGAAGCGGAACACGAAGTACGGGCTGGCCAGGATCGCCTCGAGCGCGGCCCGCACGCCGCCCTCGAAACCGTGCTGCTCGGCCCCTGCCTGGTAGAAGGACATCAGAGCGGCGAGGTCGCGCGGCTGCAGCGGGCGGCGGTAGGCGCTCGCACCGAGATCGTTGATGATCTGCTCGGCGCAGTCGTCCTCCTCGGAGGCCGCGGTCGGCCGGCACGTAAAGATCCGCTCACGGCTGGGCGAGACGGCAACGCCGGTAGCGTTGTAGGGTCCGGCGACGGCCAGGTCGCGCAGGTGCGGCAGCGTGGTGACACCCCAGGCCGCGCCGATGTCCTTGTCGGCCAGGCTCCAGTCGTGCGGCGACAGCATGTCGGGGACCGGGCCCTCGGCCTTCTTGATGAACGCGGCGGTGAGCCGCTTGGCGCCGGCGCGCACGTAGATCGGCTCGGTCTGCAGGTTCTCGTTGTCGGCGTCCATCCAGCGATCGATGTCGAGCAGCGCGACGCGCTCGCCGTCGATCGAGACTTCGATCTGCTCGTCGTGATAGGTCGTCTTGCCGTACAGCATGGCGATCGGCGAATCGTAGAAATGCATGGTGAACACGTACTCGCCGTTGGCCGGAAAGCTGTGCATCACCGAGACGCCGCCGCGGGTACCGAAGGGAGCGCCCTCGACGCGCTCGCGCTGCGATACGTAGCGGGGGATCTCGTAGGTCATCTCGGCGGGGCCGGCGCCCGGATCGCCCACCGCCATGCGGCTGATCTCGCTCGCTGCGCTCAGGTAGCCCTCCATGACCGTGGTCGACATGCCCTGGACGTCGGCGATGTTGTCGAAGCCCGCGCTCACCGTATCCGCGGGCAGATAGGCCGCCGCGTCGACCTGCAGGCCGAGCAAGTCGGCGATCGAGCGCTCGTACTCCGCCCGGTTGAGCCGCTGGAAGGTGCGCCCCCCGGGCGTGGGCACATCGCCGGCGGCCTCGTCGACGGTGCTCTCGAGGGTGGCGATCAGGGCCGCGTAGGCGTCGGCGTCGGGGCGCTGCGCGTTCGACGGCGGCATCATGCCGGTGAGCAGCTTGCGGATCATCTTCTCCGCCACCTCTGCGTTTTCGCCCGCTCGCGCGATGTCGAACTGCTCGAGCGACAAGCCGCCGGTGCGCGAAGCGTCGTTGTGGCAGCGCAGGCAGTAGCGCCCGACCAGCACGTTGGCTTCCTGCGCCGACAGCGTCTCGACGGATCCGACCGGAGCAACCGCGATGGCGCTGCCCGGCCGCACCACGCGCTGTGCTGCGGACGAACTGCCGTGCGACGACGGCGCGGGCGGCGCGGCGTAGGACGGGCCGACGCCGCCGAAGATCTCCGCCCCCGTCAGCGCCAGACAGAGCACTGCCGCGGCGATCGGTACAGAAGCTGCCCCTGGCTTCAGCGCTCGTTTCATGCCGCGGCGGGTGGTTCTGGATGGGTCGGACAGGAGTGATCCAGAGCACAGGAGTATACGGCCGCAAACGACTCGTTTACAGACCCCCTGCGGGAGATTCGCCGGTCAGCGCCGCCAGATCACCGCCGGCACCCCGGCGGCGCGCAGCGCCTCGTTGAACGCCGCAACATCGATATCGATGACCGCGCGCAGTGCCTCGAGATGCGGGGCAAGCTCGACGCGCAGATCGTCGAGCCGCTGGTAGTCCCCCTGTGTCGGGCGGCCGTAGGCCGGGTAGACATGGCTATAGAGGTAGGCAAGCTGGTCGTCGAGGCGCGGCGGATAGTTGAGCAGATCCTGCCCGGTCTCGGCGCGATGCTGAATGAGCTCGTCCTCGACGGCGGTGAGCTTGTCGGCGATCGCCTCGGCCTGCTCGGACCAGTCACCCTCGTAACCCGCCTCGCCGGCACGCCGCGCGACGTCGCGCGCCTGCTCGCGCACCGAGCGCAGCTCCCGAATTGCGTCGTGCACGCCGTCGAGATCGCCGACGATTTCCTCCAGCAGAGCGTTCTGCGCCTCGAGGTCCGCTTGCGTGACCTCCTGGAGCCGCGGGTCCTTGGTGACCCGGAAGGACTTCGTGGACGACTCGCCGCCCACGGTGAGGCGCGCGGTGTAGGTGCCCGGCAGCACGAAGTAGCCCCCGGTATAGGCGAGCGAGAACAGCGCGCCGTCGATGAGATCGGGGCCCTCGCGCTTCAGGTCCCAGACGAAGCGATTCATTCCCCGCTCGGCGGGCAAGTCCGGCTCGTTATCGTCCTCATCGTCATCCTCGACCGTTTCGGAGCGCCCGGTCGCCGCTTCCCTCTCTTCGCTGCGGAACGTGCGCAGCACTTCCCCGCCGGCGTCGAGAATCTCGAGCTCGATGCGCTCGGCAGGCTCCTCGGCGAGCCAGTAGTAGATCAATGCCCCCGCAGCCGGCGACTCGGGAGCGCGCTCGCCGCTGAAGCCGCGGGTCTGATGGGCGCGCACCGTGTCCCGCGGGGTGTACAGCCACGCCGCCTCCGCGGCGATCCTGT
>JASFRZ010000166.1:0-9710 GCA_050114655.1 Acidobacteriota bacterium
TCGAGATCGGCACCTCCGCCCGCATGCTGTCGATCGTGCCGCTGCTCGAGGGCGGCGGCCTGTTCGAAACCGGGGCCGGCGGCTCGGCACCCAAGCACGTGCAGCAGTTCCAGAAGGAAGGCCACTTGCGCTGGGACTCCCTCGGCGAGTACCTCGCCCTGGCAGCCTCCTTCGAGCACCTCGGCAAGCACTTCGACAATCCGGACGCCCGCGTGCTCGCCGACACGCTCGACGCCGCCACCGCGCGCTACCTCGAGGAGGGCCGCTCGCCGGGACGGAAGGTGCACGAGCTCGACAACCGCGGCAGCACCTTCTACCTGACCCTGTACTGGGCCGAGGAGCTCGCCAGGCAGAGCGCCGACCCGGCTCTGGCGGAGCGCTTCGCGCCGATCGCCGCGGCGCTGGCGGACAACGAGCAGCGCATCGTCGACGAGCTCAACGGCGCGCAGGGTGAGTCGCAGGACATCGGCGGCTACTACAAGCCCGACTTCGCCCTCGCCGAGGCGGCGATGCGACCGAGCGCCACGCTCAACGAGATCCTCGCCGGCGTGTAGCTCACCGTCGCGGCGAGCACCACTCGACGCGAGCGCATCATGGGGAAAAGGGGCAGCGTCACACCACCGTGACGCTGCCCCTTTCTTTGCCTGTTGTCGACGGCGGCGGCACGATGCTGCAGGCGTCCGCCGCGACGGATGGCTCAGTCCATCAGGCTGCCGTAGATCGCCTCCAGATTGTCCTTGGCCGCGACGGCCCAGTCGTCGAGCGAGCCGGCGCCCTGCGCCAGCGCCAGGTTGGCGCCTACCTGATCCCAGTTGATCGTGTTGAAGAACGCCTCGAGGTAGTCGGGGCGGCGATTCTGGTACTTCAGGTAGTAGGCGTGCTCCCACACGTCGACGCCGAGGATCGGCATGGTGCCTTCGGTGAACACCGGGTTGTCCTGGTTCGCCGTGGTGGTGATCTTCAGGTCGCCGCCGTCGACCACCAGCCAGGCCCAGCCGCTGCCGAAGACACCGCCGGCGGCCTTCTTGAAGGCGCCCTTGAAATCATCGAAGGAGCCGAAAGTGCCGTTGATGGCGTCGGCCAGGTCGCCGCTCGGCTCGCCGCCGCCGTCCGGGCCCATGATGGTCCAGAAGATCGAGTGATTGGCGTGGCCGCCGCCCTGCTTCTGGACTCCCGGCTTGAGGCCGTCGGGCAGGCCGGCGAAGCCGACGAGCAGCTCGAACACCGTCTTGCCCTGCTGGTCGGGGTGCGACTCGAGCGCGGCGTTGAGGTTGTTGACGTACGCCTGGTGGTGCTTGTCATGGTGGATGCCCATGGTCTGGGCGTCGATGTTGGACTCGAGCGCGTCCTGGGCGTAGGGCAGAGCGGGTAGCTTGTGTGCCATGGCGTAGACCTTTCTTCAGAAATGCAGAATTCGGAGGGGCGGGGGATCACCACTCCATTATTCCGGCTCTCCCCGCTGTTCTCAAATTGCGCGGTTCCGGTTTCGGTGTAGGACCACGCCCTACGTGGCGGCCTCCGGCTATCCCATCGCACTGCCGACCCGAGACGCCGCGCCACCCACTGCCATCATCGTGAAACCGCCGAACAGCAGCCGGATGCCGACGAGCGTACCGACCACCCAGGCGCCGGTGAGCGGCCAGCCGCTGTAGATGATGTAGCCGAGCACGATCGACAGGATGCCGCCGAACAGGAACATGCCCCAGCCCGTCGCCGGGCGCGCCTGGAAGGCGCCGACCACCTGGAAGATACCGTCGAACATGAAGTAGAGGCCGAGCATCAGCGTGATCGTCATCAGGCCGAGCACCGGATGCACCAGCATGTAGCCACCGGCGAGGATCGTGACGAGGCCCACCAGCGAGGCGAAGATCCCGGTGCCCCAGTGTTCCGCCTGGAAGGCGCCGAGCAGCATCGCCACACCAGCGCAGAGGATCGAAATGCCGATCAGCATGGTGGCCCAAGCGCCGGCGACGAACGGCGCGGCGATGCACAGCACGCCCAAGACGATCAGGACGATCCCCCACATTCGGCTGGCCTGGGCGATGTGGGCGGCGGGGTTTCCGTTGGACATGGTGCGTCCCTCCAGGTTGTCCCCGCCCTGCAGGCAGCATGGACCCCGCGTTCGCGAGTCTCAAGCGAGCCCGTGTCGCGTCGGGGTGTGTCTCGAGGGCGCTGTTCTACTACAATGTAGCAATGGGATCGACCAAGTATCTCGGCGAGTTCGAGCAGGCGCTGCTGCTGGCCGTGTTGCGCGTCGGTGACGGCGCCTACGGCGCCAGCATCCGGCAGGAGCTCGAGGCCTGCACCGGACGCGAGGTGTCGCACGGCGCCGCCTACGTGACGCTCGACCGGCTGGAAAGCAAGGGCCTGCTGGCCTCGGAGCTGGGCGAGTCCGCGCCCGGTCGCGGCGGCCGCCGCAAGCGCCTGTTTCACGTCACCGAGGCCGGTGTCGAGGCACTACGCGCTTCGCGTGGCGCGCTCGAGGCGCTGTGGAGCGGCGTCGACGAGCTCGGTGGTGAAGGCCGGTGAGGCAGCATACGCGCGACGTCGAGAATCCGCAGCCTCCCCGCCTCGCCGAAGCTCTGGTCACTCGCATGCTGCGCACGCCGAAGGCGCGTGAAGGCGCCCTCGGTGATCTGCGCGAGGAGTTCGAAGCCCGCTGCAGGGAGCAATCACCGACCGCCGCGCGGCGCGCCTACCGGCGTGCCGCGGTGGCGGTCGGCATGGCCTATGCGTGGGAGCGCCTACGCCGCCACAGGCCCCGGAAGCATCCCTCTGAACACGCTCTCCGGCGTGGAGACCCTCTGATGCACACCTTCCTGCAAGACCTGCGCTTCGCCCTGCGCACCCTGGCCAAGTCGTACGGCTTCACCGCCGTGGCGGTGCTGACTCTGGCGTTCGGCATCGGCGCCACCACGGCGATGTTCAGCATGCTGAACGCCGCCTTTCTGCGCCCGCTTCCCTTCGCTGAGCCCGAGCAACTGGTGCTCGGCATGGCGACCTTCGATGGCAACGTCAACCCGGCGATGTCGGCATACGACTTCTTCGACTATCGCGAGCAGGCGCACACGTTGCAGTCGTTCTCGGCCTTCGCCGGCTTCACCCGCCCGTTCACCCTCACCGGCTTCGACGAACCGGACCGCGTCAACGGCCTGTGGATCTCGTGGGACCTGTTCCACACCCTCGGCATCGACCCGGAGGCCGGCCGCCACATGAGCGCCGCCGAGGGGGAGCCCGGCGGACCGGCTGTGGTGATGATCAGCGACCGCCTGGCGCGGCGGCACTTCCAATCACCGGCTGCCGCGGCGGGCGAGACGCTGCGCGTCGACGGCACGCCGGCAACCGTCGTCGGCGTCATGCCGGCGGATTTCCATCTCGCCTTCGACGTGGATCTGTGGCTGCCGATGCGCCGCGATGGACCGTACGCCGGCGCGCGCCGCTTCCACAACTGGCTCGCCGTCGGGCGGCTGGCGGATGGTGTCACGCTGCCGCAGGCACAAAGCGAGGTCGACGCCATCTCGGCGCAGCTCGAGGCCGAGTACCCGGAGTCGAACAAGGGCAAGGCGCTGTTGCTCGGTGACCTGCACGACGAGCTGGTGGAGGATCAGTCGGCGAGCCTGTGGCTGCTGATGGCCGCGGTCAGCCTGGTGCTGTTGATCGCCTGCGGCAACGTCGCCAACCTGCTGCTGGCGCGCGGCTCGACGCGGCGTTCCGAGCTCGCGGTGCGGGCTGCACTGGGTGCGTCCCGCGGCCGCCTGGTGCGACTCCTGCTGACCGAGAGCCTGGCGATCGCACTCGTCGCAGGGCTCGCCGGGCTGGCCATCGCCGCCTGGCTGCAGCGCCTCGTGCTCGAGTTGCTGCCGCTGTCGACCCTCGGCGTCGAGCAGCTGACGATGTCGCCCGCCGTGCTCGGCTTCGCCCTGCTCGCGGCCCTGTCCACCAGCCTGCTGTTCGGCACGGTGCCGGCAATCCAGGGGGCGCCGTCCGATGTCGCGCAGCAGCTCAAGGGCGCCGGCCGTACGACAGAGGCGCGTCGCGGTGCGCGGCTGCGCAGCACGCTGGTGGTGCTGCAGGTGGCGGTGTCGGTGGTGCTGTTGGTGGGCTCGGGCCTGATGATCCGCAGCCTCGCCGGGCTGGCCAGCGTGCCGCTGGGCTTCACCGCCGACAACCTGGTCACCGTGGCGCTCAACCTCAATGCATCGGATTACCCCGAGGGCGACCAGATCCGGCTGTTCTACGCCGATCTGCTGGAGCGCGTGCGCGCCATTCCGGGGGTTGTCGAAGCCGGCATGATCAGCCAGCTGCCGCTGCGCGACCCGGGCAACAACATCTACGTGTACGACGCCGCCAAACCCCCAGTCGATCCTTCCGACAGCCAGCTCGCCTACACCCGCAACGTGCTGCCGGGGTATTTCGAGGCGATGGGGATCCCGCTGCTCGCGGGTCGCACCGTCGGGACCACCGACACGCCCGAGAGCCCGCGGGTGATGGTGATCGACGAGGTGATGGCGGCGCAGCTCTTCCCCGACGCCGACCCGCTCGGCCAGCGCGTGGTGGTCGACTTCGGCGAGCCGGTGACCGCCGAGGTGGTCGGTGTGGTGGGAGCTGTGCGGGTCAACTCGCTGCAGCAGGACGCCCAGTCGACGATGTACTTCCCCTTCGCCCAGGCGACCAGCCGCTCGATGCGGCTGGCGATGCGAACCGGGCCGAATGCCGGCGCGGCGGTGGCCGCGTTGCGCGACGTCGTGCGGCAAATGGATCCCAACCTGCCGATGACCGACCTGACCACCATGCAGACGCTGATCGACGACTCCATGTCGAGCACCCGGGTGATCACCGGATCGCTGGCCCTGTTCGCCGCCGTTGCCCTGTCACTCGCGGTGGTCGGGCTGTACGGCGTGCTGGCCTACTACGTGGCGCAGCGGCGGCGCGAGATCGGCGTGCGCCTGGCGATCGGGGCACCGCGCGGCCGCATCCTGACCTGGGTGCTGCAGCGCGGCATGCGCCTGGTTGCGATCGGGCTGCTGCTCGGGGTAGCCGGCGCCTTCGCCGCCACCCGTCTGATCGAGTCGCTGCTGTTCGGCGTCGCCGCCACCGACACGCTGACGTTTGCCGGCGTCGCGACGCTGTTCGTCGGCGTAGCACTGTTCGCCTGCCTGGTGCCGGCGCTGCGCGCCACGCGGGTCGATCCGATCGTCGCGCTGTCGGCGGACTGAGGCACAGCGGCGGGCGAACGGCCGGCGGCATCCGACCAGGGCCTTCCCCCGAGACCGGACCCGATCGTCGCTGACGCCTACCAGCCGTTGACCAGAAAGCCCCCGTCGACCGCCAGACACTGGCCGGTGATGTACGACGACGCCGGCATGGTGAGGAAGCTGATCGCCGCGGCCACCTCCTCCGGCTCGGCGATGCGCCCCAGCGGCGTGCGCTCGAGCACGTGGTTGCGGTAGGCCTCGTTCTGCAGCGGCTTCTCGACCAGCGGGGTGCGCGTGTACCAGGGCGCGACGGCGTTGGCGCGGATGCCGTCGTCCGCCCACTCGCCGGCGAGGTTGCGGGTGAGCTGCAGCAATGCCCCCTTGCTCATCGCGTAGGGAGCGCCGGTCGGGATATGAGTGAGCCCGGCAACCGACAACACGTTGACCACGGTGGCCTCCGACCGCGCGCCGGTACTCGTGGAGCGCGCGTGCTCGACGGCGCGCTGCAACAGCGGGTGCGCCCGGCGGCAGATATCGAAGGCGGAAATCATGTTGGTGCGCATGATGAAGTCGAACTCGTCGTCGGCGTACTCAACCACCCGCTTGCGGACATTCGTGGCCACGTTGTTGACCACCCCGTCGAGACGGTCCTCCCAGGCCTCGGCGAGCGCGGCAAACAACCTCTCGCGCCCGGCGGGCTCGGCGACGTCAGCGGCGACCCCGTGGACCTCGTATCCGGCCTCGCGCCAGCCGGCGAGGCGCTGCTCGAGCCTGTCGGCGGTGCGCGCCACGGCGAACACTGCAGCACCGAGCTGCAGCATCTGCTGGGCGGTGGCGCGCCCGATACCTTCGGTCGCGCCGGTGACCAGCACGCGCTTGCCGGCGAGAGACCACAGGACGGTATTGGCGCTCGTTGCGTCGTTCACGGTCTCTTCACTCTCCATTTCTTGATCGTAGCCGGATCGCGGGGCCCTTGTAATCCCTGCGGCGCGATCCTGCATCCAAGCAGCACACAGCGACAGACCGTTCGACACCGCCGCCAGGAGCAGGCCTGATGGAGACTTTCCTCGAAGATCTACGCTTCTCGATGCGGGCGCTGCGGCGCAAGCCCTTGTTCGCCGCGGTCGCCGTGATCACCCTCGCGCTCGGCATCGGCGCCAACACCGCCATGTACTCGGTCATCGAGGCGGCGTTCGTGCGGCCATTGCCCTACCCGCAGCCAGAGCGCCTGGTGCGCATCTACTCGACCTTTCAGGGCCGCGTGTGCTGCCCGCTCTCGGCACCCAACTTCCTCGATGTGCGCGCGCGGCAGACGAGCTTCGAGGATGTCGTCGCCTACGGCACCATCGCCGTGGCCGTCACCGGCGACGGTGATCCGGTGCGCGTGGCCGGCTACCAGGTGAGCGACGGCCTTTTCGAGTTGCTCGGCGCGACGCCGCAGATCGGTCGCTTCATCACCGAAGAGGACAATCGATTCGGCGCGGAACCGGTCGTCGTGCTGTCCGACGAGATGTGGCGCGAGCGCTTCGGCGGCGACCCCGGCGTCCTCGGCCGCACGATGGTGATCGACTCGGTGCCCCACACGATCATCGGTGTCGCCCCGCCCGAGTTCCGCGTCACCGGCACGCCGCAGCTGTTCGTGCCCTTCGCCTGGGACCCGGAGAACATGCCGTCGCGCGGCTCCAACTCGTACATTGCGCTGGCGCGATTGCGCGACGGGGTGAACCTCGATGCCGCGATGGAGGAAGTCGAGAGCATCTACGCCGACCTAGTGCGCGAGTACCCCGATCAGATCGCCAACGACGGGGTCGCCGCGTTGACCCTCGACGAGTGGCTCATCGGGGCGAGCCGGCGGCGCCCGTTGCTGATCCTGTGGGGCGCCGTGGCGATGGTGCTGCTGGTCGCCTGCGCCAACGTCGTCAACCTGATGCTGGCGCGCGCCGAAACACGCCAGCGCGAGCTCGCCGTGCGCGCCGCGATGGGTGCGCCGCGCGGCCGCCTGGTGCTGCACTTCCTCAGCGAGAGCATCGTCGTATCGCTCACCGGCGCGCTCCTCGGTGTCGTCGCGGCGGCGGTCGGGTTGCGCCTGCTGCTGGCGCGCTTCGGCAACGCCATCCCGCGCAGCAGCGTGGTCGGAATCGATCTCGGCGTGCTGCTGTTCGCCCTCGCCGCAGGCCTGCTGACGGGGATCGGCGTGGGCCTGGTGCCGGCGCTGCAAACGCGGCCGGCCCGCCTGTACGGCGCGCTGCGCGAGGGGGCGCGTGGCACCACCGGCGGGCAGACCGTCCTGCGGCAGGGACTGGTGGTGTTCGAGATCGGTGCCGCGTTGGTGCTGGTGGTGGGGGCCGGGCTGATGCTCAAGAGCTTCTGGCGGCTCAGCCAGGTGGACGTCGGGGTCGATGCGAGCCACATGATCAGCGCGCGGGTATCGCTGCCGTCGGCCCGCTACGACGACACCGCAACGGTTCTCGGCTTCTGGGACTCGTTTCTCGCCGAGCTCGAGCGCCTGCCGACCGTCGAGTCGGCTTCGCTTGCTTCGGCGGTGCCGTTCACCGGTACCTACAACAACTTCAGCCGCGTCACGCCGGCCAACGAACCCGAGCGTGAGGCGACCTTCGTGGAATCGCGCGTGGTCAGCTTGGGGTTCTTCGACACCATGGGGCTGGCGCTGCAGCAGGGGCGCAACTTCAACAGCGCCGACAACGACGACGCGCCCGCGGTGGTAATCATCAACCGCGAGCTGGCACGCCAGATCTTCCCGGAGGACGATGCCGTCGGCGCCACCATCACGCCCGGCCCCGGGTCAGACGGCTGGCAGGTCATCGGCGTGGTCGAGAACCACCTCGAGCACGGCCCCGACCGGCCACCGGCACCGACGGTGTACTTCTCGTACGTGCAGGCCACTCGCACCAGCATGGCGTTCACCGTGCGCACCTCCGGTGATCCGCTCGACATCGTGCCGGACTTCCGCCGCATCGCCCGGCAGCTCGACCCCGACCTGCCGGTGTACGAGGTCTTCACCCTCGATCAGCTGCTGTACCGCGGCACCGGCTCGCGCCGCTTCAACATGTCGTTGCTGTCGACATTCGCCGGCCTGGCGCTGCTGCTCGGTGCCGTCGGCATCTACGGCGTCATGGCCTACAGCGTCGAGCAACGCACGCGTGAGATCGGCATGCGGCAGGCGCTCGGCGCTACGCGCTCGCGCGTGCTCACCCAGGTGGTGACGCAGGGCATCAAGCTCGCCGCCATCGGCGTCGCGCTCGGCACCGCCGGCGCGTTCGCCCTGCGCGGCACGCTCGCCAGCATGCTGTTCGAGGTCGGCTCGTTCGACGGCCCGGTGTACGCGGCGGTCGCCCTTGTGCTGGTCGCGGTCGCTACCCTCGCCTGCCTCATCCCCGCACGCCGCGCCGCGGCCATCGACCCGATGATCGCCTTGCGCGACGAGTAGTCCGCGGGCTTGTGGACCTCTCTCGAAACCCGTATCCTAGCGCCACGTATATATTCGTGACGCATGCATACTCGGAGAATACACATGCCCGCCGCGACCGATCCGGCCGAAGTCGAATCCTTCCTCCCCCTGCGACCGGTGGAGTTTCACGTCCTGCTGAGCCTGTGCCGCGGCGAGCGGCACGGCTACGGCATCATGCTCGACGCCGAGGAGCGCACCGGCGGCGCGCTGGTGCTGCAGGTCGGCACCCTGTACCGCGCCCTGCGGCGCATGAAGCAGGCCGGCCTGATCGTCGATAGCAACGCGCGCCCGACCGACGAGGACGACGAGCGGCGCAACTACTACGCCGTTACCGCGCTCGGCCGCGCCGTCGCGCAGGCGGAGGCGCAACGGCTCGACGCGCTGCTGCGTGCCGCTCGCGAGGGGGGCGTGATCGACGCCGCCGGACGATGATCCCGCCGGACCGCCCACCCCGCGGAGCCGGCAACGGCCCCCTGCCGCGCCTCGCGCAGCACATCTACGCGCTGTCGCTGCGCGCCTACCCGGCCGCCTTCCGACGCGACGTCGGCGAGCAGATGCGCCGGACCTTCGCCGACCGCATTCGTGCCGCCGGCGCGCGCGGGCGCTTGCGGCTGGCCGCCACAGCGAGCCGCGGCGTGCTCGACTCATTGGTAAACGGCATCGCCGAGCGCCTGCCGACCACCCCTGCGGCGCCACGCACTCCGCAACCTCCCGGCTCCCCGCCCCGGAGATTCCCGATGAGCTCACTTCTCGGCGACTGCCGCCGTGCCGCCCGCCGCCTGCGGCGCGCCCCGCTGTTCACCGTGTCCGTGGTGCTGACCGTCGCCGTCGGCGTCGGCGCCTTCGTATCCGTGTACAGCATGCTCGACAACGTGCTGTGGGAGGCGATGCCCTACAAGGACCCGGAGAACCTGGCGTACGTCTGGCGCGACTACACCTGGGCCGACTTCCCGCGCGGCTGGGCGGGCGGGATCGACGTGGTGGCGATGCGCGAGCAGACCGACGCCTTCGAGGGCGTCGCCGCGCTGCGCGCCGGATCGATCAAC
>JASFRZ010000167.1:0-9704 GCA_050114655.1 Acidobacteriota bacterium
CTGTGAGTGTCACGCCGTGATACGAAGGCGACCGTGCTGCCGTCGGGCGACCACACCGGGTTGCCGTTGTCGCCGAAGGCGGTGAACAGCCGGGTGTCCTCGTCGTCGCTGCGCGCCGCCGCCAGGTTGGGGTCGACCGGCGCGCGGTGGATCTGACCGTCGCGCGCGAACAGCACCCAGCGGCCGTTCGGCGACAGCGCCGGAGCGGCGCCCTCGGCGATGCGCCAGGCCGGCCCGCCGCTGGTGCGCACGCCCCAGATGGCGCGCTCGGCGCCGTCGGCCGCGGACGTCGGATTGGCGATCCAGCCCTCGCGGTTGGGGGTGTGGCCGCGCACGAACACCGCCACCGCGCCGTTGTCCGATAGCCGGATGTCGGTCATGTCGTTGCCGTCGTCGGTGGTGACGTCGGTCAGCATCATCGGCTCGAAGTCCGGGCCGGCTGCAGTGTAGACATTACGCATTCCGCGCTCGTAAGCGATCCAGGCGATGCGCTCGGCTTTTCTGGCGGCGGTCAGCTCTACCGGGTAGGCAGGGGAGAGGACCTGCTCGATGGTGAACGGGCCCTGCCCCGAGGCCTGCGGCGCCGCTGCGGTGAACGACGCGGCGCTGCCGATCAGCACCAGCGAGAGAACGACGACGGGAACGGTCCTAGCGAAACGCGACATTGCTTGCCTCCGGCTCGGTGGACGACGCGGCGATTCTATTGCTGGGAACAAGACGCGGTAAAGGACCGGCGTCGCCCCGCCCTGGTCGCACACACTCCTTGGCCACCGCCGGTCGGCGGCTGCTAATCTAGCGCTGCGCCGTCGTGGCGCAGATCATCGCAACCCGAAAGGCCCCCATGGTCCGCACCCGCTCCCTGCAACAGCCGCTCCTGCTCGCTCTCGTCTTCGCCGTCGTGGTCGCCGCGACGGCGTCCGCCACCGTGCCACCGCAAGCCGCGGTCAAGGCGCTGGTCGGCGGCCGTATCATCGACGGCTTCGGCGGCGAACCGCTCGAGAACGCGGTCATCGTGGTCGAGGGTGAGCGCATCGTCGCGATGGGCCCGGAGGCGGAGATCGACATCCCCGCCGGTGCCGAGATCATCTCCACCGAAGGGATGAGCGTGCTGCCCGGACTGTGGGACACGCACGTGCACCTGATGATCGTCGGGCACAGCGACTACGACTACTGGGACCGCACCTACCCGCCGGTATTCCGCGACACCATCATGCCGGCGGCAGCCAAGCAGCTTCTGCACGCCGGGGTCACCAGCGCGCGCGACCTCGGGGCGCCGCTCGACGACATCCTGGCGGTGCGCGAGGCGATCGCCAGCGGCGAGATGGAGGGGCCGACGCTGTACGTCTCGGGCCCGTTCATCCAGCACGAGCCCTATCCCGGCACCGAGCTGTTCCGCTGGGGCGTCGACGGTCCCGAGGACGGCCGCGCCAAAGTGCGCCGCCTGGCCGACGCCGGCGTCGACGTCATCAAGCTCATCGACCAGGACCAGATGACGATGGACGAGGTCTACGCGGTGGTCGACGAGGCGCACGAGCAGGGCCTGCCGGTGGTGGCGCACGCACACCGGCCCGAGGAGATCCGCCGCGCCCTGCTGGCCGGCGTCGACGACCTCGAGCACACCGGGCTCGGCACCATGCCGGAGTACCCCGAGGACGTGTGGGAGATGATCAAGGCGCGCGCCAACACGCTCTTCTGGACGCCGACGATCACCCCGCTGCTGCTGTACGAGTACACCCGCGACAATCCCGAGCGCATCGACGATCCGCGCTGGCACGAGGGACTCCCCGAGGAGGTCGTCGCCGACGTGCGCGCCTCGCTCGATAACCTGCAGCGCCTGTCGTACTACCAGCTCATGCCGATCCGCCGCCCGACGCTGCCGCGCAAGATCGAGCAGCTTCGCGAGGCCGGCGTGGTGATGATGATCGGCACCGACTCCGGCGTGCCGCTGACCTTCCACTCCGACTCGACCTGGCGCGAGATCGACTACTGGGTGCGCGACTTCGGCTTCGACGCGATGGAGGCCATCCGCGCCGCCACCTACTGGCCGTCGGTGATGATGGGCGTCTCCGACGACGTCGGCACGCTGGCGGAGGGCAAGGTGGCCGACATCATCGCGGTGCGCGGCGACGTGCTGCGCTACCCCGACCTGCTGCAGGACGTCGACCTGGTGATGCACCGCGGCCGCCGCGTGCGCTGAGCGTCGCTGTAACCTGCCTCACGCTCGCGCTCATCGGCGGCGGCAAAATGATGGCGGGGCACGTCTGAGGAACGAGCCGGCCGTGTGTGCGTTCCATTCCTACGAGGACGGGCCCCGTGCGAATCATCATCGCTATCGTTCTTTCATGTCTTCTGTCGACGAGCACTTCCGCGACCGCGCGGCGGCGGCAAACTCATACGCTGCCGGGACAGGATCGGTCGATCGCGGCCGCCTTCGAGGATCTGTTCACCATCGGTCGCGCATCGGGCGCTGAGCACGAGCTGCTGTTCGGCCTGGTGGACGTCGCCTTTGCGCCGGACGGCGAGCTCTACCTGCTGGAAGAGCGCAACCACCGCGTCGAGTCGTTCGGACCCGACGGTGAGTTCCTGCGTTCCTTCGGCCGCGAGGGCCAGGGTCCGGGCGAGTTTCGCCTGCCGATGACGCTGGCGATCACCGCGGCCGATGAGGTCGCGGTGTGGGACTTCCAGAATCGCGGCTACGCGATCTTTTCCCGCGCCGGCGAGTACCTGCGTAACGTCCGCTGGGAGGACTGGCAGACCGGCCCATCGCGCGATTCAGTGCAGCCATGGCCGGATGGCGGGGTGGTGTACCTGCAGTCGGTCTTGTACGAGGACACCGAGCCGATCGAACAGATCGACCGGGGCATCATCGTGCGCGAGCCCCTCGGCGCCGTGGGCGGCCCGGTCGAGCTGCTCGCCGTGCACCACCCGCGGCGGCGGGGACGGGAGGTAGAGGGCGTCCTGGTGCTGGACACCGGCCCGGCGTTCGCGCCCGACGCGCACTGGGACGTGCTGTCCGACGGCCGGTTGGCGGTGGCCGACGGAGTGCAGTATCGCGTGCGTCTGGTTCGCCCGGGTGCCGCGGAGGCCGAGATCTTCGAGCGGCCGATCGAGCCGCGGGCAACGAGCGAGGCCGACCGGGAGCGCGAGCGCGAGCGCATCCGCGTCCTGTACGAGAACGCCAACGGCTCGATGATGGGCGGAGGCTCCGCAGGTGGCGGAGGGGACGGGCGCGCTCGCTTCGCCCGTGAAGTTGCCGACTCCATCGAGTTCGCCGGCGTCATCCCGGTGATCGAGGACCTGCGGGTGGACTTCGAGGACCGCCTGTGGATTCAGCGTCATGGGGCGGTTGCCGGCGACGACGGCGCGATCGACATCGTCAGCCCCGCCGGCGAGTACATCGGCACCCTGCCTCCGATGCCGTTGCCGGACGCCTTCGGTCCCGACGGCCTGGTGGCGTGGATGGAGAACGGTCGTGACGTCGCCGTGGAGAGGGTGGTGGTGCGACGCTTGCCGCCGGAGCTTCGCTGAGGCCGCAGTGGCAGCCTGTCAGCGAAACTGACGACGGCTCTGTTGTCGCGCAGCGCTGCGGTATCAGCGTCGTTACGCTCCGGCAACGCTGCCGGGAGGATGTGACGGTTTCGTGAGATATCTTCGATAAGGTGAGCTCCATGCGTTGCCTTGCGACCCCCTGGCTGCAGCCGTGACACACCCGAAGACCGTCCTCGTCGTCGAGGACGACGCGCACATCGCTCGTCTCGTGGGAATGCACTTATCCGACGCGGGCCTCGAGTCGCGAACTGTGGCCACCGCGGCCGAGGCGCGCGTGCGCGCAGCGCGCGACCGACCGGATCTGATCATCCTGGACCTCATGCTTCCGGATGGCGATGGCCTCGACGTGTGCCGCGCACTGCGCGCGTCCGGCAATCACACGCCGGTCCTCATCCTCACTGCGCGCGACGCAGAGGTTGACCGGGTTCTCGGTCTCGAGCTCGGCGCAGACGACTATCTCACCAAGCCGTTCGGTGTACGTGAGCTCATGGCTCGCGTGAAGGCGATTCTGCGGCGCGTCGACCTGCTTACTCGGGATGCCGAGGAGGCGACAGAGCTGATCCGCGTCCTGGGATTGGAGATCGACCCCGCCCGACGGACGGTCACTGTGGAAGGTCGGCCGGTGCGTCTGACCGTCAAGGAATTCGACCTGCTTCTCCATTTCGCCCGCCGGCCTGGCCGTGTCTACACGCGCAGCCAACTACTTGACCTGGTCTGGGGGTACGGCGCGGGTTGCTACGAGCACACGGTGAACTCCCACATCAACCGGTTGCGCGGCAAGATCGAGCCGGACCCCGGTGAGCCGCGGTATATCACCACCGTGTGGGGTGTCGGCTACCGATTCTGCGATCCGGGAACGGCAAGCTGACCGTCGAAGGAGCACACGTATGCGAACGCTCTACGCCAAGCTATCGGTGGCGCTGTTCTCGCTGCTGCTGGTGCTCGGCACGGTGACTGTCGTCGTGACGGTTTACACCAGCCGGATGTACATGCTCGAGGTGCAGCAACGGCTGCATCGCGATCTGGCGGCGAAGGTGATCGAGGAGCAACCGTCGTTGCGTGACGCCACGGCGCGTGGTCAGGCGCTCGACGAGACCTTCGAAAAGCTGATGGTGATCAACCCCGAGATCGAGGTCTACCTGCTCGACGACGCCGGTCGCATCCTGGCCTACTCGGCGCCTCCCGGGCGGGTGCGACGGGAGAAGGTCGACCTCGGACCGGTACGCACGATGATGGGAGGCCGCGCGCCGTTGCCGATCCTCGGCACCGATCCGCGCAACCCGAGCGCCGACGACATCTTCTCGGTCGCCGCCCTTGGCGGGCAAGAGGGCGGCTACCTGTATATCGTGCTGGCCAGCGAGGAGCTCGACTCGGTGGCGTCGACGGTGGCGGCCAGCTACATCCTGCGCACCGGCGTGTTCCTGGTGGCCGGGAGCCTGCTGCTGACCCTGATCGGCGGGCTCGCCTTGTTTCGTGGGCTGACCGGACGCCTGCGGCGGCTGGTAGTTCAGATGGACGAGTTCGAGGAGCGGATGCTGGGCAACGGGCGCATCGCCGCGCCCGGCGACGACAGCTCACCATCCACGGGAGACGAGATCGACGTCCTTGAGCGCAATTTCACCCAGATGAGCGCGCGCATCGCGCGTCAGCTCGAGCAACTCGAAGAGCAGGACAAGGAACGCCGCGACCTGGTCACCAATATCTCTCACGACGTGCGCACGCCGCTGACCCACTTGCAGGGGTACCTGGAGACGATGTCGCTGAAGGGAGAGTCGCTGAGCGCCGACGAGCGCCGCGAGTATCTCGAGATCGCGGTGCAGCGCAGCGAGCAGCTCGGCCGCCTGTTCTCGGACCTGCTGGAGCTCGCCAAGCTCGACGACCCCGGAAAGCTCTCGGTCGAAGAGGACTTTTCGATGAGCGAGCTGGTGCAGGACGTCGCCCAGCGCTTCCGACTGACGGCGCGGGAGCGCGGCATCGAACTCGGTCTCCACATCGACAGTGAGTCGACACCGGTACGCGGAAACCTCGGAGCCGTGGAGCGGGCGCTGGAGAATCTCATCGAGAACGCTTTCTGCTACAGCGAGCGCGGCGCTCGCGTCGATGTCGAGGTCGCCCGCCACGACGAACTCGTCGAGGTCGAGGTCCGCGACACCGGGCCGGGGGTGCCGGCGCACGAGCTCGAGCACATCTTCGATCGTTTCTACCGCTGCGCCGCGCGCGCTTCCTCCACCGAGCCGGGCTCCGGCTTGGGCCTCTCGATCGCGCACCGCGCGCTGGAGCTGCACGGCGTCGACCTTGCCTGCGACAGCCGGGTAGGAGAGGGGACGAGCTTTCGTTTCGCCTTCGCCTGCCGGTGATCGCTGTCGGCTAGCGCGCCGAAGGCAGCCAGTCGTCCTGCAGCACCTCGACCAGCCCCGATTGCTCCATGCCGTTCGCGCGCACGGTGACGCGGAACACGCCCGGCGACACCGGCGGGCCCTGGTTGGCGTTCTCGTTCTCCGGGTTGGCGCGCAGGTTCCACTGCACGTGGTTCAGGCCGGCGTTGCCAGTGCCCTGCAGGTCGCGCACCACCTCGCCGGTGATCGCGTCGGTGATCTGCACCTCCACCGTTCCCGCGGCATCATCGAAGAGGTAGTAGCGGATCGCGGTACCCGGCGGGGCGTTCTCGCCCGTCCAGTTCTTGTCGCCGGTCACCGAGCGGTCGCGCCGGATGTTGCTCTTCCACAGGATCGCCGGGCGTGGCTGGAACAGGTGCAGGTCGTCACCGAGTGCATCGGCGTCGAGCTGCTGCAGCGCGCTGACATCGTCCATGATCCAGATGCTGCGGCCGTGGGTTGCCAGCACCAGGTCGTTGTCGCGCGGGTGCACCAGGACGTCGTCGATGCGCACCACCGGCAGGTTCGGCATGAACCGGTGCCAGCTCGCTCCGCCGTCGAGCGAGATGAAGAAGCCGAACTCCGTGCCTGCGTACAGAAGCTGCGCGTTGCGGGGATCCTCGCGAATGGTGTTGACGTTGCCGTACGGCGGTAGATCCGCGGTGATCGAGCTCCACGTCGCGCCGTAGTCGCGGGTCACGTAAACGTAGGGCCGCAGGTCGCCGGAGCGGTGGCCGTCCACCGACGCGTAGGCGGTGGCGGGATCGTGGTGCGAGGCCTCGACGCGCGAGACGTAGTACTGCGTCGTGCCGCCCGGCAGGTTGACGCTGACCTCGGACCAGGTGGCCCCGCCGTCGCGGCTCACCTGGATGTTGCCGTCGTCGGTGCCGACCCACAGCAGGCCGGGCACCAGCGGTGACTCGGAGATCGTCGCGATGGTGCTCCAGTTGCTCACCCCGTCGTTGCGCGACAGGATGCAATCGGCTCCGCGCACGTTCTGGCGGCAGCGATCGACCGAGTTGTACATCCCCATGATCTCGACCTCGTCGCGGTCGATGTTCTTGGTCAGGTCCGGGCTCATCGTCCAGGTCTCGCCGCGATCGCGCGAGGTGAACAAGCGGTTGCCGCCGGCGAACACGGTGTCGGCGTTGTGCGGCGACAGGATGAACGGCGTGTTCCAGTTCCAGCGGAACTCCGTGTCGGGTGCAGGTGCCGGTGCGATGTTCGGCTGCCCGCCGCGACCGCCGCGGCCGCCGCTGGCGCGCGGCCGGATACTGCCGATCTCACCCGTGCTCAGGTCGCCGCGCCGGATGTTGCCGTTCTGCGACTCCGAGTAAAAGACGTTCGGGTCGGTGGGGTCGATGGCGGTATAGAACCCGTCGCCCCCGCCGACGTCGTACCAGTCCTGAGCCAGGATCGGGCCACTGCGCACCGAGCTCGGCCCACACCAGCTGCCGTTGTCCTGCAGGCCGGTGCAGACAGTGTACGGCCGCCGCAGGTCGACGGAGACATGATACGGCTGGCCGACTGCCCAGCTGCGCAGCGACTCCCACGTCTCGCCCTGGTCCCAGGTGACGTCGACCGAGCCGTCGTTGCCGATCATCATGTGGTCGTGGTCGTTGGGATCGACCCAGAAGGCGTGCTGGTCAACGTGTCCGTAGCCGCGCAGTCGCTCGAAGGTGATGCCGCCGTCGCGCGATTTGTAGACGTTCTGGTCGACGACGTAGACGAGCTGGCGATCCTCGGGTGACACGCGCATCTGGCTGAAGTACATCGGTCGGCCGTTCTCGTTGCTGCGGAACACCCAGGAATCTCCCTTGTCGCCCGAGCGCCAGATGCCGTTCCACTGTGAATCGGCGGGTAGGCGGTTCTCGCGCGCGGCAGCCTGCCAGTCGGCCATCTCCTGCTCGGTGAGCGGTTCCTCGCGGTTGGCGGCAACCTCGATCTGGGCGTACACCAGATTCGGGTCGGCAGGCGTGACCGCCAAGGAGATGCGTCCCATGGTGCCGCGCGGCAGACCGTTGCCCTCCAGGCGAGTCCAGTTGTCGCCGCCGTCGGTCGAGCGCCAGATGCCGCTGCCGGGGCCGCCGCCGACGAAGCAGCAGGCGGTGCGGCGGCGCTGGTAGGTGGCGGCGAACAGACGGTCGGGATCGGAGGGGTCCATCACCAGGTCGGTCGCACCGGTGTCCGCGTCGACGTACAACACCTTGCGCCAGGTGGCGCCGCCGTCGCTGCTCTTGAATACGCCGCGCTCCTCGCCGGCGGCGAACAGCGGGCCGTTGGCGGCCACCCACACGGTATCGGGGTCGGCGGGGTGCACCAGGACGCGGGCGATCGACTGGGTTTCACGCAGGCCGATGTGCTCGAAGGTCTCGCCGCCGTCGGTGCTCTTGTACATGCCCTCGCCGAACGACGAGCTCTGGCGGTTGTTTGACTCGCCCGTGCCGACGTAGACGATGTCAGGGTCGGAGGGCGCCATGGCGATGTCGCCGATGGAGTGCGTGCCGTAGACGTCGAACACCGGCCGGAAGGTGGTGCCGTTGTTGGTCGTCTTCCACAGGCCACCGGTAGCGAAGCCGACGAAGAAGGTCTTGACGTCGTCAGGGCGCACGGCGATGTCGTCGACGCGGCCCCCCTGCCCGGCGGGTCCGATCGAGCGCCAGCGAAACCCCTGCAGCAAGGGATGGTCAGGCGCGTTGATCAGTGGCTGTGGCTCGTCCTGCTGAGGGACGAATCCCTGAGTGGTGAGCGGGAACCCGAAGGCGAGCGCGCCCAGGGCGACGAGTGCGACGGTGGCTCGGCGAAACGACATGTCGGTCCTCCGTGGGGCAGTGGCGTAGGTGCGGGGGCGGATCACCGCCACAGTTTATGTGAACGGGGCAGGTGCTTCCGGGGCAGAAAGAAAGCGGGCGGCCCGGCGCTTGGCCGGGCCACCCGTCAAGGTTGTCGTAAAACCGTCAGGCCACCGCCTCCGCTCCCTCGGCGGGCAGCTCGAGCAGATAGGTGTGCGCGGCGAGCGCCGCCTTGGCGCCCTCGCCCACGGCGATCAGGATCTGCTCCGCCGGGGCGGTGGTCACGTCGCCGGCGGCAAAGAACCCCGGCATCGCGGTGCGGTTCTTCTGGTCGATCTCGATGCGGCCGTCCTTGTCGAGCTCGACGAGCCCTTCGGCGAGGTCCGACTTGGGAACCAGGCCGAGCTCGACGAAGATGACGTCGGCCTTGAGCGTCTGCTTCCCGCCGTCCTGCTTGACGATCAGCTCGCGGGCGAACTCGTCGCCCTTTACCTCGAGCGGCTCGCAACCGTCGAGGATCGTGACCCGCGGGTGGGCCATGAGCCTGCGGCCCAGCGGGTTGTCGAGCTCCCCGCGGGTCGGGGCCACCAGCGTCACCACGTTGGCCGACTGTGCCAGCTCGGCGGCGGCGCGCAATGCCAGTAGTCCGTCGCCGACCACCACGGTCGTGCGCTCACGAAACAGCGGCGCGTAGCTGACCGCGCTGTACGTCAGGCCGCGGCCGATGAACTTGTCCTCGCCGGGGACGCCGAGGAACTTGGGAGAAGCGCCGGTCGCCAGGATGATCGCCTTGGCGGCGTAGCGCTCGCCCGATTCGCAGTTCACCGCGAATCCGTCGTCCAGCTTCTCGATCTCCTCGACCCCGTCGAGCACGCGGGCGAAGTCGAGATACTCGACCTCGTTGGCGAAGCGGCTGACGACCTCGGCACCGCGGATCACGAGGTGACGCTGCACCTCGGGTAACTGCATTCGGTAGTTGGCCTTGCCT
>JASFRZ010000168.1:0-9663 GCA_050114655.1 Acidobacteriota bacterium
CATCACCGCAGGCGAGGAAGGTCCCGCCGAGCTGGTGCTGCACTCCGAGCGCGATCCGGCACTCGCCGCGCGGCTCGCCCGCATGCTGGCGCGCAACGGCATCGAAGTGCGCGCCGCCGCCGGCCCGGTGACCGTCGGCGACCGGACGCTGTCGGCCCGAGGCACCTACATCGTGCCGATGGCCCAGCCGGCGCACAATTTCGCCCGCGATCTCCTCGATCCCGAGGTGCCGATGGACGAGGCTTTCATCGCCCGCCAGCTCGAGCTGCGTTCGCGTCGCGAGCCGCACGAGATCTACGACTTGACGGCATGGAGCCAGCCGTTGCTGTGGGACGTCGAGATGATCGACGCCGACAGCGCCACCGGCGCAGCCGGCGAGCGCGTGCAGCCGAGCATGGTCCTACCGGTCGACGGCGCCGACATCGAACCGTCGTTGCCGGCGGACGAGGGCGATATCACGCTACCGCCCGCCACGGTCGGCTATCTCATCCCGTGGAACACGGCTGCCGCGGCCACCGTCATCGAGGCACTACGTGCAGGGGTCCGCATCCGTGCCGGCGGCGCCGACTTCACCCTCGGCGGTCGCAATTATGCCGTCGGCACCGCCATCGTGCGCACCGCCGAGAACGACGATGACCTTGCCGAGGTGCTTGGCCGCATCGCCGCGCGCCACGGCGCCGAGGTGGTGCCGGTCGACGACTCCTACGTGTCCGCCGGCATGTCTCTGGGCGCCAACAGCGTACGCGCGCTGCACGAGCCGCGCGTGCTGCTGGTGTACGACGAGCCCGGCCGTTCGCTTTCGGTCGGCTGGGCGCGCTACGTGCTGGAGCGGCGCTACGGCCAGCGCACCACGGCGGTGCGCGCGTCGAGCCTGGGTCGCGCCGAGCTCGAAGATTTCGACGTCATCGTTTTCCCCAGCGGCAACTACGGCAGCGCGATCGGCGGCGGTCTGCTCGATCGCCTACGCCAGTGGATTCGCGACGGCGGCACGCTGATCACCATGGCGGAGTCGACTCGCTGGGCGACGCAGGTCGGCCTGCTCGCCACCACTGCCGAGCGCCGCGGCGGCCGCGCCGCCGACGAGGAGCCGCCCGATCCGGGCACCCCCGAGCAGCCGATCGACTACCTGGAGGCCATCGTGCCGGCAGACGAGGCCCCCGAGGAGGTTCCGGGCTCGATCCTGCGGGTGCTGCTCGACACCGATCACTGGCTCGCCGCCGGCTCCGACGGCGAGATCGGCGTGCTCGTCGAGGGCTCGCGTGTGTTCCGCCCGATCACTCTCGATGAAGGCAACAACGTGGGCCGCTACGCCGCGGTCGACGACCTGGTGCTGGCTGGTGTCGTGTGGCAGGAGTCGCGCCCGCAGCTCGCCAGCAAGGCGTTCCTGATCGAGCAGCCGCTGGGCAGCGGCCAGATCGTCGCCTTCGCCGAGGACCCCAACTACCGCGCATACACCGAGGCCACCGAGCTGCTGTTCATCAACGCGGTGGTGCTGGGACCGGGCCGATGAGAAGCCGCGTGCTGGGAACTACCGGTTACGAGGTCAGTGAAGTCGGATTCGGTGCCTGGGGGCTCGGCGGCACCATGTGGCTCGGCGTCGACGAGGACGAGGGCGCGGCGGCGCTGGCCGAGGCGTTGCGCCTCGGCGTGACTCTTGTCGATACGGCGTTGGCCTACGGCAGCGGTACCAGCGAGCGCATCGTGGCTCGCGTGCTGGATCAGGAGGACGCACGCGATCGCGTGGTTGTGGCCACAAAGGTGCCGCCGCGCAACAACGTGTGGCCGGGCGATGGCAGAAGGCCGCTGCGCGACGCCTTCCCCGCCGAGCACGTTGTCGCCTGCGTGGAGAAGTCGCTGCGCATGCTCGACACGCCGGCTCTGCAGATCGAGCAGCTTCACGTCTGGCACGACGCCTGGCTCGACGACCCCGAGTGGCCGGACACTCGTGCGGCCATGGTGGAGCTCAAGGAACAGGGCAAGGTCCTGCACTGGGGAGTGTCGATCAACGACCACGCGCCGGAAACCGCCCTGCAGGTGCTGCGGGACCCGCTGTTCGAGACCGCCCAGGTGATCTACAACATCTACGATCGCACCCCGGAGCGCGAGCTCTTCGAGCTGGCGCGCGACAAACCGCTCGGGGTGATCGTACGGGTACCCTTTGACGAGGGCGCGCTCACCGGCGCGATCGGCGCGGACACCGTCTTTCCCCCGGGCGACTGGCGCGAGCGCTACTTCTCCGGCGATCGTCGCGCCGAGGCCGGCCATCGCGCCGAGGCGCTCGCCGAGTTGCTCGGCGGGGAGGTGGAGACGCTTCCCGAGCTGGCCTTGCGCTTCTGCCTTTCGCGCCCCGAGGTGAGTACGGTCATCCCCGGCATGCGGCGCATCGCCCATGCGCGTGCCAACGCCGCGGTTTCCGATGGGCGCCACCTGACGGACGCGCTGCTCACCCGGCTCGCAGAGCACGCCTGGGACAAGAACTGGTACAGCCAGGACTGACGGGCGCGGCGGTGCGCGCCGCAACCCCCGGCGGGGGAGCGGTTGTTACCTTTCTACGCGGTTGGTGTAGGGAACGGTAAGGAAGGAACCGTGAGCGGAGGCGCCGCCTGCCGAAGGCGCCCGCGACTCACCTCCGCAGCGAGATGCCCCGATGAACTCGAAACCTCTCTCTCGAACCACCCGACGGTTGCTGATCGCCGCCGCTGTGCTGTTGATCGGCGTCCCCGTGTTCGCCGTGTTACACAACGTGTTCTATGCCCTCGCGGCGATGAGCGTCAGCGGCATCCTGAGCGACGGCTTCGTCTTCTTGTCGACGGCGTCGTTCCTGCTCGCCGTGGTGATCTGTCCCGCGGGCTTCGTGTTCTGTCTGCTGGCCGCGCTGCTCCGCCCGCTGACTGCAGGCTGGAGCTCCGTGTCGCGGTGGGGCTTCCTCGTCGCCGTGCCCGTGATCGTGGCCGTCGTGGCCTCGTTGGTGCTGCAGCAGTGGCTTGCCATGAGCACCGTCGCGCGCGACGAGGCGGCGGGTTTCAACGGCAGCTTCGAGGTGGTTGCGGACGGCCTGCCGGCCAACTGGCATGTCTACGACAAGGCGCTCGAGCGGGGCGACGCACGGCTCGTCTACGACCCCGATGACCCGGTAGACGGTGCGCAGTCGCTGGAGATGGTGGTGCAACACGCCGACGGCAGCGGCGGCTGGCGCAGCGCCGGGCTGTTTCAGGACGTCGATGCAGAGGCCGGACAAACCTACCGAGTTAGCTTCTCGCTCAAGAGTCGCGGCGCGCGGGTGCGGCTGCGCATCGACAGCGAGAAGGGTGACTTCCGGCGGCCGCATGAGCCGACCGTCGAGACACTGGAGGCGCAGGACACCGGAGGTAATGTCTGGCGGCGCGTCGAGCGCGACTACACGGTGCCCGACGGATACCGCGACATCCGCTTCGAGATCAACGTGCTGAGCCCCGGGACGGTGTGGATCGACGATGTGCGCATCGAGCCGGTGCGCTAGCGCCCGATGTCGAGCGCCGGGTTCTCGACGAAGAAGCCCCACGGCACGATGGCGAAGCCGGCCGTATGCACCGGCATTACCGGGTAGTCCTCCGGACGCACCTGGTGGGTGATGCCGAGCGTGTACCACAGCACCACGTCGGTGTTGCGCAGGTTGCGGTCGCCGGCAGTCCATTGGGGCAACCCCGTGCCGCGCACGCCCGGAGGGAGCAGGTCGCCGCCGGCGTGCATCTCGTCGGGCGAGTAGGGCGTCACCCACAAGTGGTGGTTGACGAAGCCCATCTTGCGGCGCGAGGGTGCCGCCTCCGCCGCCGCCGGTACGACGTTGCCGTGCGGCACGAGCGCGTAGGCGGTCGGCCGGCCGAGCGAGTTGATGCGCCGTACGTTCACGACCCGCCAGGTGCGTGAGAGCGGAGCGTTGACCTCGCGTTGCGCTGCCAGTTCCGAGCCGAGCACGCGCTCGCGCGCGGCGAACCAGTTGCCGTCGGGGTTGCTGTTGCTCACCGGCTCGGAGTCGGTTTGCGCCTCGACGACGGTGTTGACCTCGCCGTCGACGTCGAAATCGAGACGGTAGGAGAAGAAGTGCTGGTGGATGGGGCCGGTGACGCCGGGGGCGACGATGGTGCGGTAGGTACGACGGTCGTCGGAAAAGGGCTCGGCGTCTCGCTCGAGCTCGGTGCGCCCCATGTTGATGATCCCGGAGAGCTGCACCTGGACCTCGAGTGTGCCGTCCTGGCGGAAGATCCAGCTGAAAATGTAGTCGTAGTTGTCGATCGCCGATGTAAACGCCACCACCAGCTCGCGCGAAGGACGCGATTCTTCGGCATGGCGCCACAGCACGCCGCCGTAGCGCTCGTACACGGCGACGGCGCGCGGCACGGTGTAGGGGCGGCCGAGGTGATCGTGCAGCACCGCATCGCGGTAGACGGCATTGGCCGGAGCATCGGCGCCGGGTATCGCCGAGCGCGCGCCATGCACGCCGAAGCCGTAGTCGCCTTCATCGAGCGGATACCAGACCGACCACTCCGGATCGCCGTAGGGCGTCAATGTCTCGGACACACCGGCACGGTAGAGGATCGAGCGCTGCTCGCCCTTGTCGTCGTAGCGCACGTCGTACAGCTCGAGCCCCCGTCGTGGGTGCACGCCGAAATGGAAGCTCCAGTTCTGCCAGCGGATCAGCGTGCCGGCGATGGTGAAGCTGGTGCCATCCGGCTGCTCGATGTCGAGCCGGGAGAGGGGCTCGCGGCCCCAGTCGGGCGGCGTGCGCTGCGGGGCCCAGTGCCCACCGCTGCTGCGGATTTCCTGCACCTGTCCGCGGGTGAGGTCGACGCGCGCGGTCACCGACGGGGTTTCATCGCCGACCTGGGCATCGAGCATGTAGACGTAGCCGGTCACCACGCGATCGCCGTCTTCGATCGGTAGTGGCTCGTCCTCTGTGGGGACGTAACTGAGCGATACGCGGCTGAGGTCGTTGACCCCCGCCTCCCTCATCACGCGCGCGAAGCTCTCGCTCCTGCGCGCCGCTTCGTTGAGGCGCGCGATCACCAGCCGGCGGACGGGTGGATCGGTGTCAGCGTAGTCCTGCCAGCCGGCGATCGAGCCGGCGCCGAGATCGACCACAGCGTCGATGGTGGTGCCCGTTTCCCAGTCGTAGATCAGGGCGCGCGCCGAGCGCAGCGCATGGCCGGAGGCGAGCTGTTCGTGCGCCTGTTGCTTGGACGGCTCGGCGAGGTCGATGGTCGCGAAGCGCGCTTCGCTGCCGAGCCTGCCGCTGGCCCGAAGAATCTCGACCGTCCGGGTGATCTCGGTGGCGTTCAGCGGGTCGAGCGGGTGGTTCGCCTGTGCGGTCGCTGCGGCAGGAAGCAGCGCTCCGAGCAGCAGGATGGCAACGAGCAGCGGAGTCGAGCGGAGCATCTTTTCCTGACCGTCGGGTGAGGAGGACACGCGTGGCACACGATGAACCGGCGAAGTAATCATAGCGAACGGGAGTGACGCGGGTCGCGGCCCGGAGGGACGTGGCAGAGCCTCGGGAGGGAAGCGCGGCGGATTTTTTACTTCAGCGGGCCGCGGGATGACTGATAACCTCGCTGCAATAGCAGTGTCCGCTGCCGGAGGGGGCCGGCTTATGCAGACTTCAGCATCCTCGCCGAGGAGCGACGGCGACGCCCGCCTCGAGGCGGCGCTGAAGGACCTCGGCTTCGCCATCAAGTCACTTCAGCTCTATCCACCCACCTCACCGGTGGTGCGCCAGGCGGTCGAGCGCTCCAGCGCTTCGCTCGTCGAATTGCTCGACGGCGGGCGGCTGTCGCTCGAGGTGACCCCGCGGCTGCTGCGTCGCGGAAATACCGAGGTGGGCGCGGGTAACCCCCTGGTGCAGCAGCTGGCGCGCCGGCTTCACGGCCACGGCTTTGCGCGCGTGCACTTCGATCCGCGCCTCGACGCCGCTTCACTGCAACGTCTCGCCGAGATGGTTGCTGCCGACCGTGGCGAATACGACGAGCGCGGCGGGCTCGACGTCGTTTTCGGCGAGGAGCGTCCTCCGGGAATCCACGCGGAGTTTCTCGAGCTCGATCGGTTGTTCGACGAAACCGCAGAGGAAGAGGTCGAAGACATCTGGGACGCGCTGCTCGAAGGCTTCGCCGAGGAGGCGGAAATCGAGAACGTCGACTGGGCCTCGCTCGCCAACAACGTCGAACGATTGCAGGACTTCGTTGCCTGGGTTGCGACCAACGTCGACGACATCGCCGAGCGCACCGGCTACGAGTCCATCGACGTCTACAAGTTCGTCGTCGAGCAGATTGGCGGCATCGCGGCGGCTCTGGGCAGCGAGCACGTCAATTTTCTGGTGCTCGCCGTGCGGCGTGCCTTCGAACAGATCGACAAGGAGACCCTGGTCGATCTGCTCGCCGACCCCTACGAGGTCGAGGTGCGCGGCGAGTCCGGCGACTCCTCCGCGTCGATGACGCTGGGCGATTTCCTCGGCGGTGCCGGAGCCTCCGGCGACCGGTCGGTGATGCCGGAAGAACGATCCACCGTCGACATCACTCGATTCATTGCCTCCGGGCTCGATCTGGAGCAGGCGCAGGAACTCATTCTGCACACCATACGCACCCGTGGTGAGTCCTCGGCGCGCCTCTACGGCCTGTTCTCGCGCCTCATGGAGGGGCGCCAGGATCGCCTCGCGCTGGCCCGTCGCGTGCGCGGCCTGCTGGAGCAGGAGATCTTCGAGACAGAGGGCGACTCCAGCCTGCTCGACAACTGGCCGCGGCTCGTCGACGCCCTCGAAGGGGAGGCGCCGGAGCGTTTCGTCAGCACAGAGTACAACCAGGCGCTGCAGGCGCTGCTTGCCGATGACTCGCTGCGTGGCGTGTGGGACGTCGATCGCATCCGTCCGCGGCTGACGGAGATGAAGCCGTCCTTCGTGGTGCAGCGCAAGGCGCTCGTGCTCGCCGACGTGCTCGAGGTCGAAGACGACGACGAGCGCTTTGGCGTCATCGTGCGAGAGCTCGGCAAGGCGCTGCACGAAGCGGCGCTTCACGACCACTACTTCCTGGTCTCGAGCCTGCTCGTGTCGCTGCAGGGGCTGGTCGACGACGAGGCGCGTAGCACGGCGCAGCGCGACGCCGCGGGGGAGGTCCTGGAGGGCTTCTACCAGCCGGACGTGCTGCGAGAGATGCTGCGCAAAGCGCTCGCGGGTACCGGCCGCGAGGTCGATGCGATCGTCAAGATCGTCCGGCGGCGCGCCGACGAAGTAGTACCGGTACTGCTCGATACGCTCGCCGACGAGGACACCCGGAGGGTTCGCCAGCGCTTGCTGCAGATACTCACCGCCCTGGGGGATTCGGCGATCGATGGTGTCCTCGATCGCCTGGACGATGAGCGCTGGTACTTCCTGCGCAACCTGCTGCTGTTGCTCGGCGAGGGGGGTGGCGAGGAGCAGGTCGTGCGCATCATCCCGCTGACCCGGCACGCGGACGCGCGCGTGCGCAGCCAGGCAATCGACACCATCGTCCGGCTGGGCGGCCCGACCGTGCCCGAGGCGCTGGTGGCGGCGACCGAGGATCCCGATGAGGGGACCCGCATCAGCGCGGTACACGGCCTCGGCTTCCACAGCTCGCCGCGTGGCGTCGAACGACTGCGCGCGCTGCTCGCCCTGGGCAATCTCCGCGGCCAGAACAGCGCCGTCATCAAGACCGCCGCCATCGCGCTCGGCCGCCTGAAGGACGAGCAGAGCAGGGCGCGCCTGACGGCGTTGGCGCGCAAGCCGTGGTTCTTCGCCCGGCAGCGACAACCGGTGACCGAAGGGGCCCGCTGGGCCCTCGGCGCGCTGGACAACCAGCGCCCGGGAACGCCTCCCGAGGCGGCCTCCCTGCGCCAGCTACGCCCCGGCAAGCGCGCGAGGAAGCGGAGGCTCCGTTAGCCATGTCGACGACCAGCGCACGCAACCAGCTGCAGAGCCTGGCCGCTCGCATCCAGTCTGCGCGGCAGGCGATGCAGATCTACCCGCCGCGCCACCCCCACCTCGAGCAAGCGCTCGAAGAATGCTTCGCTGAGCTGTCCGACATCCTCGGCAACGATCCTCGCATCCAGATTGCCTACGCCGATGGCGAGTTCGTGCTCGGCAACTTCCAGGTGCCGGCGCGCGGCGAGGTGCTGGAGGAATTTGCCGCCACCCTGGCGCACATCTCCGCCAACAAGCTGATCTTCATCGAGGGAGTGCGCCGCTGGGAGCTGCAGCGGTTCCTCCGCCTGTTGTCGAGCGACCCGGCCGAGGTGGCTGCCAAGGGCGGCATCGAGTGCATGCTCGCCGACGCCGGCGTGACCAGCATAGAAGCCGGCTCGATCAAGGTCGATACCGCCCAGCTGCCCGACACGGAAGTCCTGTTCCGCACCTGGGAGGCGTACAGCATGGGCCTCAAGGCGGTGCGCGGGATCAAGCAGCGGGTGCGGGAGGACGGCAAGCTCGGTTCCATCGACGATCTGCGCGACTTCGCTTATCGAGTCGTCGAGCTTGCCATCCAGGAGTCGCGTCCGTTGCTGGCGGTGCACGCGCTCAAGTTGCACGACGAGTACTCCTTCACCCACTCGACCAACGTCGCCATGCTTACGCTGGCAATGGCGCGCAACCTCCCGTTCAGCGACCAGGACCTGCGCGAGATCACCCTCGCCGCCTTGCTGCACGACGTCGGTAAGGAGCGCGTGCCGCTGGAGATCCTGCAGAAGCCCGGCAAGCTCACCGACGAGGAGTGGTTGGTGATGAACCGCCACAGCATCGAGGGCGCGCGTATGCTCGCCGATACCGAGGGCGTCGGCGACCTCGCCCCGGTGGTGGCCTATGAGCACCACCTCGCCTACCACGAGGAGCTACGCGACCCCTCGACCTGGAAGCCGCATCTGGTGTCGCAGCTCGTCTGTCTCGCCGACGTGTACGATGCCCTCCGCTCGACCCGCGCCTATCGCGAGGGCATGCCTGCCGACAAAGCAATGCGCATCATGCAGCAAGATGCCGGCGCCAAGTTCGACCCCGTTCTGTTCGACGGCTTCTACCGGCTGATCGGGCCCTATCCGCCCGGTACCGTGGTGCGCCTCGAATCCGGTTCGGCCGCGGTGACCTTCGCCAACAATCCGGAGCAGCCCGAGTTGCCGCAGGTGGTTTGTGTCCTCACTGCCAGCGGCACGTCGATCGAGCCGGCGCGCGCGATCAACCTCGCTGCGGCTGATTGCGACGAGCGCATCGCAGAGGTCGTCGCCGCCGCTGACCTCGGCATCGACCCGGCCAACTACCTCTGAGGTCGTCCCGCTGAGCTCGGCGGTGTTGGAGTCAATCGCCGCCGGTCAATCCCCGTGCCTCGAGCAGCGGAGTGATCTCCGGCGGCCGGCCGCGGAATTCCTCATATAGCTCCATGCCGGGCTGGCTGCCGCCCTGCGACAGCAGCATGCGCAGCCGCGCCGCGGTCTCCGGGTCGAACACGTTGCCGGTCTCCTTGAAGGCCTGGAAGGCGTCCTTGTCGAGCACCTCCGCCCAGATGTAGCTGTAGTATCCGGCCGAGTAGCCGCCGGCGAAAATGTGCGAGAAGTAGCCGGTGCGATAGCGCGGCGGAATCTGCGGGATCAAACCGATACGCTCCATCTCGGCCGCTTCGAAGGCACGCGGTTCCACCTCGC
>JASFRZ010000169.1:0-9662 GCA_050114655.1 Acidobacteriota bacterium
CTCCCGTTTCGGGTTCGCCATCCTGGAGATCTCGCCGGAGGCGATCGATGTGCAGTTCTTCGGCTACCCCGAGGGCAACCCGCAAGCCTACGGCTCGATCTACCGCGCTACGATTCCCGCTCGCTCTGCGGCAGGGGCAGGTCGACGCTGATCGGTGAGTGGTCCGACATGCGGCCGTCGACGCAGTAGTTGATCTCCTCCATCGTGCGGCCGCGGTTGGGCGCGAAACGATACGACGCCGACTCGTCGCGCGGGTCGGTCGCATACGCCTTGACGAAGATCCAGTCGAGCTTCATCTTGCCCGCCGGTCCGACGGTGCGCTCGACCTCGAAGGTGACCGCGAACCCCTTGGCGTCGCGGTGGTTGGAGTTGGCCAGCGTTCCCTCGTTGCCGTTGACGCTGTGCTCCTCGTCGCCGCGAAAGTCGAAGGCGTAGCCGTCGGCAAAGCGGAAGTTCTCGAGGAGATCGAAGAAGCCCTCCGCCTCGTTGGGTGACAGGACGGGAATGTCCTCGACGGTGGGATCGTTGGCGCGTCGCGCCACACCGACGCCGGCGACCACTGCGTCGAAGGCGATGCCGACACCGCTGAAGTACTTGAGCGCGGTGCGCGCCCAGAACTCCTCGTCACCGACGCGCTGGTAGATCTCGCGCTTCCAGCTCGTCGGCGTGCCGTCCTCGCCGCTGGTGTTCATGTCGCCGGCGAGCACCACCGGGTTGCGAATGTCGTGCAGATAGCCGAGGACCTCCTTCAGCTGCGCCTGCCGCTCGCTCGGCCCGGTGCGACTCTCGAGGTGAGCAGCCGCGATGCTCAGCCGTCCCTCGGGCACGGAGTCGACGTCGATGTCGACGAGCAGCAGGGTGCGCCCGCCGCGGCGGATCTCGCGGGTGATCGTGGTGTGGAAGACGCCCTCGGTGGCGTCACGCTTGACCTCCTCGATGGTGGACACGCTGTCGCGCTCACCGGAGAACCAGTCGTAACCCTGGTGCTTCAGCGGGAGCAGGCGGGCATTGGCGATCGGGTAACGGGACAGCACCGCGGTGCCGTGCAGGCCCTTGTAGCGCTGTTCGTCGACGGCGCTGCGGCGCTGCAGCTCGGCGCGATCATCCTCGTCGGCGCCGGGGAACTTCTCGATGCCGAGCATGAAGGGATCGACCTCCAGGAACTCGACGCCGTAGGCCCAGTTCATGCGCGTCGCCCGCGCCAGCTCCTCGACCACGGCGCGGTATTCGGTGCGTTTGACGCCCCAGTCGAGCTCCTGCAGTACCAGCACATCGGCCGTCTGCAGCAGGTGCAGCTCGCGCTCGATCTCGCGGCGCTTCTGCGCGTCGATATCGAGATCGTCGTCGTCGGGGTCGATGTTTTCGAGGAAATCGTCGCCGCCGGCGAGCGCGCTGCGGATGAGGTCGAGCTTCAGGCCGCGCTCGATGTTCCAGCTCACCACCCGCAGCGTCGGCCCCAGCCCGGCTTCCACCGGGCGGTGGGGGCGGGCACCGTCGTAGTAGGCCTCGTTGTTGACAAACGGCGTGGTGAGCAGATCGTCGAGGCGGCGGCGCAGCGTGGGCTCGAGCTCGTCACGGGGCGTATCGCTCAGCGTCACCAGCTCGGGGTAGGTCAGCAGCTCGGGGCGCTGATCGACGATGTAGTCGCCGGTGAGCCGGCCAGCGCCGCCGAGCAGGTGGTAGAGCAGTGCCGCCGCCGCAACCAGCGCGACGAGCACCGCCGCCCACAGCACGCTCCGGCGCAAGCCCTTGTCGACCTGCTCCTCATCGCGCTCGCTCATACGGATCCGACCTCGTCAAAGGACCCCGGAGAGCCTACCGGCTCAGCCGGACGGCAGGGTATCGGGGTCGCCGAGATGGTCGGAGGCGAGCTCGGTGCTGCGCGCCCATAGCGATTCAGCCGCGTCGACCAGGTTGTCCGGCCGCTTCTCCGCCATTTGCTTGCTGGCACGCGAATGGCAGTGCAGGTGCTCGCCGTCGACGATGGTGAAGGCCGGGAAGCTCTCGTCGGTCACGCGGACGTCGACGTTCTTGTTGATGTCCTGCAACTGCTTGATGTGATCGCGCAGCTCGCGGCCACCCTCCTTGACCGCCTCGTGGCTGGTCAGCAGGTTGACGTCGATCGGACGCGACAGGGCAAACAGCGGGTTGAGCATGTCCCCGTCGACGTGCGGCGCAACGATCATCAGGGATTCGCTCGCCTCGTCGATCACGCGCTGCGAGACCATGTTCTCGTCGCGGCGATAGTGCACAGATTTCGTCACGGATTTCTCCTTTCGCTTGTCGGGTTGTCCCCCTAAGAAGGTGCAACCCGCGTGCCAAACGTCTGTCCGCTGCCTCCAACCGCTTTACACGCCGCGCGGCGCCGAGCGCGCGTAGCCCTTACACGGTGAGCGTGTAGCCAGGACACGCCGGTCAGCCGTGCGCGACGCCAGCCCCCGCCTCGACGGCGGTTCTCCCCGGCATGCGACTTGCACTCCTTGAAGGGCGGCAGATCCCTTGCAACGAAAGGTCAGGCACATGAGGGACATGAACATCGCCAATCTCCGCCGCCGCTCACCCACCCGCCGCAGGCACCATGAACGCCCGTGAGCTCCTCGGCAGCAAGGTCCGGGACCGCCACGGGCAGACGCTCGGCACGGTCGAGGAGATCGTCGTCGACCGGCTGACCGGTCGCGTCTCTTTTGCCGTGGTCGCGCCCGCAGACGCCGACGAGCCCGATAACGATCTGATGCCGGTGCCTTGGACTGTCCTTGCCACCACCGACGGAAGCGACGACTTGCGCCTGCAATCCGGCGCCCGGCGCATCGCCGACGCACCGCGCATCGACCGCGACGAGCTCGACGACCTCGAGCGACGCGACGTCAGTGTCGAGGTGTTCTCGTACTATGGCGTGCAGCCACCGTGGGAAGGGGCGCGCCGCGCCTGACGCGCGCGACGCTCAGGCTACACGGCGTCGGCTGCGGTACGATCGTTGCTTGAAGCTACCCCCGACCGACCACCTCTCTCTACCGGTGAACGGATGCCCCACGCGCTTCTGGTATCTGCCGACGGCGACCTGTCCGCAGCCATCGAGAACATCCTTGCGGAGGACGGCTTCGACGTCGATCGCGCGCACGATCTGGCGCGCGCGCGCGCACACATCGACGCGACGTGGCCGGACCTGGTGCTCGCCGAGCTGACGCTCGCCGACGGCGATGCCACCGAGCTGCTCGCCGAGCTCGACGAGGGGCTACGGCCGGAGTTCGTCCTGGTGGTCGACGAGGAGCAGGTCGACGAGGCGCTCGCCGCCTTGCGCGACGGCGCCAGCGACTACCTGGTGCGCAGCTTCGACGCGCGCCGCCTACGCGCCGTGCTGCAACACGTTGTCCGCACGCGCGAGCTGATTGGCGAGCTCAGCGAGGCACGCGGCGAGCTGCAGCGCCTCGGCCGTTTCGGCCGCTTCGTCGGTGCGTCGCCGCCAATGCGCAAGGTCTACAACCGCATCGCGCGTGTCGCGCCGTCCGACGCCACCGTGCTGGTAGCGGGCGAGAGCGGCACCGGCAAGGAGGTGGTGGCGCGCACGCTGCACGAGCTGAGCCCGCGGCGCGGCCGGCCGTTCTGCCCGGTCAATTGTGGCGCGATGGCCAGCGAGCTGCTCGAGAGCGAGCTATTCGGTCACGAGAAGGGGGCCTTCACCGGCGCCGATCGTCGCCACCGCGGTTGGTTCGAGCGCGCCGACGGCGGCACGCTGTTTCTCGACGAGATCACCGAGATGCCGCCCGACTCGCAGGTCAAGTTGCTGCGCGTGCTGGAGACGGGCAAGGTCACGCGCGTCGGCGGCGAGAAGCCGATCGACGTCGACACCCGCGTGGTCGCCGCCAGCAACCGCAACGTCGAGGAGGCGGTGGAGAGTGGCGACCTGCGCGAGGACCTCTACTACCGTCTCAAGGTGTTCCAGATCTGGGTGCCGCCGCTGCGCGATCGTGGCGGTGACATCGAGCTGCTGGCGCACTACTTTCTCGAGGAGCGCAACCGCGCGGCGCAGGACAGCAAGCGTTTCGCCCCCGGAGCCCTCGAGCGCCTCGCCGGCTACGACTGGCCGGGCAACGTGCGCGAGCTGAAGAACGCCATCCGTAGCGCCTTCATCCTCGCCGACGACGAGATCGGCATTGACGCCCTACCCCCCGAGGTCGCCGGCGCCACGCCGCGCTCCACGGGCGCGGGCTCGGTGCTGCGGGTGCGCGTCGGATCGAGCCTCGCCGACGCCGAGCGCCGCCTCATTCTGGCCACGCTCGATCACTTCGACGGCAACAAGACGCGCGCCGCGGAGGCGCTCGGCATTGCCAAGAAGACGCTCTACAACCGGCTGCACGAGTACGACGACGAGCCCGAGCCGGCATCGTGAAGCCGGCCGTCTGCCAGCCGGGCCGCTACCCGTTCACTCGCGTGGCAGTCAGCAGAACCTCGTCGTCGATCACCCGGAGGGTCGCCGTGCCATCGTCGCCGAGGGTGAACACGAGCCGCACCGTGGGAGAGCCCGAGGGATAGAACTCGACCTCGTTCACTGCGGACAGGCGTCGGCCGAAGTCCAGCCCCTGGCGCCGCAGCACCAGCATCTCGCGCGCCTCTTCGACGTGCAGCACGGCGTTGTCGGGAGCGTCGAACGCATAGGCGCCCAGGAGTCGTTCCCGCTGCTCGGCGGACAGCGCGATCGTGTCGGGACGCTCGTCGGCATCGCCCAGCCCCTCGAGATACTCGACGACCGGAGCCGCCTGCTCGCCGCCGGCGCGCGCGTGCGCCAGCAGGGTGATGCCGTGCGGACCGGGGATGCGCTGCACGCCGAGCTCGGCCTCGACGCGGGCACGCACCACCAAGAGCTGCCCCATCATCGCGGCGGTGAAGATGTTCGGTCGCGCGCCGTGCGCGATGAGCAACTCGGCGATGTCGCGCCGGCCCATGTGCGAAGCGGCGCCGAGCGCCGACTCCCAGTCGCCGAAGCCCCAGTCGACGGTGGCGCGAGCCAGGTGCGGGCGTGCGGTGACCAGCTCGCGCACGCGCTCGATGTCGGTGTGGGCGGCGCCCACCACGACGCCGGCGAGCTCGGGATCGGTGGACGGAAAAGACGGCGGGATACCGGCGGTCGTGGCCTTTGCGTGGGGCGCCGCGGTTGCCGCGGCGACTCGGGCGCCGGGCGATGTCGCGGTGGCTGCGCCGGCGACCCGCGCCAGCGGACCGTGTGCCAGCGCGAGGCCGCCGGCGATCAGAACGGAACGTCGATTCGAGGTGCTCATGCGGTGTTGCTCCATGGGGAACGTCAGGAAGGTGCGGGGACGATTGTGCGGACGGCGGGACGGGGCGTCCATCGACAACGCCTGAAGAAAACCTGAGGAAAACCGGAGCGCGCGTAACTAACTGAAACCAGGAGAGTTAACTGACCGGCTGCGGCGACCGCTGTGGCGCGCCGCAGGGCCGCACCCTGCTAGGCTTGGGCAGGAGTCGGCGCGCCGCCGGCCCTTCCGCACGCCGAGAACGCCGCTTGTTCCGCTTCAACAACCACACCTTCGATCCCGAGACCGGCGAGCTCGACGGCCCGCGCGAGTCGCTGCGGCTGCAGCCCAAGCCGGCGCGGCTGCTGACGATGCTGCTCGAAGCCGCCGGCGAGCTGGTCGAGCGTGGCGCCATCCGCGACGCGCTGTGGCCCGACACGACGGTCGATTTCGACGCCGGGCTCCACACCTGCATGGGACAGATCCGCACCGCGATCAAGGAGACCGGCGGCGACGCGGAGCTGATCGAGACGCTGCCCAAGCGCGGCTACCGCATCATCGTGCCGGTGGCGCCGGACGGGCCCCATCATCAGCCGGGGGCCGACGAGCCGCTCGAGGAGACCAGGCTCACGGATGCCTCGACGATGCCCTACGTGATCACCTTCCTACTGCTGCTCGCAGCCACCGGCTTCGCGCTGTGGAACGAGCTGGCGACGCCCACCGTCGACCGCGCGGCAACGCCTCCCGGCCGTTCCACACCACCTGCCACCGCGCCCGCCCCCGAGCGCGCCGCGCCGGCACGCCTCGCGGTGCTGCCGCTGGTCGATCCCGAGGCCGATGAGCCGGGCACCTTCAACCGCGAGCTGACCGCGGCGCTCGTCGCCGCGCTGGTCGACGCTGCGCCCGGCGAGCTGGTAGTGGTCGGGCCCGCGACCACCGCGCAGTACGCGGTCGACGGCGCCGCGATCGCCGAGATCGCCGCCGCGGTGGACGCCGACTTCGTGCTCAGCGGAGGCCGCGCCGGCTCCGGGACCCTGTTCCTGCAGGTGGTCACGCCCGACGGCGGCCACGTGTTCGCGCGCCGCTACGACGAGACGCCGGGGACGCCGGCGCAGATCGCCGCCGAGCTGGCGCCCCCAATGAGCGCGGCGATCGTCGCCGCACGCGGAAGCTGAGCGGGGCTGCGTTCTTTCCCTCTCCCGCGGCTCCACGCCGACGGGATGACGGGCGCGCCCGGTGGAAGTAAGGCGGTCAGCCTGTTCGCATGATCGTGAGCGGATCGACGCGCGTGGCGCGCAGCGCCGGAACGACGCACGCCGCCAGCGCCACCACGATCAACACCGCGGCGGCGAGCAGGTAAGTCGCCGGGTCGGACGGCGTGATGCCGAACAGCAAGCTCTCCAGCACGCCGGTCGCGATCAGCGCCAGCACACACCCCAGCAGCACGCCGGTGACCACCTGCAGCAGGCCACGGCCGATCACCAGCCGCATCACGTCCCCGGCGCGCGCACCCACCGCCACGCGGATCGCCATCTCGCGCAGCCGCCGGGTGACGGTGTAAGAAACCGTCGCGTACACGCCGACCGCGGCGATCGCCAGCGCGATGAGCGAGAAGGTGCCGAGCAGCAGCGCGTAGTGGCGCTCCTGTACGGTGTTGCGCGCCACCAGGTCGGTCAACGACACCGCGTCGCCGAGCGGGACGGTGGGATCGACGGCGCGCAGCGCCGCGCGCACCGCCGGGCCCGCCGCGGCGGCGTCGCCGCGGTAGCGCACCAGCAGGGACATCGAGGGCAGCCAGGGATTCTGCGCGTAGGCCTCGTAGAGCACCGGCCCGGGATCCTCGTGCGGGCCGGCGTCGCGCACGTCCTCGGCCACGCCGACGACAGTGAAGGTGAACTCGTGCGTGCCGTCGCTACCTTTGAGCGTACGTCCCACCGCGGGACGACCGGGCCAAAGCTCGCGCGCCAGCGAGCGGCTCAGCACCACCGCGCGGGCGCTGCCCTCGGTGTCCTCGGGACCCAGGCCGCGACCCTCGATGATCGGAATGTCGAGCAGCTCGAAGTACCCCGGAAACACCGTGTGGCGCCAGCTCTCGAGCGGCTCGTCGCCCTCGGGATCGTCGAGGTGGAAGATCACCGGCAGCCCCTCGCCGGGCAGGAACATGCCGCCGCTGACCGCTTGCACGCCGGGAATCGTCCGTAGCCGGTCGCGGAAGGCACGGTAGAACGGCCGCGGGTCGTCCTCGCCGCCGGTGATGTAGGCGCTCAGGTGCGGCCGCACGGCGAGCACGCCCTCGCTGCGAAATCCGAGGTCGACCATCGCCAGCCGCACCACGCTGTTGACCAGCAGGCCGCCGCCGGTCACCAGCGCGAGCGCCAGGGCGGTCTGCCCGATGACCAGCGCGCCGCGCAGCCGATCGGCGCCGCGGCGCGTCGAGGTGCCGCCGCGCAGCACGTTGCCGGGGTCGCGCTGCGAGGTGGTGAGCGCCGGTAACAGGCCGAACGCCAGGCCGGCGATGAGCGCCACAGCGAAGCCGGCGCCGACGACACGCAGATCGATCGCCACCGATTGGGCGCGCGGCAGGTCGGGGGTCATTGTCACCAGGGCGTCGAGCGAGGTATAGGCAAGCGCCAGCCCGGCGAGCCCACCGAGCACCGCCACGGCGAGGCACTCGACGAGAAGCTGCACCACCAGACGCCGGCGGCCGGCACCCAGCACCGTGCGCATGGCCAGCTCGCGCTCGCGCTCGCTGCCGCGCGCCAGAAACAGGTTGGCGACGTTGGCGCAGGCGATCGCCAGCAGGCAGCCGACCGCGCCCAACAGCATGCCGATGCGCCCGCCGATGTCGCCCACCGTCTCGGCGTACAGCGAGCGCGCCTCGAGCATCTTGGCAGAGCCGTCGCGCTCGGAGTTGGCGTCGGGGTACTGCTCCCACAGCGACGTGGCGGCGGCGCGAAGCTGCTCGTTGACCGCCTCGATGGTGGCGCCGGGCCGCAGGCGGCCGACGGCTTCGGTGAAGCCGAAGGCGCGGGTGATCTCGAGCATCGAGTCTTCGTAGTTCAGCGGGATCCAGGCGTCGGCGTCGGTGCGGCGCACCGCCTCGGGCGGCTGCCACGAGCGCGGCAACACACCGACGATGCGGAAGTCGCCCAGGTCGGTCTCGAGCTGCGCCCCCACTGCCGCCGGGTCACCGCCCCAGGCACGCTGCCAGTACGACCAGGAGAGGATCGCCACGTGCGGCTCCACGTACTCGTCGGGCAGAAACGGGCGCCCGAGCTCGGGGGTGAGACCGAACACTTCCATGAAGTGCCGCGTCGGCCGCGCCAGCACCAGCATCGCCGGCTCGTCGCCGTTGCGCACCACCGTCTGCGCACCCATCAGGCCGGCCACCGTCAGGCCCGGTACCTCATCCTCGAGATCGATCACGTTGGCGGTCGAAACGGAGGCCAGCGCGCCGCTCGCCAGCGGCCGGCCGACCTTGACCAGCCGCTCCGGCTGCTCGTACGGCAGCGGTCGCAGCAAAACGCCGTTCATCACCGCCAGCACCGCGGCGACGCCGCCGACGCCCAGCGCCACCGGCACCGCGGCGGCGAGCAGGAATCCCGGGCGGCGCGCCAGCGAGCGCAAACCGCTGCGCAGATCCAGCGCCATTCCGGCGACGGGATGCCACCCCGTGATGCGCTCCGCAAGACCGTGAGCCAGCGCGCCGGCGCATGCGGTGAGCAGGAACAGGGATCGCCGGGCGGGGTCACCGGCATCGGCGAGGCCGGCCTCGAACGTGGCAGCCAGCTCGTCCTGATAGCGCGCGCGAAATACGGGTGAATAGGCGTACAGGAAGAGCTCGTACAGCCGCGTCGCCCGCGACAATACCGGCTTCCGCCGGGACGTCATCGTTTCTTGCCCCCGCTGTCGGCCAGGGCCAGCGAGCCGAGCAGCTCCTGCTGCCGTCGCGCCTCGGCCGCCAGCACCTGCACGCCGAAGTCGGTGAGCTCGTAGTAGCGCCGGCGCGCGTCGTGCGGGTCGACGTGCTCGGGCGCGTCGCGCACCACGCCCTTGTCGGTCAGGCGCGCCAGCGTGCGGTACAGCAACCCGGCGTCCATGCGCATCGAGCCGCCGGACCGCTCCTTCATCTGCTTGAGGATGCCGTAGCCGTGGCAGGGGCCGTCGTTGAGGATGGCCAGCACCATGAAGACGCGCGGCTTGAGGGGCAGGAGAACCTCGGGATCCTGTTGTAGTGCATTTTGCATATATGCATTTTGCATAAAAGCGGCGGCACAGTCAACGGCGCTACACTCGAGATCATGGATGCGCCACGACAAGAACCCGCGGCCGGCTGGGTCCTGTACGACGACGCCTGCGGCTTCTGCCGCACCTGGGTGCCGCGCTTCGAGTCCACGCTGGCGCAGCGCGGCC
>JASFRZ010000170.1:0-9656 GCA_050114655.1 Acidobacteriota bacterium
AAGGACCGAGACCGACCTCGACGACTTCATCATCCACCTGCTCTCCTCCACCAAACGCATCCTGATCGTGGTGCTGGCGCTGTATGCCGGCTCCTACGTGCTCGACATGGACCCCAGCGTGCGCGAGTTGATCGACGCGGGCGCCATCCTGGCGTTCCTGTTGCAGGCGTCTTTGTGGGGCAACCAGATCATCACCTTCCTGACCCGGCGCGTCGCCGAGACACGTGTCGGAGCTGACGACCCCACCGTCACCACGATCGCCACCCTGATGGGCACGGTGGCGCGCATCGTCTTCTACACGATGGTGGCTCTGGTCGCCCTCGACACCGTCGGTTTCGACGTCACCGCCCTGATCACCGGCGTCGGCATCGGCGGCATCGCCATCGCCATGGCGGTGCAGGGCATCCTTTCCGATCTGTTCGGCTCGCTGACCATCGCGCTCGACAAACCTTTTGCGGTGGGCGAGTTCATCACCGTGGGACAGGACTCCGGTACCGTCGAGCACGTCGGCCTCAAGAGCACGCGCGTGCGCTCGGTCACCGGCGAGGAGCTGGTGATGTCCAACGGCGACCTGCTGTCGAGCCGCGTACGCAACTTCGGTCGCATGCAGGAGCGTCGTGGCAATCTCAACCTCGGGGTCACCTACGACACCGCGGCGGAGAAGCTCGAGATGATCCCCGGGATCATCAAGGAGATCGTCGACGAGGAGGCGCTGGCTCGCTTCGATCGTGCCCACTTCGCTTCCTACGGCGACTTCTCGCTCAACTTCGCCTCGGTCTACTGGGTCGAGACACCGGCCTACATCGACTTCATGAACACCACCCAGTCGATCAACCTCAAGATCAAGCGACGCTTCGAGAAGGAAGGCATCGAGATGGCGTTCCCGACACAGACCATCTACGTCGAAAAGGACGAATCCTGAGCACCGCCGGGCGCTGCGGCAGCGCGCTGGCGCGCCACCCGGTGATCGGCTGGACGCTGGTCGGGGCGCTCGTCGCCGGCTATCTGATCAGTCACGACGGGGTGCAGAAGATCGCCGCCTGGGCGGGCGAGCAGCTCACCATCGAGCGACTCAGCCTGTACATCACGGTCGGCGGTGGATTGCTCGGCGCGGCCGCGGTCTTGCTGGTCGCGGCACGTCTGTGGGGACGGCCCGGCGGTTGGCTGATTGCGCTGTACAACGTGATCACGCTGCTGCTGATCGGGCTCATCTACAACACCATGTTCATGGTCGACACCGAGGCGATCCACTTCCCACAGTACGCCCTGCTCGGCATGTTGCTGCTGCCGCGAACCGGCCGCGTCACCGAGGCAATCACCTGGGTGACGTTGTTCGGCGCCTTCGACGAGGCGTGGCAGTACTGGGTGCTGAACATGGGCAACCGGGTCGACTCCGTCTACTTCGATTTCAACGACATCGTCCTCAACCTGGCCGGCGGCGCCTTCGGCGTCCTGCTCGCGCTGGCGCTCCTCGCCGATAACGTCGATGCGGCGTCGGACGGCTACTCCTGGCGCGACTACGTGCGCTCGACGGCCTTTCGCACCACGGCGGCGTTCGTCGCCGCGGGGGGCGCGCTGTGGCTCGCAGGTCGCCTGACGCTGTTCCCGGACCCGTCGGCGTGGATCGTCCTGGCACGCACCGGGCCGCGCCCTGCCTACTGGGAGACCTCGTACTGGGGCAAGACGACGCACGTGTTGCTGCCGCTCGAGGGACTGCCGTTGATCGCCGCGCTGCTGGCCCTGTATTTGCCCCTCGATCGGCGGTTACGCTTGCGGCTCGACTGATCCCGTCTCCCGCTGGTGAGCCGATGAGCGAGCAACCCGAGGCCGAGGCTCCTGCCCCACGGGCGCTGTGCCCGCTCGCGTGGTGGATGCCGGCGCTGATCGTGACGTGTGGTGGCCTGGCGTACGCCAGCAGCTTCGCCGGCGTCTTTCTATTCGACGACCTGCCGCACATCGTCGTCAACCAGAACATCCGTCAGCTCTGGCCGATCGGCGTGGTGATCGGTCAGGGGCTGCGACCGGTGGTCTTCTACTCGTTTGCCGTCAACTACGCGATCAGTGCTGGCGCGCCGTGGTCGTACCACCTGGTCAATCTCGTCGTCCACCTGGCGGCGGCGCTGGCGCTCTTCGGCGTCGTGCGCCGCACCTGCGTATTTCCCGTCGCGCGCCGCGTGCGCGACAACGCCGACGCGTTGGGGCTGGCGACCGCGCTGCTGTGGGTGGTGCACCCGCTGAGCACCCAGGCGGTCACCTACGTGGTGCAACGCTCCGAGTCGATGGCCGGGATGTTCTACCTGGTGGCGCTGTATTGCTTCGTGCGCGCGCTGCAGGCCGAAGGAGGCGCCGGCTGGTACGCCGGCGCGCTGGGCGGGCTGATGCTGGCGCTCGGCTGCAAGGAGATCGCGGTCACTGCCCCGCTGATGTTCCTGCTGTACGACTGTTGCTTCGCCGCCGGCTCGCTCGGGTGCGCGCTGCGCCGCCGCTGGGCGCTCTACGCTGTCTTCGTCGCCGGCCCGCCGGCGGTGCTGCTGGCGCGTCGGCTCGCCGACATGCCCAACGCGTTCATCTACGCCGGCCTGTGGGGAGGTTTGACCAGCCAGAGGGTGATCCCCCTGGGCGGCGACGATTTTGCCTTCGGGCCGCTGGCGCCCGGCGCGGTGGGCTCGGGTCAGTACCTGCTGTCGCAGGCGCAGGTAATGCTGCACTACCTGCGTCTGGCGCTGTGGCCGCATCCTCTGGTCTTCGACTACGCCTGGCAGCCGGTGGCGAGCTTCGCGCAGGCGGTGCCGGCGGTAGCGGCGATGTGCGTCCTGTTGCTTACCGTCGCCTGGTCGCTGTGGCGTGCGCCGGCGCTCGGCTTCCTCGGTGCCTCCTTCTTCCTCACGCTGGCGGTGTCGTCGAGCGTCGTGCCGTTGCCCGACCTCGCCGTCGAGCACCGCATGTACCTGGCGCTGGCCCCGCTCATCGTGCTGGGGGTGCTGGCGGCGCGCGCGTGTTGGCGACGCGCCCCCGCCCCGGTTCGCCGCTTCGAGCCCGCCCCGGCGGCGGCCCTGGCGCTGGCGGTGGCACTGCTCGGCAGCATGACCTTCGCGCGCAACTTCGACTACTCCAGCGAGGCGCGGATGTGGGCCGACGTGGTGCGCAAGCGGCCCGGCAACGCGCGCGCACACTATAACCTCGGCACCGTGGCGGCCCGGGAGGGGCAACTCGTCGCCGCCGAGACGCTCTTCGAGGAGGCCATTCGCATCGATCCGGCGTACGTCTCGCCGCGCGTCAACCTCGGCATGGCGCTCTACGTGCAGGGGGATGTGCACGCGGCGCAGGCGCAGTACGAGGCGGCGCTGGCGTTGCAGCCGCTCGAGCCGAGCGCGCGCAACAACCTCGGCACCGTGCTCGCCGGTCAGGGAAGGTGGCGCGAGGCACAGCAGCAGTTTCGCCTCGCCGTCAGAGAGATTTACCGCTACTCCGAGTCGGAGTTCCTGCGCATGCCGTTACTGGCGCACGCCTACACCAACCTGGCGGCGGTGTCGCTGCAGGCGGGTGAGCTCGCCAACGCGCTTTCCGGTAGCGCACAGGCGCTGGAGAACGACCCCGACTTCGTCCCCGCCTACAACGTCCGGGGCCGCGCGCTGCTGCTGGAGGGCGAACCCGCGCAGGCGCTGCAGGCCTACGATCGGGCCGTGGCTCTCGAGCCGACGAACGCCGTCGTCCGCGCCGGCCGCGGCGACGCGCTGCTGGATCTCGGCCGCGTCGACGAGGCGCAGAGCGCCTATCGAAGCGCGATCAATCTGGCGCCGCGCCGCGGCGAGTACCATCGCAGCCTCGGTCGGGCGCTGGAAGCTGCCGGGGATGCGGCGGGAGCAGAGGCTGCCTACCGCGAGGCCGTCGCTCTGGCGCCCGGCGCACCCGAGGCGTACAACGATCTCGGCCGCCTGCTGGCTGCGCGCGGCGCTGCCGACGAGGCGATCGCCGCCTTTCGTCGCGCGACGATCGTCGATCCCGGGTTCGCCGAGGGGTACGACAACATCGGCGTCACGCTCGCCGACCGCGGGCGCCTGGATGAGGCAATCGACGCGTACCTCATGGCGCTGTTCGTCGACCCCGGCCTGGCGCGCGCGCACAACAACCTCGCAGTGGCGCTGTGGAGCACGGGCCGTGTCGAGGAGGCGATATCCCACCTGCACGAGGCGTTGCGTCTCGATCCCGACTACCGGCAGGCGACGGAGAATCTGCAAAAGGTGCTGCAGCAGCGCTGAGTCGCCCTGATACCATCGGAGGCCATTCCGCCGACGACTTCGGTCCGCCATGCACGAGACCCGATCACAACCGACGACGTGGTCGGCAGTGACGCTCGCTGTCGCGCTCGCCGCCGCGTGCATCTGCGCGCTGGCGCCCCTTCGAGCAGCGTACGCTCTGGCCCCGCAGCAACCCGCCCAAGGCGCGCAGAGCGGCAACCCGCAGGACGCCGTGCCGCGCGAATCCTACGTCGTGTCCACCGACTGTGCCGCCAATCTGCTGGGCGACACCTGTGGCGCGCGGCTGCCGGAGCTGGCCTGGGCCAACATCATCAAGATGTGCTCCGAGAGCGGCGACGACGCCACCTGCAGCGCCCTGCAGCCCGGCCTGCCCGACTGCCGGGTGCAGGGGATCGCCTGTTTCGAGACGGTCGAGCGCGGCGACGTCGTCAACGCCATCGGCAATCTGTGCAGCCAGGACCCCGCCGCGCCCGGCTGCTCGTCGCTGCAGCGCGGCGGCTCCGACTGTTTGAACAGCCCCGCTTGTACCACCACCGTCACCTCCAACGCCTGCGCCGAAGGCGGCGGCGGGATCTGCCCCTCGCTCGAGGAGAGCTTCGCCGGCTTCGGAAGCCGTGCGCTGCAGGTCGACCGATCGCCCGGCGGCATCGCGGGCGGCGGTGACATCGACCCGGCGGAGATCATCTCCTACCGCGTCGCCGACAACACCGCTGGCAACGACAACGGGTTGGACGCGCAGCTGCGAGCCGTCGCCTTCAACCCCGATGGGACCTTTAGCAACGCGGCCGCCGACACCCCCCCGGGGATGACCTCGTGGCAGGCGGCCGAGAGCCTGCGCTACGGAAGAACGGAGGATCCCGCGAACGCAGTCAACTACCTGGTCGCGGTCTGGAACCAGGTGGCGAATAGCCTCGATGGCGGCAGCGGTGCGAACGACCGTTCCTTGGCGGGTGGGCAGGAACTGCAGCTGCGGTACCGGACGTTCAACACGCAGTCGATGCGATGGGAAACCAACGGCACTGTGGAGCTCGCTCCGGACGACCAGCCGGCGGGGCGGAACACCGGGAGTCTCGGCGCCGGCACGGCACCGTATCCGACGTTTTACACCTATAACGACAAGATCTTCTTCAAGTACCAGGACGCCAGCCTGGTCACCGACTCCGGGGCGATGACCACACTGGCGCCGCAGTCGTTGCCGGTGGTGACCGGTGGCGATTGGGCCACCATCGCCTTCCTCAAGGACACCGGGTTGAGCGCGCCGACCACGAACAGTGGCAACTTCGCGCAAGCCGTGAGCACGAACGTGTACCCGACTTTCGAAGCGGCCGGAGCGAGCGGCCCATCGCCCGGCGACAGTCGCCCGCCCGTGTCCCTGGGCGGGTTCGATCCGATCGGTGATCCGGAGCCTTTCATCTCCGTGCCGGGTGGGCGCGATCCGACGGTGCAGCTGATGATCGTCGTCGAGATCAAGATGGTCGCCCCCGGCCGCGACCCCGTACCGCCGCCGGCGCCGGAGGCGCCGTCGCTATGGAGCGCGCTCCGGCGGGTTTTCTCGTTTCGCGGACTGGGCGCCACCGCGTCGTCCGGAAACGCGGTGTGGCGCTCATCGACGAGCAGTACCGCTGCGCTGCGCGTGGCGCCGCACGCCGGGCGCGCGGCAGAAGAGCAGCCGCGCGCGAGCGGCGCGAGGACGTCTTCCGCCGGGCAGAACAATCCCTTCCAGATGTTCCTCAGCAACGTCGGCAGCTCGACGGGCGAGGCATTTACCGGCTATTTCCTCAACGACGGCGACGCGCCGATGGACATCGACGTCAAGGGTTTGGTGGTCGAGCCGCTCAAGGAAGAGGCGCAGCAGCTCGTGCAGCAGCAGCTGCAGCAGGTGCTGCCGCAGGACCCGGTGACCACGCAGCTCGACGCCTACTGCCTGGAGTTCCTGCGCCTACCGCCGGTCGCCGACCAGATGTTCCAGCTCGCCCCCAAGGGGCTGCAGGAGCAGTTCGCCCCGGTGCGCAAGGTGCTCGATGCGGCGCAGCAGCTCAACGACCTCGGCCTGCTGCCACCCGACAGCGATCCCACCGCCTACTTCCAATCGATCACCCAGTGGTCGGTGTGGGCGCATCAGGAGGGCTTCGATGAGGAGGCCTTCACCGATAACTTCATCGAGCACACACGCAAGCAGGTCGAGGCCGCCGGCAATCAGTGGACCAGCCAGTTCGACGAGGTGCTGCGTGGCGTCGCGCCCGAGCGCTGGGAGAACATCACGCGCATCCTGGAGGCCGCCGAGGGGCAGTGATCGCCGCGCAGCCGCGGTTCAGCGGCGGTACCTGATCTCGCCACCGACGATTGTCAGGTCGACGCGGGCCTGCGGGATCTGCTCCATCGGGATGGTCATGATGTTGTCCGACAGCACCGTGATGTCGGCCAGCTTGCCCGGCGTGATCGACCCCTTGAGATGCTCCTCGAAGGCGGCGTAGGCGTTGTTTATCGTGTACGAAGCCAGCGCCTCCTCGCGCGTCATGCGCTGCTCGGGGAAGAACACGTCGCCATTCAGGTCGATGCGCGACACCGAAGAGTAGAAGCTGGCGATCGGGTCGATGTCCTCCACCGGTACGTCGGTGCCGTTGCCGACGACGGCGCCGGAGTCGATCAGCGCGCGCCACATGTAGGCGCCCGACTCGGCGCGTTCGGCGCCCAGGCGGCGGAACACCCAGGGCGCGTCGGAGGTGCAGTGAACCCCCTGCATGGCGGCGATGACACCGAGCTGCGCGAAGCGCGGGATATCGGCGGGATCGAGGTGCTGGGCGTGCTCGATGCGCCAGCGCAGGTCGGTCATTTCCGGGTGAGCGGCGAAGGTGCGCTCGTAGATGTCGAGCACTTCGCGGTTGGCGCGGTCACCGATGGCATGGGTGTTGACCTGGAAGCCGTTGTCGATGGCGATCTGGCAGGTGCGCTCGATGTCCTCGACCGGCTCGAGCACCAGTCCCGTGCTCTCCGGCATGTCCTCGTAGGGCTCCAGCAACCAGGCGCCGTGCGAGCCCAGCGCGCCGTCGATTTGCCGCTTGATCGAGCGCACCGCGAGGAAGTCATTGCCCTGCGGGATGATGCGGTACTCGGGCAGGTGCTCGGCCATCGCCTCGTTGGTCTCGTAGCGCACCATCACGTACAGGCGCACCGGCAGCGCGCCGTCGGCAGCGAGGCGGCGGAAGAAGTCGATGGTGGCGAAGTTCTCGCCGGCGTCGTGGAAGCTCGTGACCCCCTTGCTGAGTGCCTCCTCGCCGGCGAGCTGCACCATGCGGCGTCGGCGCGCGTCGACCTCGGCGGGGTCGTCATCGGCATGGTCGGCGGCGATGCGCTCGGCGACCAGGCGTTGGGCGGTTTCGCGCAGCAAACCGGTCGGGTCGCCGTCCTCGTCGCGCACGATGGTGCCGCCGGCCGGATCCGGCGTATCGCGGCCGATGCCGGCGAGCTCCATCGCCTTGGCGTTGGCGAACGAGGCGTGCCCGGAGGCGTGCTCCAGGCTCACCGGGTTGTCGGGTGAAACCTCCGAGAGGCCGTAGTGCAGCGGTACGCCGTCGACGTTGACCGCCGGGACGGAGTCCCACTTTTCCTGGTGCCAGCCGCGCCCCTCGATCCATGTGCCCGGCTCGCTCTGTTGCGCCGCCTCGGCGACCATCGAGACGATCTCGTCCCAGTTCCGCACGGTGGTGAGGTCGAGGATCATCTTCGACTCACCCAGGCTCATGTAGTGGCCGTGGCCCTCGATGAAGCCGGGGATGGCGAGACGGCCGGCGAGGTCGACGACCTCGGTATCCGGACCGATGTAGGGAGCGATCTCGTCGTCGCTGCCCACCGCGGTGATCGCGTAGCCGTTGACCGCGATCGCCTGTGCCTCGGGCAGGTCATCATCGACCGTAACCACCGTGCCGTTGTGGAGCACGAGGTCGGCGGGGGTGACCGCGGGGGCGGAAGGGCCGCAGGCGACGGTCAGTGCGAAAGCTGCGAGAAGGGCCGCGCAGCGGGCGGCGGAGCGGGCTGTGAGCATCGGAGTTTACCTGTCGAGTGGGGAGAAACGGCGGTGCGGCGTGCCGGACGCAGCCGCGTCGGCAACAGGGTAGCGCGATGATCCGGCGGTCGGAACCAGGGCCGAGCGCAACGTAGTCATCGCAGCTCTTGCGAGCGTGAAGCCGGGATCCGACGAGAAGTTCGAGCTATTGCCCGCCCGACAGGCGCGCCGCCTCGCGGCGCTCGGCCTCGGCTTCATCGGGGCGGTCGAGAGCGTCGTAGATCCCCGCAAGCGTGGTGTGGCCGAGCACCAGCACCTGCGGGTTGGTGGCGCGCTTCAGGCCATCCTCGGCGAGCTGCCGTGCCCTGTCGAGGTCATCGGGGTTGCCGTTGTCGTACAGCGCCTGGGCGAGGAAGAGCATCGCCTGCGGCGCCCCCGGGCGGGCGCGCAGCGCCTCCTCGAGCGCGTTGATGAGGTCCACCTGACGGCCGAGCTGCGATAGCAGAATTGCTCGGTTCATCTGCAGGGGAAAGTTGCCGGGCTCGAGCTCGACAGCACGATCGAACGCCTGGAGCGCGTTGAGCGGCTCCTCGCGTTGCAGCGCGACCTGCCCGGCTACGGCGTACAGGCGCGCCGCGGCCGGATCTCGCTCCAGCCCCTCGCTGACCAGCGCGTCAGCCTCGTCGATGCGACCCTGCTGGAGGTACAACACCGCCAGCTCGGCGCGCAGCTCGGCATCGCCCGGCGAGGCGTCGAGCAGATCGACGAGTACTTGCTCGGCGTCGCCAGTGCGGCCGAGCGCCAGGTACGCACGCACCAAGGCACGCGCCGCCACGCCGTGCTCCGGGTCGAGCTCGAGGGCGTGTCGGAAGTCCTCGACTGCGTCCTCGTTGTCGCCCGATCCCGACAGTACGAGGCCGCGGAAGTGATAGGCGCCGGCAAAGTCGGGCTCGGCGGCGATCAACCCGTCGATGATCTCCAGCGCCGTTTCCGTGTCGCCGGCGCGCCACGCGCCCATCGCCGTGGTGATCTGCTGGAAGGTGGCGATCTTGTCTTTGGGATCGGGTAGCGACGCGCCGGAGGCTGCACGCGCCACCGCGACGTAGCCGAGAGCGCGCAGGGCGGCGAGCTGCTCGGGATCGCTGGTGACACCGGCAGCGGCGTCACCGGTGAGATCGGGCTCCACCCACGGAGCCATCGCGTCGCGTAGCTGATCGATCACACGGTCCGAGCCGGCTGCCAGATTGTCGGTCTCACCAGGATCAGCCTGGAGATCGTAGAGCTCGATGGTGGGCGCCTCGATGAGCTTGTCGTCGCCCACGGTAACGGCGCGGAGGTCGTGCCAGCCGAACTGCTGCAGGGGATAGAGGGTCTCGCTGTAGACCGGCACCACT
>JASFRZ010000171.1:0-9634 GCA_050114655.1 Acidobacteriota bacterium
GCGGGCGGACCTGGTCGTCGTAGCCGTCGATCAGGATGTTGCCCGCATCGTCGCGCATGGTGGTCAGCAGCTCGGCCAGACGCATGATCGGGTTGGGCGCCCAGTTGCCGTAATGGCCGCTGTGCAACGGCTGCGTTGGGCCATACACGGTCAGCTGCACGGTGGCGATGCCGCGCGCCCCGAAGGTCAGCGTCGGCCGGCCGGACGGGTGCTTGGGGCCGTCAGCGAAAAACACCACGTCGGCGGCGAGCTCCTCTCGATAGCGCTCGGCCACCTCGTTCATGTGTGGCGATCCGGCTTCCTCGTCGCCCTCGAAGAGAAACTTGATGTTCGCCGTCGGTTCGATGTCCGCGGCGCGCAGCGCGTCGAGCGCGCTCAACAGCATCACGATGGGGCCGCGGTCGTCGGATGACGAGCGCGCGTAGATGCGCCACTGTGGATCGATCGGGCCGTCAGGCAGCGCGACGATCTCGGCTCCGTCCTCCAGCCGGCCGTTGCGCACCACGGGCTCCCAGGGGGCGTGGCCGATCCAGCGCGACGGGTCCGCCGGCTGACCGTCGTAGTGGCAATAGAACATCAGCGTACGGCGCGCGCCGGGCACCTTCAGCTCACCGAGAACATAGGGCGAGCCTTCGGTCTCGAGCAGCCGGGCCTGCACGCCGCGTGCCTCGAGCGCGCGCATGATCCAGTCGGCGTTGGCGCGGATGGCGTCGCGGTCGGCGGCGACGTTGGGCAGGCGGAGGAGCTCCATCAGCTCCCCGACGATGCGATGCTCGCTCGCCCGTCGGAAGGAATCGGCGGCGGCGAGCGCGTCGTCGCCGCCGGATTGCGTCGCCGACATAGGCGCGGCGGATGCGGCGCCCAGGGCGAGCGCAACGGTGATCGACAGCAGCGGTGCGAGTCGTCCGGTCATGGAGTGTCCTCTTCTGCGGTAGGGAGTCATTCGATCACCTTCAGCGCTGCGCTCTTGATCAGGCAGGTGACGTTCTTGCCCGGTCCCAACTCGAGCTCGTGTGCCGCGTCGCTGGTGACCTCGGCCCACAGGCGCTGATCGCCGACGCGCAGGGCAACGAACACCCGGCCCTCGCGCGGCACCAGCTCGATCACCGAGGCAGGCAGGCGGTTGCGTGCCGAGAGTCCCTCGGTTGCGCCGCTCGCCAGCATGACGTCGGTGGCGCCGAACTGCACGAAGACGGTCTCGCTGGTGGGAACCTCCCCGGCGGGCAGGCGCAGCCGCTCGGCGAGCCCGGGCAGGCTCACCAGCCAGCCGCCGTCGTCTGCGACCGGTTCCTCGAGCCGCAGGAGGTTGACCGAATCGTGCGCGCCCACCACGGCGTCGGCGCCGAGCACGCGCTCGGGCGGGCCCTGCTCGATGACCAGGCCGCGATCCACCGCCACCACCCAGTCGGCAAGGCGCTGTACCTCCGCGCGGTGATGAGAGACGTACAGCATCGGCAGCCGCCACTCGTGAGCGACGCGCTCGACGTAGCGCAGTATGGTGTCGCGATGCGCCTCGTCGACGGCCGCAACCGGCTCGTCGAGGAGCAGCAACTCGGGGGCGCTCATCAAGGCGCGGCCGAGGGCGACGCGCTGACGCTCACCGCCGGACAGCGTGTCGGGCTGGCGGCCCAGCAGGCCGCCGAGCTCCAGCACTGCCACCATGCGCTCGAACGCGGGCGCCCCCGAGTGCTGCGGGTGGCGCCGGCGGCCGAAGCGCAGGTTGGCCTCCACGCTGAGGTGGGGAAACAGGCGCTGGTCCTGGAAAACCACACCGACGCGGCGCGCTTCGGGCGGTTCCACGACCCCCGCTTCGGTGTCGAGCAGCAGATGGTCGTTGAAGGCGACGCGCCCCTCGTCCGGGGTGAAGAAGCCCGCGATCATCATCAGCAGCGAGGTCTTGCCGGCGCCCGACGGGCCGAACAGTGCGGTGGTGGCCTGCTCGGCGACGAAATCCAGATCCAGGGCGAAGCCGCTGGTGAAGCGGTGCCGGCACTTCACCGCCAGGTGCGGCGCGCCGTGGCCGTTGCCCGTTCCGGCCGCGCTCATCGGCGCGAGCCCCGCCGTTCGAGCCACTCGCCGGCGGCCAGCGCCCCGGCGGCCAGCACGATCGATACCAGCGAGAGCCGCAGCGGATTGCCGCCACCGGCGCGGTTGAGGTCGGAGAACACGGCCAACGGCAGGGTCTGGGTGACGCCCGGGATGTTGCCGGCGAAGGTGATCGTGGCGCCGAACTCACCCAGGCTGCGCGCGAACGACAAGATCGCTCCGGCGATAATGCCGCTGCGCGCCAACGGCAAGCTGACGCTCAGCCAGGCATCCAGCGGGCCTGCGCCGAGCGAGCGCGCCGCCTGCTCGAGGCGCGGATCGACGTTGCGGAAGGCCAAGCGGATGGCGCGCACCATGAGCGGGAAGCCGAGCGCCGCCGCAGCGATGGCGGCGGCCCACCAGGTGAAGGCGATGCGCACGCCGAACGTCTCTTCCAGCCAACCACCCAGCCAGCCCTGGCGGCCGAACAGGCGCAGTAGCAGGTAGCCGGTGACCACCGGCGGCAACACCAGGGTGATGTTGACGGTGGTTTCGACGAGCCACTTACCTCGGAAGTCGTGTCGCGCCAGCAGCCAGCCGGCGGTGATTCCGAACGGGAGCGACAGCAGTACCGCGGTGAAGGCGACACGAATGCTCAGCGTGACGGCGGCCCACTCCGCCGCAGTCAGACCCATGTGCGTGCCTCCGCTTCGGTGGTCGGCGCGGGGCTCATCGACCGGCTTCGCTGAACCCGCGTTCGAGGAACTGGGTGCGACCACGCGCAGACACCAGGAAGTCAAACAACCTCTCGGCCCCGGGCCGGGCGCTACCCAGTAGCAGTAGAGGGTATTCGATCGGCTCGTGCAAGCGGGGGGCGACGCGGGTGATCACCCGCACGTCCGCGCTGGAGGCGGCGTCGCTGGCGTAAACGAAGCCGGCGTCGGCCTCGCCATCGACCACCAGGGCGAGCGCGGCGCGCACGTCAACCGCGGGCAGAAGGCGGGGCTCGAACGCGCTCCACAGCGACTCCCGTCGCAGGGCCTCGGCGGCGTAGATGCCTGCCGGAACCGACGTCGGGTCGGCGATGGCGATCAGCGCGAAGTCCACGTCATCCTCGGCAAGCTCCTGCAGCGACATTTCGTTCGTCGCGGCTCCCGCGGGAACGACGACGGTGATCCGGTTGGTCACCAGCACCTCACGGCGCGCTATCGGCACCCGCTCGGCGACGTAGTCGGCCCAGGCGGTGTTTGCCGACAGCAGCAGATCGGCGGGCGCGCCCTCCGCTATCTGCCGCGCCAGCACGGAGCTCGCCGCGAAGCTGACCTCAACGCGCACACCCTCGATGGAGCTGAAGTCTGCGGCGGCCGCCTCCATGGCGTCGATGGTGCTCGCCGCGGCAAGCACAAGCAACGCGTCTTCGTCGCCGCGGCAGCCCGGCTGTGGCGCGGCCAACGCCAGCAGCATGAGCAGCGGAAGAGATCTCCACGACGAGGTTGGTCGGAGCATCCGGCTCATGTTACTAGTGCATCAGCTCTTTGAAGTTCCATTCCGGGAAGTGGGTGCGAATCCCACGCTGCCCCGCAACTGTGATCGGGGACGAAAGCCGCTCGGGACGGCCTCTGGCGCAACGACGCGCCGTGATCGCCGTTTCCGGCCACTGGGGTCTCAGACCTTGGGAAGGCGCGGTGAGTAGGTTGATCCGTAAGCCAGGAGACCATAATCCGACCTCCGCGAAGGGGTCGGCCCTCGCGGGAGGGATCTCATGCAATTCCCATCACCTTCGGTGGTCCTGTTCTCTGCTTTCGTCATCGGCTCGACGTGTGCCCGCGTCGCATCAGCCGCGGCGCCGCCTGTTGCGACGCCGCGGGAGGAGGTGGCCGCCGGGCGCGTCGACGCGGTCCAGGTGGCTGCGCAAGAAGAGCAAGAGCAACAACAGCAGGATCCGGTGCGCGTCGAGGAGAGCGTCGTGGTGACCGCCGACCGTGAGGCCGAGCAGTTGCGCGACGTGGGCAGCAGCGTGTCGGTCATCTCCAGCGACGAGATTGCGCTCAGTGGCGCGCGATGGCTGGTCGACGTGCTGCAGTTCGCGCCCGGCGTGAGTGTCGTGCAGAGCGGCCCGGCGGGCTCGGTGACGCAGGTGTTCCTACGCGGCGCCAACAGCAGCCACACGCTTTTTCTGATCGACGGCGTCAAGGTCAACTCGCCTTCGACCGGTGCCTACGACACTTCCGGCCTGCAGCTCGCTGCCGACCAGATCGAGCGCATCGAGATCGTGCGCGGGCCGCAGAGCGCGCTTTACGGCTCGCAGGCGGTCGGTGGGGTGATCAACGTCATCACGCGCAGCGGAGCCGGCGCCGGCACCTGGGGTGTCGAAGGGGAGGGCGGCTCGTTTGCCAGCGGCCGGGTGCACACATGGGGATCGGGGCAGACGGGCAACGTGCAGCTCATCGGCGGCATCTCTTACTTCGACAGCGACGGATACTCGACTGCCGACGAACGCAACGGCAATCTCGAGCCCGATGGCTCGCGCAACCTGTCCTACAACGGCCGACTCGACTACCACTCCGATGGCGGGCTGGTGCTGCGTGGCGTGGTGCGTGGCTTCGACAACAGGGTCGAGTTCGACGGCTACGACTTCGTCGTCGGGCCCGTGGACGCACTGCGCAACGTACAGAACGGCCGCGAGACGGTCGCCGCCGCGACCTTCGCCTGGCGCGGCGGCCGCTTCGCCTCGCAAGCCCAGCTGTCGTTGACCGACGCAGACCTCGAATCGCTCGCCCCCGACGACTTCTACGATGCCTTCCGCCTCGATTCGTCGATCGTCGAGCTCGACTGGCAGAACGAGCTGTCGCTGCCGGCGAGCCAAACGCTGACCGCTGGGCTCGAGTACCGCAACGAAGCCGCGACCTCGGCGAGCCGCTCGCCGTTCGGCGAGGACGCCTTCGACGAGAAGGTGGATGTCGTCGGCGTATACGCGCAGGAACGCTTGCGAATCCTCGGCCGCGCCACCGTAACCGGCACGCTACGCTACGAGAACCACAGTGCATTCGGCGGCAAGTGGACCGGGCGCGCCACCGGCACCGTCGAGGCCTCCGAGATCGTGCGGGTGCACGGCTCCGTGGGCACGGGATTCAAGGCGCCGACGCTCAACGACCTCTATTACCCGGGCTTCAGCAATCCCGACCTGCGTCCCGAAGAGAGCATCGGCTTCGATCTCGGTGTCGAAGCGCTGTTGCCTTCGCCGCGGGTGAACGTCGACGTCACAGTGTTTCGGAACGCGGTCACCGACCTGATCCAGTTCGACTTCGTCAGCGGACGTCCGGAAAACCTCGGCGACGTCACCGCGGCCGGGGTCGAGGTCGGCGGCGAGTGGCTGCTGCACCCGGCGCTCAAGGTGTCGGGAGCATATACGCTCACCGCGGCGACGCCGCGCAGCAGCGACCAGCAGCTCATCCGACGACCGCGCAACAGCGGCAACGTCCGGTTGACGTGGCGCGCCGCACCGCCAGCACGGCTGTGGGGGGAGGTGCGGTTCCAGGGAGCCAGCTTCGACGACGGCGTCAACGGGCGCGAGCAGCTCGACGGCTTCGCTGTCGTCAACTTCGCCGGTGACTACCGGCTCGGCAGCGTGGTGCTGCGCGGGCGGGTCGACAACCTCCTCGACGCCGCGTATCAGCAGGTGCTGGGCTTCGGCGTCGCCGGGATGAGCGGCTACTTCGGCGCCACTCTGGCGCTGTCGCGATGACTCGCGGCGCTGGAATGTCATCGCGGGAACGGAGAAACTGGCGGGGTGAACCCGGCAAGGAGAACCGCATGGCCCGACTGACCAGGCTGTACACGCGCGCCGGCGACAGGGGAGCCACCCGGCTCGGCGCCGGCACCGAAATCGCCAAGGACTCGCCGCGCGTCGAAGCCTACGGCACCGTCGACGAGCTCAACGCCTGCATCGGCGTGGCGCTGAGCAGCGGCCTTTGCGAGCGGCTGACGAGCGAGCTCACCGCGATCCAGAACCAGCTCTTCGACCTGGGTGGCGACCTCGCCACCCCCGCGAGCGAGAAGCCCGAGTTCGAAGTGCCGCGCATAGAGCAACGTCACGTCACCGCTCTCGAGCGGCTGCTCGACGAGCTCACCGAAGCGGTGGGACCTCTGGAGAACTTCGTGCTGCCGGGCGGCGCCGTCGGTGCCGCCGCGCTGCACGTCGCGCGCACCGTCTGCCGGCGCGCCGAGCGGCGCGCGGTTACCCTCGCGCGCGAGGAGGACATCGGCGAGCACATCGTCCCCTATCTCAATCGTATGTCGGACGCGCTGTTCGTGATGTCGCGCTACGAGAACCAGCAGGCGGGCGTGGCCGAGCCGCTGTGGCAGCCGGGTCGCTAGTGCCCTGTGGGGCGCGTCCGCCGGGGATCAGCGACGTCAAGGCGCCGCGGCGCTGTTTGGCTTTTAACGGGCAACTCCGCTGTTTTATGACTACCAGTGCTTTTTTGTCTTTAGGAACTCCGGCAGATAACCTACGCTAGCGGTGAGTAAGAAAGAGGATCGGAGTTTCCGTCGGCATCTCATGTAGGCTGAAGGAAACGAGGACTGTGCTGCGCACCCAAGAGATGCGGCTCGGGCGCCGGGCGCCCCGCCGTGAGGCTGAGCTCGGATGGGCGAGGGAAGAGGAAAACTCGAGGTCTTGATTGGCGAGCTGCAAGCCAAGAAGGCGGAGCTGGAGAAGCTGATCGAGGAGTACGAGCTCATGCTGCCGCACCTTGCCAAGGCGCGCGAAGCGCTCGACGAGGCCGGCATCACCGACACCGGATCCGCGAAGGCCGCTCCTGCGCGGAAGCCGGCGGCAGCAGCGCCGCCGCCTCCTCCGCCGCCGAAGGCGGAAGCTGCAGCGGAGCCCGCACCGGCTCCTGCCCCCAAGTCACCACCGAGTGCCGCGGAATCGGAGCCCGCGCCCGCGCGGCGCTCGATCGCGTCGCTGGTAGCGGAGGACGAAGCCACCGGCGACGAAGCCACTCACTGAGCAGCGCATCCGCCGCAACCTCTGTCCCGCGGGTAGTAGACTCATAGCAGAGTTCTACAATGCGTCGACCCGTGAGAATCGCCCGCTTCGCCGCGACCCCGATCGCCACCCGCGGCTTTCGCCAGCGCCTGTCCGAGGCGCTCTGCCTGTTCATCGTCGCGGCGTGCTGCGTCGTGCTGGCCTGGTCGCAAACGCGCAGCAGCGATCTGCTCGACCTCGAGTCCGGCGCGGTGGTTCTGTCGGCTACCGGCGAGTACGACCTTTGGCCGGCGCTCGCCCTGCTCGATGGCAACCCATACACCGGTTGGGCTAGTCGCCGCGGCCGCGTCAACGGCAACGTGATCGTTCTGGAGCTGCCGTACGTCTATGCACTCGAATCGATCGCCTTCGACAACAACCGCGCGCAGGAGATCGACTTCCCCGGTGTCTCGGCACGGGACGTCGAGGTCTGGCTGTCGACCCGCGGTCCGGACGACGGGTACCGGCTTGCCGCCCGGGTACAGGCGACGCGCGGCGGCCGCGAACAGTTTCCCTTGCCGCTCGGCAGCGAGGCACGCTGGATCAAGCTGGTGATCGATTCCAACTGGGGAAGCGAGCAGTTCACCGAGCTGATGGAGCTCGAGGCGTACGGCTCTCCGGTCGGCGCCGTGCCCACGCCGCAGCCTGTTTCGGGCACCTACCTGACCAACTTCGGCCCGCTGTATCTGGAGCAGTCGGGCGACCTGGTGCGCGGCTGTTACGACGACGGCACGGCGGTGGTCAGCGGACGTCTCGACGGCCGCATGATGCGCCTGGATTGGCGCGAGAGCAGCGGGTCCGGCTCGGCGCTGCTCACTGTCTCGGCGGGAGGAGATTTTCTCAATGGTCTGTGGTACGAGGACGCCGAGCTGCGCGGTACCTGGCGCGGACCGCGTGACCCGGGGAATCCCCACCCGCCGTGCGAGATCGGCAAGGTCGCCTGGTCGGAGGATTGACCGCTTGGCCTAGTCGCTCGCCACGATGGCACGCACCTTGGTCAGCAGCATGTCCACTGCGACGGTGTTGGAGCCGCCCTCGGGAATGATGATGTCGGCGTAGCGTTTGCTCGGTTCGACGAACTTCAGGTGCATCGGCCGCACGGTCTTCTGATACTGGTCGACCACGGACTCGAGGGTGCGGCCACGCTCGTCGAGATCGCGCAGCAGTCGCCGAATGAAGCGCACGTCGGGGTCGGTGTCGACGAAGATCTTGATATCCATCAGCTCGCGCAACGCCTGGTCGACCAGAATCAGGATGCCCTCGAGGATGATCGCGCGTCGCGGCTCGACCCGCTGAGTCTCCTTCTTACGCGCGTGCAGCGAGAAGTCGTAGCGTGGTGCGTCCACCGCTTCTCCGCCGCGTAGCGTCCCGAGATGCGCGACCAGCAGCGAGGTTTCGAGGGCGTCGGGGTGGTCGTAGTTCAGCGCACCACGGTCCTCGAGTGAAAGCTGCGGGTGATCCTTGTAGTAAAAGTCGTGTTGGATGAAGCTGACGGCGTCGTCGCCGAGGCTGTCGACGATCTTGCGCACTACGGTGGTCTTGCCGGAGCCCGTGCCGCCAGCGACCCCGATAACGATCGGTCGCATGTTCGCTCTCCATATGAATGCTGCCGGCAGGTTGCCCGGCGACTGCCCGGTTGGCAAGCGCCGCGAGGTTGCTTCATTTGTTCCGACCACGACCACACCGTATCGAAGACGCCCGCTGGGGCCTGCTGGCCTTCGTCGTGATCGACGACACCACGCTCGGCCCGGCGGCCGGTGGGATCCGCACGCGCCCCTACGTCGACGAGGACGAAGCGCTCGCCGATGCGTCGGCGCTGGCACGCGCGATGACCTACAAGTGCGCGCTGGCGGGTTTGCCCGCCGGCGGCGGCAAGGGCGTTGTCATGCTGCGCGACGACCTCGACCGCGAGCGTGCCTTCGAGCGCCTCGGCGACTTCATCGAGAGCCTCGACGGTGAGTTCCTCACCGCGGGGGACCTGGGCACGACACCCGCCGACCTCGCCGCGCTCGCGCGTCGCACCACGCACGTCGAGACCGACGAATCGGGCCTCTCCGAGGCGGTCGGCCGCGGCTGCGTGCGCGCCATGAGGGCCTGCGTCGTCGCCGACGGCGGCGTTATTGCAGAGGGACTCGCCGGCAGGCGGATCGCCGTTCAGGGGTGTGGCACGGTCGGCACGGCGGTGGCGCGCGCTGCGGCGCGCGACGGAGCCCGGGTGACGGTCGCGGATCTCGACCCTGCGGCAGCCGCGGCGCTGGCGGCGCAGATCGGTGCCGACGTCGTATCTCCCGAGGTGCTTCTCGAGCAGCAGACCGACATCCTCGCGCCCTGTGCGGTCGGCGGCGTCATCACCGCCGCGACGGCGGAGCGCCTGCGGTGCGGGGCGGTCTGCGGCGCCGCCAACAACATCCTCGCCTCTCCCGAGGTCGAGGACATCCTGCGCGAGCGCGGCATCACCTGGGTTCCCGACGTGCTGTCGTCGGCCGGGGCGGTGATCCTCGGCGTCGGCCGGCGGATCATCGGGCTGCGCGACTGCCGCGAGCTGATCGATCGGGTCTTCGACACCACGCTGGGGGTGAT
>JASFRZ010000172.1:0-9591 GCA_050114655.1 Acidobacteriota bacterium
CGAAGGCGATACCGCCGATCCCGCCGAGCGTGGCCAGTATGAGGCTCTCGGTCATCGATTGCACGAAGATCCGTCGCCGGGCAGCGCCCAGCGCTACGCGGACCGCGAGACCGCGGCTCAGCGTCGTGGCGCGCGTAAGAAGCAGGTTGGCGACGTTGAAGCAGGCGATCAACAGCAACAGACCGGTAGCGCCGAGCAGCACGAGCAGCGGCGTGCGCACCTCGCCGACGACCTGATCGAGCAACGGAACGGCGCCGATACGGTACTCGGCCCCCGGATCCAGGCCGCCGGCCAGGCTGTTCGGCTCCGTGGCGAAGTCCGCGGCGACGCCGAGCAGCTCGGCATCCAGCTTTGCGCTCGAAGCTCCCGGCCTCAGCCGGGCAACGACGTTGAAGTTCTCCGATCCGTAACTGGTGCTCTGCGGGTCTTCAACGGGAAACGACAGCAGCAGATCGAATCGCGATATCGGCTCGAGCGTCGGTAATAGCTCACCGTCGAGCGGCACCTCGGACAGCACGCCGACGACCTCGAGCGCGTTGCCGTCGAGATTCACGGTCGTACCGATCACCGACGGGTCGGCGCCGAATTGCTGGGCGTAGAGGTGATGGGTCAGCACCACCTTCGTCGGCGCGCCGGGCACATCATCCCGTGGGGCGAGTGGACGCCCGGCGACGGTGCGCAGTCCGAGCACTCGGAACAACGACGAAGTGCAAAACAGCGCCCCGACGCGCTGAGGCTCGGCATCCGGCCCGGTCAGACTGCCGCCCGCACCACCGAACAGGGCGACCTCCTCGAAGCTCGACACGGAGCGCAGATCGAAGTACTGCGCGATGGAGAACCAGTCCTGCTCGACGCCTACACCCGGGGCGCGCTGCCATAACATGATGAGTCGGTCGGCATCGGGAAACTGCAGCGGATGCAGCAAGACCCCGCTGACGATGCTGTAGATAGCGGTGGTGGCGCCGATACCGAGCACCAGCGTCAGAACGATCGCCGCGGAGTACCCGGGCGTGCGAAGCAGCCCGCGAGCCGAGTGCCTGACGTCGTGCATGAAGACCTGCCCCCATGCGCTGGCGGGGAGCTCACCCTCAAAAGGCGCGCTGGTTATCTTATTTTATACGACGCTGCGACCCCCGAGTTTCCTCTTCCCGATCACTTCAGCGTGATCCGTCGACGTCGAGCGCCCGCTGCAGCGCCGCTTCGAGCGCCTCAATCCTGCGCGTCAAGTCGTCGATGGCGCGGTCGCGCTCGGCAACTTCGGCATCGAGCTCCTTGATGGCGCCGATCAGGTAGCCGAACAGGTTGGCCTCGTCGAGCACCGGTGTCTGCCCGGGGCCGCCGTTCATCACCCACCAGGCGTCGCGGTCGCCTTCATTCACCACCAGCCCGTGGTTGAGCTTGTCGCCGCGCTGGGTGTCGCTTTCGAAGCGGTAGCTGAACAGAGGCAGCGCCGTGACCCGCTGCAGCGCGCTGCGCGGATCCCACGGAGACACGTCGGATTTCTCCTGGAACCACGAGGTCTGTGTACCCACGACCACGCCGGCGGTATCGGCGGCATTGGTGACGCCGATGCGGTTGTCGACGCGCAGGTTGCCGGAGCTGTCGACCCACAGGCTGTACCGCGCCCCGGATGTCGTCGCCACGACAACGGCGCTGGCTGCCGGCGTGCTGCCGTTGCTGTTGCGACGCAGCTCGATGAAGGGCCCTACGTCGGCGCCGTTGTTGATGGCCAGGGCACGCAGGATCTGCGCCCGATTCCCGCCGGCGAGGAACTCGACCGCCTGGCTGCCGTTGAAGCGGAAGGTCGCCGCCGAGACGGTCGGGCTCGACGCGGTGTTGACGTTGAGCCCCACGCGGTCGGCTGCGCCGGCTTTGACGTCGAGCTGCGCCGCCGGCGACGCGTGCCCCACGGCAACGCCGTCGCTGTGGATGTCGATCATGCTGGAAGGCGCCCCGGGGCGGATACGCAGCGGCAGCGTCGAGCCGTTGGTAGCGTCACGAACGAAGAAGCTGGTCTCGTTGCCGGCCACGTCCCACGTCTGCGGCGCCCACCCACCGGCACCGGTCTGCTGCAGGCGCACAGCGGGGGTATCGGTATCGCTGATATGGATCTCCAGCACCGGATTGTCGGTGCGCACGCCGAGGCGGCCGGCATTGTCGACCCGCAAAGCATTGGTCGGGGCGCCAGCTTCGACGAGGAAGACCCGGTTGTTGACCGGGCAGCTCGCCAGCGTGCCGTCGTTGCCGCAATCGACGATGGCGAAGTGGCTGCTACCGCCGTTCGCCGACGAGTTGGCCTCGAGCCGCCAGTCGCGCCGCGGGTACGACGCCACGGTGCTGGTGTCGTGGAAGGTGATGCGCAGGTTGTTCTCCACCAGGCCCAGCGTGGTGTAGCTGAAGTCCACGTTGTTGACGCAGTCGAAGCCGATACAGGCGCTGCCGTCGACCACCAGGTCATTGGCGACGACGAAATCGAATGCCGGCGCCGCGCTTGCCGCGCTGAATCCGGCGCCCAGCACCTCAGCGAGCGCCACCGGGGGCGCATTCTCCGGGTTCGCGATGCTCACCCCGACCGCATCGACGGCGAAGCCGCCGGCCTGGACCTCGCGCCGCACGCCCTCTTCGAACAGCGCGTACAGCGAGTAGGTGTAGCGCCCCGGCGGCAGTGCGCTGTCGCCCGAGCGCGGAATCGCCAGTGCCTCCGCCTCGGCGGCTGACACCTCGCGGTGCAGCACGACGCCTTCGACACCCCTCACCGTCAAGGACCAGCGCTTCGCCGGCACCTTGGGGGCGAAGCGGATGGCGGTAGCGTCTACCCGCAACGCGGCGAGCTTTTCGCCGGCCGGCCGGGCGGCGTGCGCCGCTGGTGCCGGCAGCAGCATGAGGACGGCCAGCACCAGCGCGGGGACCGAGCAGGCACCGGTGCAATGAAAGGTGGTAGGTGCGAAAGCTCTCATTTCTGACTCCTTTGCGGTCCCCGGTTGGTGACGAGGGTCGGCCGCCGCGGCGGTTCGACAGTCGGCAGGAGCGTACGGCATGCGCGTCCTCTCGTGCCAGCGGCGCTCCGCCTCATCTCCACCGCATGCGACGCACCACGGCGGGGCGCCGGTAAACTCTGCCGTTGTTTGCATTTACCGGCACGGGTTAGATTCCCCGTTTCGGCAGCCACTCGACGTCCTCACCTCCCATGATCAATCATCTCGGCCCCTACAAGATTGTCGAGCAGATCGGCGCCGGCGCCATGGGAGAGGTGTATCTGGCCGAGGACACCCGCCTGGGACGCAAGGTGGCGATCAAAGTGCTGCCGCCGGACCTCGCTCGACAGCCCGAGCGTCTCGCCCGCTTCGAGCGCGAGGCGCGCGCCGCGGCGGCGCTGAACCACCCCAACATCGCCTCCGTCTTCGATGTCGGCTTCGAGAACCTCAATGTCGACCCGGACGACGCGACCGGAGACATATCGGCGCCCGCCGGGCTGCACTTCATCGTGCAGGAATTCCTCGAAGGGGTCACCCTGCGTCAGCGGCTCGAGGGCAGATCGCTGGCGCTCGTTGATGTTCTGCGGCTCGCAGCCGAGATGGCAGAAGCGCTCAGCGCGGCACACGAAGCCGGGATCGTGCATCGTGACCTCAAGCCGGACAATGTATTCGTCACCGAGTCGGGCCACGCCAAGGTGCTCGACTTCGGGCTCGCCAAGCTGATCCAGGATCCGCACGAGGCACAGAAGACGGGCCAGCCTTCCGCGACGCTGCCGGACAGCATCGCCGGGAGGTTGGTGGGAACACCCGGGTACATGTCGCCCGAACAGGTCAATGGCGAACCGAGTGATCGTCGTGCGGACATCTTCGCGTTCGGCTCGATGCTCTACGAGATGTCTGCCGGCCGGCGCGCCTTCGCGGGGCGCAGCGCGGCGGAGAGCTTGTCGCAGATCGTGCACGACGAGCCTGTGCCACTCGGCGAGCTCAACGAGAAGGCACCGCTCGAACTGTGCCGCATTGTCGGCAAATGCCTGCAAAAGGAACCGCAACGGCGCTATCAGAGCGCCGCCGACCTCGCGCTCGATCTGCACGACCTGCGCGCCACGGTGGAAAATGGCACGGCGGTACCGGTGGGCGCGCGCAATGCCGGACCGGGCGCCGCCGGGGACCGTCTCGGCAAGACCGGGCTTGCGGCGATTGTGGTGACCGCCTTGCTCGCCGTCCTGCTGACCTGGACGGTGATGTCCGAACCGCCGCCGGTCGACGTTCCGGTGCTGCGCTTCTCCGTGAATCTGCCGGAGGGGATCGAGATGACCCGGACTGAGCGCCCGATCGTTGATTTCTCCCGCGACGGTCAGGAGTTGGTCGTCGCCGCCGACGGGGCACTGTGGTTGCATCGCCTGTCGGATGAAGGTTTTACGCTCCTACAAGGGAGCGAGTCGGCGAGCCGCGGCGGCTATGCGGTGGCCCCGGCGTTTTCCCCGGACGGCACGCAGGTGGCGTTCTTCTTAGACGACGCGATCCGGAGCGTGCCGCTGACCGGCGGCGCGCCGACCGTGCTTGTCGATGTCGACATCCCGTCGGCGATCCGCTGGGAGGTCGACGGCTACATCTACTACACACAGAGCATTGACACGCACGGCGAAGTCGGGGCGTTCGGGAGCGACGGTATCTGGAGGGTTCCGCAGACGGGCGGCACTCCGGAGGTCGTGGTCGCCACCGAACCGGATCGTCGTGCCGCCGCGCCGCAGCTCCTTCCCGGCAACGAGTGGCTACTGTACTCGACTACCAGCGCCTCCGAATTCGTTGTCGGTGACGACTCGCACGAGGAAGTCGTCGCGCAGTCGCTGCGCACCGGCGAGCGTCGCGACATCCTCTCCGACGGCTTCGCCGGCCGCTACGTCGACACCGGACACATCGTCTACGTTCAGGACAATAGCCTGTGGGCGATTCCCTTCAATCTCGACGGGCTGCGGACTACCGGCGCCGCGAGGCGGCTGATCGACTCCGTGCCGATGTCCTCGTGGGCCGGCACGCCTTACCTCGGCATCGCCGACAACGGCAACCTGGTGGTGCCGGCACTCGCGCTGCTCGAGCAGCGCAACGGGCAGGTGTCCTGGGTCGATCCTGACGGAGCCGTCGAGCCCTTGGAGGTGCCGATGGCCGACAACCCGCGCCTGAGCAAGGACGGCAAGAAGCTGGCGGTCGAAGTGCGCGGCGTAGCCGAGACGCACATCTGGGTGCACGAGATGGACCGCGGTAGCTGGACCGAGCTGACCACCGAGGCCGCGGGCGCGGCGCCGGTCTGGTCGGCCGACGGCCGCTGGGTTTACTTCATGCGCGAGGATACCGACGGGCGCGCGGCGGTGTGGCGCAAGTCGGTCGATTTCACCAGCCCGGCAGATCTGCTGTGGCGCCCTGAGGGGCACATTCCGTACCCCGAATCGGTCCCCGACGACGGCCGCTTCCTGCTGTACAGCGCATCGCTCCCCGACCAGAATGACATCTGGCTGCTGTGGCGTACCGGCGACCGCAGCGCCATACCGTTGACGCAGACGGCGACCATCAGCGAGGAGGGGGCCCAGGCCCACCCGTCGGGCCGGTGGATTGTCTACACCGCGCTCGAAGTGGGCCGCTCGCAGATCTTCGTGCAGGAGCTGAGTGAGAATGGCAGCCTCGGCCGCCGCTACACCATCTCGGCCTCGGGCGGCGCCGAGCCGATGTGGTCACGCGACGGCACCATGCTGTACTACCGCATCGGCACCCAGCTCATCGCGGTCGATATCGACACCGAACCCGAGTTTCACGCCGGCGAGCCGCGCGTCCTGCTGCGCGAGTTCCCGGGCGACGCTCCGGTGCTGCGCGCCGACTACGACGTCGCGCCAGACGGCCGGGTGATCACCGCGATTCCGCAGAGCCAGTGGAGCTGGCAGCGGCTCGACGTGGTGATCAACTGGTTCCGCGAGAGCGGCCTGCGGGCACCGAGCTGACCCCCCGGAACCGCGCCCCTGCACACCTCGGAAGCCTTGCCGCTTCGGTGCTACTCGGGCCTGTACTCCAGCAGGTCGCCGGGTTGGCAATCGAGCTCCCGACACAGCGCCTCGAGCGTCGAGAAGCGGACAGCGCGCGCCTTGTTGGTCTTGAGAATCGAGAGGTTCGCTAGCGTGACGCCGACCCTCTCGGACAGCTCAGTGAGGCTCATCTGCCGTCGCGCCAGCATCACGTCGAGGTTGCTGTAGATCGCCATCTCGCGCCTCAGATGGTGAGCGACTGCTCGGCTTCCAGCTCCGCGCCGTGGCGGAAGATCGCCGCGAGAACCTCGAGCATCAGAGCGACGAGCAAGGGTGTGAAGTCGCGGTTGATCGCCGGGCTCAAGGAGATTCCCTGCACGTCGACCACGGCCAGCACGTGCCGCGCAGCGATGAACTGCAGCGCCTGCATGCCCACCGCCCCCAGCACAACAACCACCGCGAGCACGTGCAAGGCGCGCACGTTCGCCGGGTCGAAGGGCTTGCCGGCGAGAACGCGGTCGAGCATGCCGCGCAGCGTCCAAACCCCGTACAGGACGACCAGCACGCCGGCGAAGATCGCCCCCATCGTCAGCAGCATCAGTATCCGATCCGCGGTCTCGAAGCGCAGCTCCGCCTGCCCTCCGACGACCGCCGGCGAGGTCAACGCCGCGGGCGAATCGGAAGTGAAGCGCACGATCGGCACCAGCGAGCTATCGCCGATCGCCACCGGCACCGAGACGTCGCCGCGGAAGTCCTCGTCACCGAAAGCGGCGACCAGTAGTGTTCCGACGATGGCCAAGCCGGCGACGACGGCGCCGATGAAGAAGATCACGTTGAGCAGCGACCGCATGATGCGCGCCGGAACGAGTCCAGAAGGGGACATTGGGACCTCCTCCACGGTTAGCGGTTCAACGCCGATCATACTCCAGGATTTATTGTTTATCAATAAATATTTATTGATAAACAATAAATCACGAGGCCCCGTGAGCGTCTCCCGAAGGCTCTTCACGATCGCCCGCCGGGCGCCGGCGCCGCACGACGACCGTACCGGCAATACGATCGTGTAGCGCTTGACGGTTCGCATCCCAGCCGGCCTGGAGGAAACCGAGGCCCAGCGTCGAGGCGCTGGCGGCGTAACCGCCGGCGCGCCCGAAGGCGTCCCACAGATTCAGAGCGCGCCCGTCGAGACGCCGCACCTGCAGGCCGAACAGCCACTTGCCGGGTGTACAGCCGCCGCCGGCCCAGGTGGTGACGGTGAAATACACCATGAAGATGGCAGTGAGCCCGATCAATGAGGACAGCGGCCCCAGCAGCGCGTCTTCGGCCACGTAAAGGCGGTTTGTCGCCGGCTCGAAGTAAGTCCTGTTGTTGTTGCCGAGCGCGGTCATGACGAACAGCGGAGTTTCCCCCAGGAGGCGCTCGACCTCGTCGAGGTCACCGCGCGCGACGTGCGGCGCCAGGGTCACCGGCACCGCGTTGGGCTGGCGGCGCCAGATGACCTGCAAGAGCTCGGCGACATCGTGCTGACTCCACCCGCTCTCCCCCGGCGCGCCGCCGGAGAGAATTGCCGCGTACGGCGCCACAACCACCCGAGCGGCGCCGGGCGACTGCACGTATACCGCAGCCCAGGTCAGCAGCAGGAACAGCGGCGTGCCGAAGATGGCCAGCAGAAGGCCGTCGGCGGCGACTGCGGCGGCACGCCGGCGTGCGGTGGCGAGCGGCCACCCTCTGAGCTCGTCCGCGATGATGAAGGGCTCGTCGGTCACCGTGCGGCGACGTTCTCGCACGCCCTTTTGCCCGCTGCTCCCCATCGACCCCTCCCTTCGCACCTTACAAGTAGGTTGTACCGTAGGGCGTCGAAGAGTCACCGCTGTTGAAATAGGCGCCCAGCGGCGTCGTCGCGCCGCGCTGTAGCCCCGGAGGTGTCGCGTCGGCCATCGCGCGCAGCTCGCCGATCAGGTGCGCCTGGTCGAAGAAGCCGCAGCGCTCCACCACGTCGCCCCACGAGCGCCCGGCACGCAACATGCCGACAGCGGCCTGGAAACGCACGATGCGGGCGAAGCGTTTGGGGCCCAGGCCTGCGGCGGCATGGAAGCGGCGGCGTAGCTGCCGCTCGCTGATGCCCAGACCGGCGGCCAGGTCTGCCACCGTGACCGAGCCCACCGTCGCGCTGATGCGGCGAGCCGCGGCCACGACCAGGGGATCGGGCGGCTCATCGCCGAGCCGATCCTCCAGCCAGGCCGCCGCCGTGGCGATCCTGGCGTCGGAAGAAGCGGCCTCAGCGATTCGATCCATGATCTCCGCCACCGTCGATGCCGGTACGACGTCGGCGATATCGACGTGGCCGTCGACGAGCGGCTCGGGGGCATCGCCGATGAGCCGGCGCGCCGCCCAGGGGTGCAGACGCGCGATCACCAGTCCGGTACGGCCGGTCGCCCGCACCTTCATGGCGCGGGTGCGCGGACCGACCACGTGCATTGCCGGCAGCTCCAGCGCGCCGGTCTCTTCCAGCCGCTCGAAGCGGTCGGCGAAGGTAAACAGCAGGTCGACGCTGGCGACGGGCGCCAGCACCGTCGGCGCTGCCTCGGCGACCTCCGCGGGGGCTTCCTGCAACCACAGGTCGGCCGCGAACCGGGCCAGCGCGCCGCGCGCCGGATGCCGCGAATAGGTCGCCTGGGATTGTGGACTCATCGATTGTCCTGTGCGCGATGACCGTTTTTTCCAATACCGCGATAGCGCCGTCACGGTAAACGTCTGGAGGGAGCGTTGTCACGCTCGCGCGCCGCGCGACCGTAATGGTGACGACGCGGGCCCCTGCCGGCATCACGGTCCGGCTCGTTGACGGCCTGGCCACCGCGCCTGGAACACTCCCCGGGAGGAACGACGAGGTGAAAAGAGTACTTGTTTCGCTGTGCACTGCCGTGTTGCTGGCGACGTCGCTCGCCGGCGCCGCTCCGGCAAACCGCGGCGCGCCGGGGAGCGCTGCGGACGCAGTGCCGTTCGACTCCGGTCGCTGGAGCTTCGACGCCACCGAGCAGCGCATCGAGCGGCACCTCGGGCGCACCAGCCTGCGGCTGCGCGACGGCGTCGCACGCCTCGACGACGTCGCCTTCACCGATGGCATCATCGAGTTCGACATCGCGTTCGAGCCCGAGCGCAGCTTCTCGGGTGCCTTCTGGCGCATGCAGGACGCCCGCAACTACGAGAACTTCTACCTGCGTCCGCACCAGAGCGGTAATCCCGACGCCAACCAGTACACCCCGGTGTTCGACGGCGTTAGCGCATGGCAGCTCTACTATGGCGAGAGCTATGCCGCGCCGGTCCGCTACCGGTTCAACGAATGGATGCACGTCAAGATCGTGGTCAGCGGAAAGCGTGCCGAGGTGTACATCGACTCCGACGATCCGGTGCTGGTGATCGACGATCTCAAGCGCCCGATCCGCCCCGGTGCCGTCGGTCTCGAAGCCTCTGAGCTGGCTCCGGCGTGGTACTCCGACTTCCGCTACGAACTGCGCAATGCGCAGCCGCTGAACAGCCGGCCGCGCCCGCTCGCCACCGCGCCCGCCGGCACGATCATGAGCTGGTCGGTTTCGTCGCCCTTCGAC
>JASFRZ010000173.1:0-9569 GCA_050114655.1 Acidobacteriota bacterium
GGCGGCGTCGACGTCGTCCACGGTGACGCTGATGCGGCCGCCGTGCGACACCGTGGGCAACAGCCCGCCCGGGTTGCCGGCCGACAGCTCGCCCTGGGCGCGCAGGCGGTGGACCGTCTGCTGCACCAGGTTGCGCAGGTCGGCGCCGGTCAAGCTGCGATGCTTGGGATCGGACATGCGGGGATTCTAGATGAAAAAGGGCCGGGGGTCGCTTTGCACGACCCCCGGCCGGTACTGCGTGCCTCAGGTTGCTGCGCGAATCAGAAGGTGACGCGGGCGCCGAAGCGCATCTGCCAGCGCGAGCGCAGATCGTCGGTCGTCCACTTGCGATCCGGACCGAGCGCAACGTACTGGAGATGGTAAATTGGCTTGCCGGTTGCCGCGTCGATGCCGTCGAGACGCACCGGCGACAGCTCGTCGAAGTTGGCGTACTCGATGCGACCCCAGCTCTCGTTCAACAGGTTGAACAGGTTGCGAATGTCGAGCGAGAACTCCACCGACGTCGCGGCGATCGGTACCTCGATGGCGGCGCGGAAATCGCTGAAGTTACGCCACGGCGCCCGCGACTCGTTGCGCGGGATGATCTGGCCGACATTGTTGGTCAGTCCCTCGTCGGCGGCGATGTACTCGTCCCACTGCTGGGCCGTGCCGCCGGTGACGATGACGTCGCTCGACGGCAGGATGGTCAACAGGTCGTTGCTCTCGAAGTCACCGTTGACGTCGTAGTAGAAGGTGGTCGAGTACGGGCGGCCCTGCTGCCCGTCGTAGAAGAACGACAACCTCACCGCGGTGGTCGACACCGGGATGTCGTACGCGACGGTGAAGTTGATGCGGTGACCCGGCGAGAACACCGACGGGCCGACGACCGGATCGTTGGGGCTTGCCGAGATGTAGTTGTAGCGCCAGTTGGAGCGCGCCTGGCTCGACAGGCCGTCGTTGACCACCGTCGACTCACCGTAGGAATACGAGCCCTGTGCCATCCAGCCGCCGCGGTAGGGGCGCTGCACCTTGAACAGCAGGTTCCACTGGTCGCCCTGCTTCGTGTTCGTCATGTTGATGACGTCTCGGAAGTCGGGGTCGTAGCGGGTGAACAGCGGCCGGCCGTCGAACAGCGTGTTGCCGTCGGGAACCAGGTTGAGGTTCTGCCAGTACACGTCCTGCTGGGTGAGCGCGTAGATGAACTCGGTGGTGAACGTCATGTCCTCGTAACCGAGCTCGCGGTCGTAGCCGAGCGTGAAGCGCATCACCGACGGGTACTTGAAGTCCGGATCGGTGACGTCGATCTCGTTGGTGGCGGCCGAGCCGATGTTGGTCGGCTGGTTGTACGGATCCGGCACGAACGTGATGTTGTTGGCGGCGGTGATCGGACGGCCCAGGAAGCTCGAGATGCGGGTGAACTCGATGCCGGTGTTGCCGTACTGGTTCGACAGCCAGACGTAGGGTGTACGGCCGGAGAACCAGCCGAAGCCGCCGCGTACCTGCTGCACGCCGTCTGCGTTGGGATCCCAGTTGAAGCCGACGCGCGGCGACCACAGGAGATGGCCGGAGGGCACGTCGGAGGTATTGACGCCGAAGATTGCCTCGGCGTCGGGGTTGAACGTCGGGTTGTCCGGCAGAATCGGAACGTCGACGCGCATGCCGTAGGTCAGCACCACGGTGTCGTTGACGTTCCACGTGTCGCCGGCGTAGAAGCCGAGCTGCGCGACGCTGAAGGCCGCCGCCTCCTGCGGGTTGTCGGTGTTCGAGAAGCTGTAGTCGTACGACTGCGCCCAGCCCTTCTCAAGGTCGTCGAGGCTGTCGAAGTCGTAAGAGCCGAAATTCTGGCGGATGAACAGGTTCTCGAAGCTGAAGAACTCGTTGTGGGTTCCCAGTACGACGGTGTGGTCGTCGCCGACCATCAACGTCATGTCGTCGGTGATCTCGAAGATCGTCTGATCGAGGTTGTTGGCGGTCGAGTAGTCCTCGGTGCCGGCCTGCAGGGTACGGCCTTCACTGATGTCGGCGCTTACCGACGGGAACACCGGGTCCGGTCCGAAGCGCGGTCCCTTGATGGTCTGCGCGGTGAAGCGGAACTCGTTGTACTTGTCGTCGCTGAACACACTGTTGAGCTGGCCGACGAACGAGTTGGTGGTGATGTCGATGTTGTATTCGTAGCTCGGGAACGTGTAGAAGCTGCTCGACGGGCGCAGGATCTGGTTGGTGCCGCCGACGTAGTTGTGGCGCAGCGTGAGCTGATGGTTCGGGCCGAGGTTGGCGTCGACGCGCCCGAACACCAGGTTGTTGTTGGTGTCGCGGGTGAACTCACCGAGGCCGCCGGGATCGTAACCGTACTTGTCGAGCAGGATGTTGCGGAAGCGCGTCGCTTCGTCGAGCGCGTCGAAATCCTGACCGGAGGACCCATCGGCCGAGTATCCGGACGGCGTCTGGCGCCGCACACCCTCGTAGCTGGCGAAGAAGAACACCTTGTCGCGCACGATCGGGCCGCCGACACGGCCGCCGAAGTCGTTGTCCGAGAAGGTGCCGATCTCGTTGCCGTCCAGATCGCTGCGCACCAGGCTGTCACCACGACGGTAGTAGAAGCCCGAGCCGTGGAAATCGTTGGCGCCCGAGCGGGTCACCATGTTGACGGCGCCGCCGGTGAACCCGCCCTGGCGGACGTCGTAGGGCGACACCAGGAGGTTGATCTCCTTGACGGCGTCGAGGCTGATGGCGTTGGTCTCGGTCTGACCGCCCGGGGTGCCCTCGGCGGCGAGGCCGAACAGATCGTTGTTGACCGAGCCGTCGATCTGGATGTTGTTGTAGCGGTTGTTGCGGCCGGCGACGCTGATCGACGTCGGGCCATCGTTCGATGAAGAAGGCTTGAAGTAGGGATCGAGGCGCGCGAAATCGGCGATCGAGCGGTCCAGTGTCGGCAGCACGCCGATCTCTTCCTGGCTCACCAGAGACTCGGCACCGGTGCGGCCCGGGTTGATGATCGGGTCCGAAGTGGCGGTGACCGTGACGGTCTCCTGCACCGCCTGCAGTTGCAGCGCGAAGGTGACCTCGAGCGTCTCACCCAGCCCGACGTTGAGGTTCTCGCGCGTCAGCGGTGCGAAGCCCTGCAGTTCGGCGCTCACCGCGTACGGGCCGCCGACGCGCACGTTGAACACGCTGAAGCGGCCGTCGCCGCGCGTGTACGTCGTGTAGCGGGTGCCGGTCGGCTCGTGGATCAACGTCACGGTGACGCCGGGCAGCGGCGAGCCGTCGGGGTCGGTGACGGCGCCGGTGATGGTGCTCGTGGTAGCACCCTGCGCGAATGCGGAGGGCGCCCAGGCGAGCGCCAAGGTCGCGACCAGGCCCGCGAGCAGCAGGCTCCTGGCGAATGAACTCATGGCCTTCCTCCAAAAAGAGGTTCGGACGAACGAAGCCCCGCTGCTGTCGTTGCGTCCATGGTGGTATTACGGCGCGGCAAGCGACAGCGTCTCTTCGAGGGCTGTGAGGGAGCCTGGTTTTGCAGGCCGTTCAACGTAGTCGCTCGTACGGGAATTTGCCCAGAATGTCGGGGTGCGGCGGGCTGGAAAACGCCTCGCAAGAATACTCTGTTCGAAAGGGTCTAAAGTCAAACGATTTGGCCCTGCCAGAGCGGTAAATTTTCCGTAAATCGGGGTTCCCCTCGGAGCCCCCGCACCGGTGGCTCTATTGACCGGGGAGAACACCGGCGCAGCAGCGGGGCAACCGGCGCCGCCGGCCTTTCAGGGACGCCGCGCGACCACCTCACGCACCCTCTCGGCGAGGGCGCGCGCAGCGGCGATGGTCGCGTCGGGGTCGAGGGTGCTGAAGGTGCCGTCGTCGAACAGCACGTTGCCGTCGACGATGGTCGTCTTGACGTCACCCGCGTGCGCCGCGTAGGTCAGGTGGGAATAGGGGTCGTAGCGCGGCACCAGATTGGGCCGGTCGCCGTCCACCACGATCAGGTCGGCGCGCTTGCCGACCTCCAGCGAGCCGATCAGATCCTCCATTCCCAGCGCCCGCGCCCCCTCGATGGTGGCGATCGCCACCGCCTCGGCGGCGGGCAGCGCGGTGGGGTCCTGGGTCATGTGCTTATGCAATAACGCCGCGGTGAACATGGCGCCGAACATGTCGAGGTCGTTGTTGCTCGCCGGCCCGTCGGTCCCCAGCCCAACCGGTATCCCGGCGCCGCGCAGTGCCGCGATCGGCATGGTGCCGGAGGCGAGCTTCATGTTGCTCTCCGGGTTGTGCACCACGCCCGTGCCGCGCTCCGCCAGCGTCGCGATGTCTGCGTCATTGACCCAGATGGAGTGCGCGCCGATGACGTCGGGGCCGAGGAAGCCGACGCTGTCGAGGTATCCCACCGGGGTCAAGCCGTAGCGGCTGCGGATGGTGTCGACCTCGTCCTGGGTCTCCGCTACGTGGATGATCAGCGGCGCGCCGTAACGACGCGCCAGCTCGGCGGCACGCCGCAGCGTCTCGGGACCCACGGTGTACGGCGCGTGCGGCGCCACCGCGGCGGTGATGCGCGGGTCGCCGGCCCAGTTCTGCAGGAACTGCTCGGTGTAGTCGAGCGCCTCGTCGACGGTGGCGGAGTCGGGCGTCGACATGTCGAGGATGGTCTCGCCGAGCACGCCGCGCAGGCCGGCGTCGCGTACTTCCCGGGCGACGTCGTCTTCGAAGTAGTACATGTCGACGAACGTCGTCGTGCCGCCGCGGATCATCTCCAGGGCGGCGAGGCGCGTCCCGGTGCGCACGAACTCGGGATCCACCAACGCGCCCTCGGCCGGAAAGATGTAGTTCTCCAGCCAGTCCATCAGGCGCATGTCGTCGGCGACGCCGCGCAGCAGCGTCATGGCGGCATGGTTGTGCCCGTTGACCAGCCCGGGCATCACGATGTCGTGCGCCGCCGCGCGGATAGTGCGACGACCTTCGTACCGGTTGGCGACCTCCTCGGCCGGCCCCAGCGCCACGATGATGCCGTCGTCGATCGCCAGCGCGCCGTTGACGATGACCTCACGCGTCCCGTTCATGGTGACCGTCGTGCCGCCGGATACCAGCAGGTCGACCACCTCGCGCTGCGGGAGGTTGGCGCCGGCGACACCCGACGGAGCGGCGCTCTGCCCGGGGGCGCCGCCGCATGCCTGCGTGACGAGCAGGGCGAGCGCCAGCGCGATGAAGGGGAGGCGGCCACGGCAGCGGCTCACGACGGTTCCTCGCGCGGGGCGTCGAGCTGTCGCGGCCCGAAGGGCTCGGGCAGCAGCTCGGCTGCGGCCCACGTCTGCACGGCGCCGTCGGGGGTGGCCAGGTAAACGACCGCGTCAGGCGCCAGGTCCCAGATCACCTGACGGCAGGCACCGCAGGGAGGCGTCGGCGTACCGCCGTCGCCCGGTCCCACCACCGCGATGGCCTCGATGTCACACGATCCGGCGGCGCGCGCGGCGAACAGCGCGACGCGCTCGGCGCACATCGTCAGGCTGTACGAGGAGATCTCAACGTTGCAGCCGAGAAACAGGTTGCCGCGCGCGCAACGCACCGCGGCACCGACGGCAAAGCCTGAATAGGGCGCGTGCGCGTTGGCGCGCGCCCCTTTGGCCTGGTCGATGAGCCGCCGGGCGGCCTCGTCGAGATCGCTCTTGTGTCGGTTGTCCATGGGGCCCTCGATTCTATCCGCTCACGGCGCGGCGGCCGCGATCTCGGCCACCAGCTCCTCGACCAGGCCGATGAACGCCTCGCGTACACGCGCCCCGGTTTGCATCACCTCCCGGTGGTCGAGCGGCTGGTCGAGCACCCCGGCGGCCATATTGGAGAGGCAGGAGATGCCGACCACCCGCATGCCCATGTGGTTGGCGGCGACGACCTCGGGGACGGTCGACATGCCGACCGCGTCGGCGCCCATGTCGGCGAGCATGCGGATCTCGGCCGGTGTCTCGTACGACGGCCCGAGAACGGCGACGTATACCCCCTCGCGCAGCTCGAGGCCGCGGCGCGCCGCGGCGCGGCGTGCCAGGTTGCGGTACGCACCGTCGTAGGCGTAGGTCATGTCGAAGAAGCGCGGACCGAGCGCGTCGAGGTTGTCTCCGATGCAGGCGTTGGTCCCCTGCAGGTTGATGTGGTCGCTGATCAGCATCAGGTCGCCGGCGGCGAAGTTCCGGTTGATCGCGCCGGCGGCGTTGGTCACCAGCAGCGAGCGGCAGCCGAGTCGCTCCAGCACGCGCAGCGGGAAGACCACCTGCCAGGGGCTGTAGCCTTCGTACAGGTGCACGCGGCCCTGCATCACTGCGAGCACCGCATCGCCGCGGCGTCCGATCACCAGGCGGCCGGAGTGACCCTCCACGGTCGACGCCGGCCAGTGGGGGATGTCACGGTAGTCGATGCGATCCGCCCCCTCCAGGGTGTCGGCGAAGGCTCCCAGGCCGGAGCCCAGCACGAGTGCGATGCGCGGCGTTGCCGAGCTGCGTTCGCGCACCGCGCGTGCCGCCTCCTCGATGCGTTCCAGGTGGTCGGCGGGGGGGTGGATGCCCATCTCAGAGACCCGACAGGATGCCGGCCAGCGTCGCCACCGTGAACGACGACAGCATGCCGGCGAGCACCGCGCGCAGGCCGAGCTTGGCGAGGTCGCTGCGGCGCGACGGCGCCAGCCCGCCGATGCCGCCGATCTGGATGCCGATGGACGAGAAGTTGGCGAAGCCGCACAGCGCATAGGAGGCGATCAGCTCGGCCTTGGGCGACAGCGCGCCCCGCGCGAGCAGACCGGACAGCTCGGTGTAGGCGACGAACTCGTTGAGCACCAGCTTGATGCCGAATAGCTGCCCCACCGTCGCCGCCTCGGCCCACGGAACGCCCATGAGGTAGGCGAGGGGGGCGAACACCATCGCCAGGATGCTGCTCAGGCCGAGTTCGATGGGCGTCCCGCCGCGCACCGCATAGGTCGCCAGCACGGCGATGATCGCCGCCGCGGCCGCGCCCATCACGATGTTCCGGCGCCGCGCGCTCGGGTTCCAACCGAATACGTACGCCGCCGTGATTCCGCCGATGACGGCCAGCAGGATGGCGACGTTGCGCAGGCTGGCGAAGGCGGTGCCGACGGCGGCGAGGATGCCGTCGATCAGGTAGATGATGGCGATGAAGGCGATCAGCATGCCCCCGATGTTGAGCGCCAGCGTGATGCCCTTGCCGGCGCCGGACGCGGCGGCATCGATGATGTTGACCTCTTCCGGCTGCACGTCGATGGTGACGTCGCCGGCGGTCTTGGATTGCTCGGTCTCGGGGATCAGCATCTTGGCCATCACCAGCGAGGCGGGCGCCGCCATGACGCTGGCCGATAGCAGGTACTCGGCACGCACCCCGAGCGCCATGTAGGCGCCCAGCACCGCGCCCGACACTGTCGCCATGCCGCTGGTCATCAGCGCCATCAGCTCGGAGCGGGTCATCGCCGGGATGTAGGGGGCGACGATGATTGGCGCCTCGGTCTGGCCCATGAACACGTTGGCCGCGGCGGCAAGCGACTCGGCGCCGGAGACGTGCATCAACCGGTGCATGCCCTTGGCCATCAACAGCACGATGCGCTGCATCACCCCCATGTAATAGAGCACGCTGAACAGCGAGGAGATGAAGATGACGATGGGCAGCACGCGGAAGGCGAACACCATGCCGAGCGAGCCGGCCGGGTCGGCTGCCGCGCCGAAGACGAACAGCGAGCCCTCGTCGGCGAAGCCCAGCAGCGCGTTGATACCCTGGCCGACGGTCTCGAACGCCGCCTCGCCCCAGGCGGTGCGCAGGATCAGAAAGGCGAAAACCAGCTGCAGCAGGAATCCCCAGATGACCACCCGCAGGGCGACCGCGTCGCGCTTCTCGGAGAGCAGAAAGGCGATGCCGTACAGCAGCACCAGGCCGACGATACCGATCATGCGCGTCGCTCCTTGATCAATGGGACCTCCGCGGGTCGTTCGGGACTGACCTCGAGCGCCTCTTCAAGCCGCGTGACCGCGCGCTCGAGATCTGCGCCGGCGCCATAGTACAGGGTCACCCAGGGCTCGTCGCGCTCCAAGCGCTCGCCGCACTTGGCGTGCAGCACGATGCCCGCGGCGGGGTCGAGCGGATCCTCGCGCCGCGTCCGTCCGGCGCCCAGCGCCAGCGCCGCATCGCCCACCCGGCGCGCGTCGATGCCGCCGATCCAGCCTCCGTCGGGGGCGCGCAGCACGGTCTCGGAGGACGCCTGCGGCAGCAGTGAACGGTCTTCGACAACCGCCGCGTCGCCGCCCTGCGCTGCGATCAGCCGGCCGAGGCGCTCGAGTGCGGCGCCGCTGTCGAGCGCTTCGGCGACCGCGGCGCGCGCCGCCTCGTGGCTCTCCGCCAGCCCGCCGAGCAGCAGCATCTCGGCGGTCAGCGCGACGGTGATCTCCTCGAGGTCGACCGGGCGCCCGGCGTCGCGCGCGAGCACGGCGATCGACTCGCTCACCTCGAGCGCGTTACCGACCGCGTTGCCGAGCGGCTGGTCCATGTCGGTGATCAGCACCGAGCAGCGCAGGCCGGCAAGGCCGGCGACCTGGTAAAGCCGGTCGGCGAGGCGGTGGGCATCCTCGAGCCGCTGCATGAAGGCGCCGCGACCGGTCTTGACGTCGAGCACCAGGCCCTCGGCGCCCTCGGCGATCTTCTTGCTCAGGATGCTGGCGGTGATCAGGCCGGTCTGCGGCACCGTGGCGGTGAGGGAGCGCAGCTCATAGAGCTTGCGGTCGGCGGGCACCAGGTCGGCGGTCTGCGCCCCCATGGCGACGCCGATGTCGCCGAGCTGGCGACGAAACGCCTTCTCGCTCAGGTCGGTGCGAAAGCCGGGAATGGCCTCGAGCTTGTCGAGTGTGCCGCCGGTATGGCCGAGGCCGCGCCCCGAGACCATCGGAACGATGCAGCCGCAGGCGGAGGCGAGCGGCGCGAGCAGCAGGCTCACCTTGTCGCCCACGCCGCCGGTGCTGTGCTTGTCGATCTTGGGGCCGGCGATGTCGGAGAAGTCGAACTGCACCCCCGAGGCCGCCATTGCGTGGGTCAGCTCGGCGGTCTCCGCGTCGGAAAGGCCGCGCCACATCGTCGCCATCAGCAACGAGGACATCTGGTAGTCGGCGATGTCCCCGATGACGTAGCGCTCGATCATCCAGTCGATCTCGGCGGCGCTCAGCTCGCCACCGTTGCGCTTCTTTTCGATGATGTCGAGAAAGACCATGCGTCGCGTGTCGCTGTCGTCGCGTCTCGAGTGCCGGCTCGTGCGGCCATGCACGCTGGAGTATATTCGCCCCCGTCATGGATATCTCACCGTTTGCCGCGCTGCGTTACGCCGATACCCGCGAGGGGGAGATCGAGCGTTGCGTCTCGTTGCCGTACGACCAATTCGATGACGAGGGGCGCGACGAGCGCTACCTGCGCCATCCTCACAACGTGGTGCGCCTCATCAAGCCGCGCTCTGCGGAGGCGCCGGCGCACGACGTGGCCCGCGCCACGCTCGGTGCTTGGCGCCACGACGGCGTTCTGGCGGCCGATTCTGCGCCCTCCGTGTATCCCTATCGGCAACGCTTTACCCGTCCCGGCGG
>JASFRZ010000174.1:0-9550 GCA_050114655.1 Acidobacteriota bacterium
GAGCGCGGCCAGCAATGAGCAAATGAACAACGAAGCGGACGGCTCGGGTCGTCGTCGCCGCGCGCTGTGGGCGCTGGGGTTCTACATCGTCGCCACGCTCCTTGTCGCCGCGCCGTTGCCGGCGCATTTCTTCTCCACCGTGCCGCGCGCCGTGCGGCAGGACGTGTGGCTCAACGTCTGGGCGCTGGCATGGACCTCCGATCACCTGCTCACGGCGCCCACACACCTGTTCGACGCGAACATCTTCTTTCCGCACGCTCACACGCTGGCGTACACCGATCATTTCATCGGCGAGTCGTTGCTGGTGGCTCCGCTGTACTGGCTGGCGGGCGCCGTGCCCGCGTACAACCTGGCGTGGTACGCGGCGCTGATCCTGACCGCATGGGGAGGTTTCCTATGGGTGCGCAGCCTGATCGGCGACGAGCCCGCCGGCGAAGCCGCCGCGCTGGTGGCGGGCGCCTTCTGCCTGCTGGTGCCCGGCAAGCGCACTGCGCTGTCCCACCTGCAGGTCATTTCGTTGCAGGGAGTGCCGCTGGCGCTGTGGTGTGTCCACCGCCTGTGGCGACGCCCGCGCTGGCGTGCCGCACTGGCATTGACCGCGTCGTCACTCTACGCGGCGCTGTGTAGCTGGTATACCGCCGCCTACATTGCGCTGGTGCTGCCGGCCGCCGGGCTCGGCGGCCTGTGGATCGAGGGGCCTGCGCTCGATCACGGCACGCGCCGCAGGGTCCTCGCCCTGGGCGTGGCCGCGCTCTCACTCGCCGCGCTGGTCATGGTGCCGATCGCCTTGCCCTTTCGCGCGGTGCAGCGGGAGTTCTCCTTCGAGCGGCCGGTGGCGGAGCTGGTGGCGACCTCGCTCGCCCCGATCGATTTCGTCTCCTCCTGGTCGTGGCTGCACGACGGCTGGCTGCCCGCCGGCTCGGGGGCGGGCGGCTACTTCCCCGGCCTTCTGGCGCTGTTTCTTGCGCTCCTCGGCGTGCTCGATGGTCGCCGCCGCGGCGATCGCTGGCCCGCCTTCTACGCCGCGCTGGCGGCAGCCTTCGCCCTCCTTTCGCTGGGCCCGCGGCTGGCGATCACCGACGGTTTCTCGTTGCCGCTACCGTACGCCTTGCTGTACCGCTTCGTGCCCGGCTTCGGCGCGTTGCGCAACCCCTACCGCGCTGCCTTCATCGCCTCGTTGCTGCTCGCCGCCCCGGTGGGCTACGGGGCGCGGCGGGTGATTCTCTGGGGGCGCGCACGCCTGCTGGTGCGCCAGCGCTGGGCTGTGCAGCCGCGGCTCGGCGCCCTGGCGCCGGCGACCTGGGCGATCGCCGTGCTGTTGTCCACCGTGCACCTGCTGGAGGCCTGGCCAGGCCCGCAGCAGGTCGAGTTGCTGCCGACGGCGCCGAGCCCGGCATACACGTGGTTGGCCGAGCAGCCCGGCGCCGCCACTCTCGTGTGGCCGCTTCCGCGCCCCTTCGACGACAACGCGCGCTACCAGCTGTGGACGGTGGGCTCGTGGGCGGAGCTGGTCAATGGGCACAGCGGGCTGTACCCGCCCGACTTCGTCGACCTTTACAGTACCGGCTCGGAGTTTCCGCAGCCGGGTTTCATCGCGGCGCTCAAGGAGGGCTTCCCCGTGACCCACGTATTGGCCCACTATGGCCTTGCGGTGGACGGCGCCGCGGCGCGCGCAGCGGCCGCCGCCAACCCCGACCTGCAGGAGGTCTGGGCCGAAGGTGACGACGTCATCTACCACCTGGAGAATGGGGGGCGTTTCGGCTGGCTGCGGAGACGGCTGCCACGAAGCATGCTCGGCTCGACGTTGCGGGTCGATGCCGGCGCCGGGGCGCGCGGCTGCGGTTTGCGCGTCGAGATCGACGGGGAGTTCGCCGGCGAGGCGCGTCTGTCCGGTGGCGCAGACGCAGTGCCCGGGTTTTCGCCTGCCATCGACCTGCGGCTACCGCCGGCGGGCGATCGGGCAGCCACGTTGGCGATCTTCCTGGTCGACGCGCGCGGTCGCGCCCGTTTCGACCTGCACAGCAGGCTGCGTCCGGAGCATGATGCGACGCTCCTCGTCAACGGTGCGAAGGTGCTCTCTGGCGCCGCGGTGATCGCGAGGGTTGACGCCGACAGCGGGGGCTTGGCGTTCGCGCGAGGCACCACCGCTGACACCGCCGCGGCAGGCGCCGCATTGCGGCAGGCTTTCGATGCGGCGGCTCCCGGCGATGAGATCCTGGTGGCCGTCGCGGAGACCCTCGACTATGGGCTGATCGAGCGGCTGCGTCTGCTGCTCGAGCAGGCCGGCGCGTCGGAGAGCGGCGAGACCCTCAGCGAGCTGGCCACCACCTACGCCTTTCGCGGCCGCGTCGGCGCCGCTCCGGGCAGCGCGATCGAGGTGCTCGGTGAGGAAAGCGCCGAGCTGCTCGACGGCGACCCGGTAGGCGACTGTCGCCTGTCGCCGATCGTTCGCTTCGAAACCCCGACCGATCGCGATCGGTAGCCGGTGCACATGTTTCAGTGCAGTCTGTGCGATGCCGCATGAACACGCAGCCGGTGCAAAACCGAACCGAGTTTTGCACAAGCTTTTCCACACGTTCAGTGGAGAGAGATTTCACCGAACAGTGCCGTCGCGCACCATCTTGACGACCGTTCGGTTGGCCGGCGGCACCTCGTAGTCGGCCAGCGCGCCGCGCTCGATCCAGCGCAACGCGCGATGGATGACAGCGCGAGGCTCTCCCGAGATCGCGGCTTTGAAGAACTGGATACGCACGCTCTTTTCCGGATAGTGGTGCTCGACCTCGGCAATCTGCTCGCCGATCGTCGAGCCCACGGCGAGCTCCTCGCGGAGCTCGCGGGCCAGCGCCTGCTGCGGCGTTTCGCCGGGGTCGATCTTGCCGCCGGGAAACTCCCACAGCAGCGGCAGGTGTGGGCCATCCTGACGTTGGCAAAGCAGCACCGCGCCGTTGCGCAGGACGACCGCGGCGACCACCTCGATGAACGGCGTGCTCACTGTTGCTCCGCCGCGTCGAGCTCGTCGAGACGCTCCTGGTTGCCCTCGATACGCTCGAAGGCCTGCTCGATCTTGTCGGCATTGGCGCGCGCACCGTCGAGATACAGCGGGCTCTGGGCCCCCGCGCCGTTGCCGTCGCCGACCAGCTCGAGATTCTCCTGCACGACGCGTAACCAGCGGCGGCCGTCGGAGCTTGCCGCGCGGATCAGCCGCGAGGCCGCGGCGTTGCGCTCGAGTTGATCGCGCTGGCGCTGTAGCGAGCGCACCAGCTGCAGGCGGAAGTGCAGGGCGGCGAAGACGCCGAACACCAGCACGCCGGCGCCGATCGCGCCCCAGGGCAGCGGCAACGCGGTGCCGAGGGCGCCGGCGAGCGCGCCGCCGACGTTGGTGGCCGCCACCAGCAGCGCTACCACGGCGCCGATCAATAACCAGGCATTGTCTTTCATCGTGCACCTCCTGCAGCGGGCCCCTGGGACGTTCACCGCCGCCCGCTCGGGGCATTATAGTTGCCGGGTTGCGGCGCCGATGGGAGCGCCGCCGAGCGAGAGGCAACGATGTCGAGCAAGTACGTGGATCAAGCCCGGCTGGAGCGCCGGGCGCTGCAGGAATACGACTTCGACGATCGCCTCGACGATCGCACGGTGCTGGTTGCGGGCGGCGGCGGCGGGCTCGGGGCTGCGGTATGCGCGCGGCTGCTCGCCGGCGGCGCCGACGTCGTGCTGGGTTACGCCGACGACGAGGAGCGCGCTGGTGCGCTGAAGGATCGCCTGGAGCAGAAGTACGGCGGCAGGGTGCGGCCGCTGCGCGCGGATATCGCCACCGACGAGGGGCGCGTCGCAGTGCTGGAAGAGGTCGATGGGCAGTCGCTGTACGGCGCGGTGGTGTGCGTCGGAGATCCGGCGCGCGTTGCGCCCGATGAGCTCGACATCGCGTCCCTCGAGCGCGCCATGCGGCTCAACTACACGGGCCCGATCCTGCTGGCGCGCGGCTGCGCCGAGATCCTCGCCCGCCACGGCACCGCCGGCGCACTCGTGCTCCTGTCGTCGATGCAGGGGGTGGCCGCCTTCCCGGGCAGCCTGGCGTATTCGGGTCCCAAGGCGGCACTGGTGCATGCGGCCCGCATTCTCGCGCAGGAGTACGGAGGGGCGCGCAACATCCGCGTCAACGTGGTGGCGCCCGGAGTCACCGAGTCCGGCATGGCGCTGGCCTCGATCGGCTCGGGCAAGTACGACCCGTACGTCGACGGCGGCGTCATCCCGCGGTTCGGCTACCCTGAGGACGTGGCGCGCGCAGTGTGGTTCCTGATGACGCCTGACAACTACGTCACCGGGCAGACGTTGCTGGTCGACGGCGGCCTCACGCTGCGCCGCGGCACGGTGTAGCCGGAAGATGAGCGCTACCGTTCAGGTGCGCCTGTTCGCTCGCCTGCGCGAGGTGTGCGACAACCGGGCGCTGGTGGAGCTGAGCCTGCCGGAGCCGGCCACTACGGCGGACTGCTTTGCTGTGCTGAGCCGGAGCTATCCGGGCGCGGCGACCTTGCGCGACGGCCTTGCAGTGGCGGTCAACGACGAATACGCGGCCTGGGACCGGACACTGGAGGATGGCGACGAGGTGGCGTTCATCCCACCGGTGAGTGGCGGGATGCAGACGTCCGTCGGGGGCAGAGCCGGACAGCGGGGGAAGTCGAGTGCCGGCGGGGAGGAAGCATGAAGCGATTCGCGGTCAGCGAGGAGCCGATCAGCGCCGCGGCGCTACGGGATCTGGTGGCGGGGCCGGGCAATGGCGCGGTGTGCACCTTCGAGGGCACGGTGCGCGACCACACCGGCGACGCCGCTACCACGCACCTCGAGTACGAGGCGCACGCCGGTATGGCCGAGAAGGTCTTCGCCGATATCGCCGCCGCCGCTGCGCGCCGGTGGAAGGTCGCCGCGATGGCCATCCACCATCGCGTGGGCCGGCTGGAGATCGGTGACGTGTCGGTGGCGATCGCGGTGGCTGCCGAGCATCGCACCGCCGCTTTCGACGCCTGTCGCTACGCGATTGACCAGCTCAAGGTCAGCGCGCCGGTATGGAAGAAGGAGTTCGGTCCCGACGGCTCGTACTGGGTCGAGGGGCCGCAGGCAGCCCCGGTGGCCGACGACTGACGAAACGAATGATCTGTGACCGGCACCCACGTGGGTGGGCCCACACCCGCCCGGCACTCGACTTTTCCCCCAGGATGGTAGAATCCGCCGCATGAGTTCGAAGCCTTTCCGCCGTAAAGACCTCAAGCACGACGAGTTTGTCGAGGGTGCGGGCCGCGTCGGTCGCTGGTTGATGGAGCGCCGACGCCGCATCGGCTGGGCAGTGCTTGCCGTCGCCGTGGTCCTGTCCGTGATCTTCAGCGTGCGCTTCGCGCACCAGCGCCAGGAGCAGCAGGCTGCCGCGTTGCTGGGCGCCGCGCTCGACGTGTACCGCGCGCCGGTCGTGCCACCGACCCCCGAGCCGGTCGCCACCCCGGTTGCCGGTGACACCGAAGGCACCGGGGACACCGGCGAGGGCACGGCCGAACCGCCGCCGTCGCTGATGCCGGAGCCCGAGCTCACCGGACTGCAGTTCGCCAGCCTGGAAGAGAAGAACAGCGCCGCCATCGAGCGGCTGCAGCCCATCGTCGAGCGCTACGGCGGTCGCCCGTCGGGCCGCCTGGCCGCCTACTACCTGGGCATCTGCCAGTCCGAGCTGGGCAACACTGAAGCCGCCGTTGCCGCGCTCAACCAGGCGGTGGAGGCATCCGAACCGCTGATCTCCGATATGGCGCTGTTTCGCCTCGGACAGCTCGAGCTCGGCCTCGGTAATGCCGAGGGCGCGGTGGCCTACTTCGATCGCCTGCTGCAGGACGACGGGCTGTTTCCGCCGGAGGAAGCGCTGATGGCGAAGGCGCGCGCGTTGCAGGACGCCGGCGACCCGCGCGCAGCGCTGGCCGCCTACCAGCGCGTGCTGAACGAGTTTTCCAGCACCTACGCGGCGGTCGAAGCCCGTGCCCGCGCCGAGGAGCTCTCCGCGCAGCTCGGCGTCGAGATCCAGGAGCCCGGCGCGCCGAGCAGTTGAGCGCCGCGGCAGGGTCGCGACCTTTCGACCGCTTCATCGTCATCGTCCTGGACAGCGTCGGCTGCGGTGATGCGCCCGACGCCGCCGACTTCGGCGACGAGGGCGCCAATACTCTGGGCAGCGTGATCAGCGGGGCTCGACCCGATCTCGTCCACCTGCGACGTCTCGGCCTCGATCGCATCCCCGGCGTTCCCTCGTTGGGCGACGACGCCGATGTTTCGCCGAGCGCCTCGTGGGGTCGCCTGACCGAGCGATCCGGCGCCAAGGACACCATGACCGGCCACTGGGAGCTGATGGGCGTGGTCTCGGCGGAGCCGTTCCCGCTGTACCCGGAAGGTTTTCCCATCGAGGTCATGGAGCGCTTCGAGCAGGCCATCGGGCGCGGCACGCTCGGCAACGTGCCGGCCTCCGGCACCGACATCATCCGCGAGCTCGGCGAAGAGCACCGCCGCAGCGGCAAGCCGATTATCTACACCTCGGGAGACAGCGTTTTCCAAATCGCGGCACACGAGGAAACCATCCCGGTCGAGGAGCTGTACGCGATGTGCGAAACGGCGCGTGCCCAGCTCGACGGCCCGCACCGCGTCGCTCGGGTGATCGCCCGGCCGTTCGTGGGCGAGACGCCGGAGTCCTTCGAGCGCACGCCGCGCCGTCGCGACTATGCCCTGCCGCCGCCCGCGCCCACGGTGCTCGACATCCTGCTCGACGGCGGCCTGCGCACCTATGGCGTGGGCAAGATCCACGACATCTTCGCCGGGCGCGGCCTGAGCGACTGGGTCAAGACCGAGAGCAATGCCGACGGAGTCGAGAAGACGCTCGCCGCGATGAACGGTGGGTGCGGCGAGCTGATCTTCACCAACCTGGTGGACTTCGACTCCAAGTACGGTCACCGGCGCGATGTGTCCGGCTACGCCGCCGCGCTCGAGGACTTCGATCTGGCGCTACCGTTGCTGCTCGATGCCACCGGGGAGCGTGATTGCTTGATGCTCACCGCCGACCACGGCAATGACCCGGCCTTCAAGGGCACCGACCACACGCGCGAGCGCGTTCCGCTGCTGGTAGCGTCGGGGTGCGAGCCGCACGATCTGGGGACCCGCTCCAGCTACGCCGACCTCGGTCGCACGGTGCTCGACAACTTCGGCCTGCGCACCGACGCCGGCGAGTCATTCCTCGACGAGATCCGCGCCTGACTCCGGCTGCCGTTTCGGCCAGGCGGGCGCGTCGAAGTGCTCCGCGCGCCCGAAGCCGGCCCGTGCAACCGCGACGCCCTTGCGAACTCCGGGCTACGTGTCTGATGCCTTTTTCAGGCGCCGCTCCAACGCGTCGAGCTGCTTCTGCACCGCAGCGGAACGGCGCGACAGCAGGAACAGGTAGACGAAGGCGAGGATCCAGGCGAGGGCGAAGCCGGCGAACAGGTATCCGAGGTTGTTCATCGAGAGATCTCCGCGATATCGAGGCGGCGCCGCATCTCCTGCACGCGGCGCTCCTGGCGCTCGAGGCGCAGGCGCAGGGGGAAGATGGCGGCAAAGAGCATGACCGCGGCGACCAGGCCCATGGCGAACGCCGGCAGCATGCCGGGGGCATTCTCCAGGCCGCCGCCGAGGCCGTTTTCGGTCATGATCACCGGCTCCGGGTGCATGGTGCGGAACCACTGCACGGTGTAGTGGGTGATCGGCATGCCGACGAAGCCGAGAATGCCGAGCACGGCGCAGAAGCGCGCCACCTGATCAGGGGCGCCGCCGTAGGTGCGCAGCATCACGTAGGCGACGAAGATCAGCCATAGCAGGAAGAACGAGGTCAGCCGCGCGTCCCAGGTCCACCACGCGCCCCACACCGGCCTGGCCCACATCGGCCCGGTGACCATCACCATGGTGCCGAACAGCAGGCCGACTTCACCGCCGGCGGCGGCAATCTCGTCCCAGCGCGCGTCGCGCGTCTGCAGGTAACGCAGGCTGGCAACGAACACCACCAGGATGGCCACGTACATGGTCAGCGCGGCCGGCACGTGCATGTAGAACAGGCGCTGAACGTCGCCCTGCACGCGGTCAGTGGGGGCGTACAGGAAGGCGCCGTACAGCGACGCCAGCATGCACACCAGGGCGGCGCCGACGAGCAGGGGCGACGGGACCGGCGACGCTTCCGCAGCGCCCGTCGCGCTCTCTGGGTTCGGTGAGGTCACGATCATTCCTCCAGGATTGGCGGAAACGTGAGGTAGCCCGCGGCCAGGAAGATCACATCGAAGGCCAGCAGCAATTGTAGCCAACCGGCGACGGAGGCGAGCTCGTCGCCGCGCAGCACTGCGGCGGTGCACTTCACCGACGCGATCAGCAGCGGGATGCCGATGGGTACCAGCAGCAGGGGTAGCAGCACGTCGCGGGCGCGCGTCTTGGCGGCCATCGCGGCGAAAGTCGTGCCGAGCGCCGACAGCCCGAGGGTGCCGAGCAGGCAGACGAAGGCCAGGGCAAGGAAGTGTCCGTTCAGGCGCACGGTGAAGAAAACGATAAACAGGAACAGCGAAGCCAGCACCGTGGCGGTCAGCAGCACGAACAGGCTGGCGCACTTGGCGAGGTATAGCGTGGTGCGGTCCACCGGGCAAAGCATCAGCCCCTCCAGTCCACCGCGCTCGTGCTCCGCCTGAAACAAGCGGTTCATGCCCAGCATGGCGGCGAACAGGAACGACGTCCACAGGATGCCGGCGCCCACCTGCTCGACCTGGAACTGACCGGGCTCGAAGCCGAAGTGGATCACCGTCATCGCGATCACCGCGAAAAACACCGTCGCCGAGAGCACCTCCTTGCTGTGCCACTCACTGCGCAGGTCCTTGGCGATCAGCGTCAGCAGGGGCCTCATCGGGTGCGGGCTCCGGTGTGCTGGCGGTAGACCTCGCCCATCGTCCCGGCGGGGATGTCGCCGGCGGGCGCGTCGAACACCACGTGGCCGCGCGCCAGGATGGCGACACGATCGGCGAGATCGGCGCCGTGGGTCAGGTCGTGGCTGGTCAGGATCACCGTGCGCGGCCTGTCGGGCGGCGGCATCATGAGTACGCGCAGGCGCGCGCGCGCGTCGGGATCGAGGCCGCTGAACGGCTCGTCGAGTAGCAGCACGTCGGGGTCGTGCACCAGGGCACGGGCGATGGCGGCGCGCTGCTCCATGCCGCGCGAGTACGTTTGCACCGCGTCGTGCATGCGGTGCTCGAGGCCGAGCTCGGTGAGCAGTGCCGCGGCGCGCTCGGCGGCGTCGGGGACGCCGAACATGCGGGCGAAGAAGCTGACATTTTCGTGCGCCGAGAGGGCCGCGTACAGCAGCGAGCGATGCGTCACCAGGCCGATGCGGCGGCGCACCGCCGCCGAGGCGTGGCGAGTGTCCTCGCCGAAGATCCGCACGGTACCGTCGCTGGGTCGCGCCAGCGTGGCGAGAATCCGCATCAGGGTGGTCTTGCCGGCGCCGTTGGGCCCGAACACGGTGAGGAAC
>JASFRZ010000175.1:0-9489 GCA_050114655.1 Acidobacteriota bacterium
GTCGGAGCGCAGGTTGGAGCGGCCAAGCAGCTGCAGCGAGCCGGAGATCGACGCCAGCGGGTTGCGGATCTCGTGGGCGATGGAGCCGGCCATCTGGCCGAGCACCGACATGCGCTCGCGGATGCGGAGCTCGCGTCGCATGCGCTTGATGTCGGTGAGGTCGCGAAACATGAACACCAAAACCGTCTCGGGTGTGTCGGGCTCGGCGCCCTCGTCGTCGAGGCGTGCGACCGTCATCCCGATGGTCTTCCATTTGCCGTCGGCCGCTTGAATCGAACGGTCGGTACGGTAAACGCGGTTTTGGCCCAGGCGCTCCCCGAGACGATCGAAGAACTCCTTGTCGTCGCCGAAGAAACGCCACACCTCCTTGCCGATGAGGGCGTCGACGCGGTGCCCGGTAATCTCGGCGGCAACGCCGTTGGCGGTGACGATGACACCCTCATGATCGGTTGCCACCAACCCTGAGGCCATGCCCTGGACAATGCGCTCGTGCAGCTTGCGCAGCGAGCGCAACTGCGCCTGCCGGGTCTCGAGGATCGTGCCGGCCCGCCGCAGCCGCGACGCCAGGCTGAACGAAAACCAGGCTATCGCGTACGACACCATCAGGAGCGCGAACAAACGCAGGTACAGGTCGGTAGCCTCGACCTCCTCGCCCGCGAGCCCGCGTTGGAAGGCACCCCGGAAAGCGGCGGGCAGGTAGTCGACAAACGGCCCTCCGGCGTACGCCGCCAGACCCACCAGGCCGTAGCAGACCACGGTGAGGCCGGCGATGTAGGTGGCGCCGCGGCGCGACAGCATCAGGCCGGCGCCGGCGACGATCACCAGGTACAGCACCACGAACGGCGATTGCACGCCGCCCATGAAGTAGATCAGCAATGTCGCCAGCATCACGTCGATCGACAGCTGCACGCCGGCGAATGCCGGCCAATCGAGCAGCCGGTTGTGCAACAGCGCCCAGACGATCGAGAAGAAGTACACGGCGCCGACCACGGCGAACAGCGGCCGCAGCGGGATCGCGTAGGTCGCATCGAGGAACGACAGGTAGATGATCGCGGCCAGGACGGCCGAGGCAATGGCGACGCGCAGCAGGAGCAGCCAGCGCAGCTGGCTGTCGAGCTCCTCCAGGGTCGGCGCACCAACGCCGTCGAGGGGCGAGTTGCCCCCCCGACGGCGTTGGGACTTCCGCAGCGCGTAGCGCGGTCGACGCCGCATCGGCGTCAACGTCCCGCCGCGCGCTGGCTTGCGGGGCATAGGCTTACCCCGCGATCAGATCTTGTTGATCAGGTCGAACATCGGCAGGTACATGGAAACAACGATACCGCCGATCACCACGCCGAGGAACACGATCATCACCGGCTCGAGCAGGCTCATCAGGTTGTCGACCGCCGTGTCGACCTCGTCCTCGTAGAAGTCGGCGATCTTGCTGAGCATGGTGTCGAGCGCACCGGTCTCCTCACCGACCGCGATCATCTGGGTCACCATCGGCGGGAACACCTTGGTGGCCTCGAGCGGCTTGGCGATCGATTTGCCGGCCTCGATGCTCTTGCGCGTCTCCATCACCGAGTCTTTGACGATGCGGTTGCCGGCCGTCTTGGCGGTGATCTCGAGACCGTCGAGGATCGGCACACCCGATGCCACCAGCGTGCCGAGCGTGCGGCAGAAACGCGCCACTGCGATCTTGCGCATGATCATGCCGATGACCGGCAGCTGCAGGACCATGCCGTCGATGACCTTCTCGCCGCTGTCCGTCCTGTAATACTGCCGAAGGGCGATGAATGAAACGATGATGCCGCCGAAGACGAACAGTGAGTAGGCAGCGACGAAGTTCGACGCCCCCACCACGATGCGGGTCGGCAGCGGCAACTGGGCGCCCAGGCCGGCGAACAGCGAAGCGAAGGTCGGGATGACCTTCCACAGAATGATGAACACGACGATCACCGCCACGGAGATGATGATCGACGGGTAAATCGATGCAGAGCGCACCGCCGCCTTCAGCTTGACGGCCTTTTCGAGGTAGTCGGCCAGACGGCGCAGGATGACGTCCAGGATACCGCCTGCCTCACCGGCGGCGACCATGTTGCAATACAGCTCGCTGAACGCGGATTCGTGCTGGCGCATGGCGTCGGCCAGCGTCGAGCCGCCCTCGACGTCGCGGCGCACCGCCTCGAGGATCGTGTTGAAGGCGGCGTCGTCGGCCTGCGTCGCGAGGATCTCGAGACACTGCACCAGCGGCAAGCCCGCATCGATCATGACCGAGAACTGACGGGTGAAGATCGACACCGTCTGCTGGTCTATCCTCCTCTTGAACAGATTGAGCTGGAAGCCGGAGCTCGCCGGGGCAATCTTCGTGGCGCGAATCCGCTGCCGCCGAAGTGCCGCGCTTACCGCATCGGCGTCATCCGCAACCATCACGCCCGAGGCGGACTGCCCGGCGCGGTTGACGCCCTCCCATTGGAACTTAGCCATCGCTCTCGCTCCCCGCGATTCGATCGCGCATCGTCATGTCCCCATCGTGCTGCATTCTCGAAATCGAGTTCGTGTTGAGCATCGTTGCACCGCTCGATGTCCTCACGCTACCCCTCACCGCATGCGCCCGACGGGCCGTCCGCGACGCTGCGCACGCCCACCCCCGGACGCCTCAGCGCGCTCGATCATCGGGATCAGTTCCTTGGCGTCGCTGCTCGCCTCGATGGCGGTTTCGCGGGTGATACGACCACGTAACACGAGGCGAGCCAGCGCCTGGTTGAAGGTCTGCATACCATGCTCCGCCTGACCCGACTGCATCAACGAGGGGATCTGGTGGACCTTGTCCTCGCGCATGAGGTTGCGGATTGCGGAGTTCGGAATCATCACCTCGGCGGCCAGCACACGCCCGCCGCCGCGTGCTGCCGCGAGCAGCGACTGCGACATGACCGCCTCGAGGACAAACGACAGCTGGGTGCGGATCTGCTGCTGCTGGTCGGCCGGAAAGATGTCGATGATTCGGTTGATCGACGACACCGCGCTGTTCGTGTGCAGGGTGGCGAACGTCAGGTGGCCGGTCTCGGCGAGCGACAGCGCCAGCTCGGTGGACTCGCGGTCACGCATCTCACCGATGAGCACGATGTCGGGATCCTCGCGCAGCGCCGCGCGCATGGCGGCAGGGAACGACAACGTGTTGGCGTGCAGCTCACGCTGGTTGACGATGCAGTTCTTGTGCGGATGGAGGAACTCGATCGGGTCCTCGATGGTGATGATGTGCTCGTAGCGCGTCTGGTTGATATGGTCGATCATCGCCGCCAGCGAGGTCGACTTACCCGAGCCGGTCGGGCCGGTGACCAGGACCAGGCCGCGCGGGCGGTCGGAGACTTCCTTCATCACCTTGGGGATGCCGAGCTCCTCGAACGACGGGATCTGCCACGGCACCACGCGCAACGCACCGGCAACGCCGCCGCGCTGCTCGAAGCAGTTGGCGCGGAAGCGCGCCATCCCTGACAGGCCGAACGAGAAGTCGAGCTCGAGGTTCTCCTCGAAAATGCGCTTCTGCTCTTCGGTCATGACCGAGTACATCAGTGCCTTGGTGGTCGCCGGATCGAGCTGGCGGTAGGGCAACGGCTTGAGCACGCCGTCGACGCGGATCATCGGCGCCGACTCGGTGGTGATGTGGAGGTCACTCGCACCCTTGGCGAGCATCTCCTTGAGCAGGTCCGCGATGTCGGGAATCTCCTCGCGGATTTCCTGAGCTGTTCCTTCGGTGTACTCGCTGTAGGGCTGCATACGGGACTACCTTCCGGGCCTCGCTGTCACACGTATAGGGTGCGCGCCCTCAGATCACCTCCCCGGGGCACGGTCCGCCGTCCGTTCTCGAATAGCGTTCACAGACTAGTGAATCGAAAAGGCGCATGTAAAGCCCAAAGATGGCCCCCGCTGGCTAGCCTGAGTCAGTTCTGCACAGAAACCCACGCTAAAAGACTGCAAACCTAGTCGAGGGTGAATTCCTCGGGCCCGTCGTCGGAGGCGGCCCACGCCGGCTGCGCGGACTTGCTGAACAGCCAGTTAGCGATCACCAGGTAGTCCATCTCGGTGCGCATGAAGCAGCGGTAGGCATCATCCGGGGTGCAGACGATCGGCTCGCCGCGCACGTTGAAGCTGGTGTTGACCACCAGGCCGCAACCTGTGCGCCGGCGGAAGGCGTCGATCAGCTTCCAGTAACGCTCATTGGTCTCCCGATGGACCGTCTGAATGCGGGCGGAGTAGTCGACGTGGGTGATCGCCGGTACATCGGAGCGCGGCCGATAGAGACGGTCGAGCATGGCCAGCCCGGTGGCACCTTCGGGCAACGGCAGGCGCCGCTCCGTGCGCACCGGGGCGACCAGCAGCATGTACGGTGAGGCCTCGTCGAGCTCGAAATAGCTCGGTGACTCCTCCATCAGGACCGACGGCGCGAACGGCCGGAAGCCCTCGCGATACTTGATCTTCAGATTGAGCGTCTTTTGCGTGTCGGCGCGGCGCGGATCGCCCAGAATGCTGCGGTTGCCGAGCGCGCGCGGGCCCCATTCCATGCGGCCCTGGAACCAGCCGACAACGTTGCCGTGGTCGAGCAATGCCGCAACCCGTTCGCAGAGCTGGTCGAAGTCGTCGATGCACTCTGCCGGGGCGTCGTAGCGACGGCGGACGCGGGCAATGTCGGCCTCACCGTAGGCCGGACCGAGCAGCGATCCCTTCATGCGATCGGCCGGCAGTCTGCCGCCGCAGAGATGCGGCTGGGCGGAAGGCTCGATGCCACCCGGAGCCGCGGCGGTCTCGGGCTTGACGGTTGCGGCGGCGAGGCGGGGAGCGCCCTTCCACAGGTGGTACGCGGCGTAGGCGGCGCCGAGCGCACCGCCGGCGTCGCCGGCGGCCGGCTGGATCCAGATGTCGTCGAAGATCCGCTCGCGCAACAGCTTGCCGTTGGCAACGCAGTTGAGTGCCACGCCTCCGGCCATCACCAGCTCGGGGATCCCGGTGATCTCGCGGGTTGTCCGGCCGAGGCGCAGAACGATCTCCTCGGTCACCTCCTGGATGGCCAGCGCCAGGTTCATGTAGGGCTGGCTGATGTCGCTCTCCGGCTCGCGCTTGGCGATGCCGAACAGCCGCTGCCATTCGCTGTCGGCGCACATGCGCAGCCCGGTGGCAAAATCGAAGTACCGCATGTTGAGCAGCAACGAGCCGTCGTCGCGCAGATCGATCAGCTCCTCGAGGATGAGCTCGCGGATGCGTGCGACCTCCTGCGAGCCGCTCTCACCGTAGGGTGCCAAGCCCATCAGCTTGTACTCGCCGCTGTTGACGCGGAAGCCGCAGTAGTAGGTGAACGCCGAGTACAAAAGGCCGATCGAATGGGGGAAGTGCAGCTCGCGCAGAATGTGCACGCCGCGGTCGTCACCGCACCCGATGGTGGTTGTGGCCCACTCCCCCACCCCGTCCATGGTGAGGATCGCCGCGCGCTCGAACGGCGATGGATAAAAGGCGCTCGCCGCGTGCGAAAGGTGATGCTCCGGAAACAGCAACGGGGGCCGCTGGCCGCGCGGCAGCAGCTCGCCGACTTCGAGCTCGGCAGCCGACTGGCCGCGTCGTGCCGCCTCGACGCCGGCAAGCTCCTCCCACAACATTCGCTTCATGAAGAGCTTCTCTTTCATCCACACCGGCATGGCGTGAACGAAGCTCGGCAGCCCGCGGGGGGCGAAGGCGTGGTAGGTCTCCAGCAGCCGCTCGAACTTCAGGTAGGGCTTGTCGTAAAAGGCGAGCGCCTCGAGATCGAGCATCCCCACGCCGCCCTCCTCGAGAACATATCGGACGGCATGGGAAGGAAAGCCGGCGTCGTGCTTGGTGCGCGTAAAGCGCTCCTCGTGCGCTGCGGCGACGATGTCGCCGTCCACCAGCAGCACGGCAGCGCTGTCGTGGTAGTAGGCCGAGATACCGAGGACGGCGCTCTTCACCCGACGCTAGAACAAGGTGTAGATGAACGGCGCCAGCGCGGAACCACTGGTGAACACGATCAGCGCGCCCACCAACAACAAGACGATGATGATGGGCAGCAACCAGAATTTCTTGCGCACCCTGAGAAAACCCCACAGATCAGCGAGGAACTCCATGAATCACCTTCCCCGGCGCCGCTCAATAGGGCACCTCGAGGTCCTTGGGGTCGAGCTTGCCGTCGCGCTCGACGAACACGCTACCCTGCCCGCGCCATTCCCGCGCGCGCATCGGGTCGGCGCCGGTCAACCGGCGCAGCCGCCCGATCGGAACCACCAACACCAACCAGATCAAGGTCAACATCACCCGTGATCCCACGGTGGCCAGAGCTCGGGAGAGCCCCCACCACACAAACGCCCACGGGCGGAAGATTCTCGGCGCGAGCATGGCCACGACCAGAACGGCGATCGCCGCCAGCACGAATTCCTGCCGCTGCCCGAAGTAGCCGATCAACAGCAGGATCAGGGTGGCCGCGAGAGCGGCGTCCCGGCACTGTGCGGTCGACGGGCGGTCAACCTTATAAGTCCGATCGCTCATGGCGCAATCGTATCAATGCGGGCAACAAGGAGCGCCCACCGGTTCGACGGAGTCCGCGCTTACGCCACCGTCTCGCGCAACACCTCGTCGACGGTCGTGATGCCCTGCCAGATCTTGGCCAGGCCGGACTCGCGTAGGGTGATCATGCCCTCGGCGCGCGCCTGGGCGCGCAGCTCCGACGTCGGAGCCCGGTTGAGGATCATCTCGCGGATGGCGTCGGTGATCGGCATGACCTCGAACAGACCGCAGCGTCCTCTGTAGCCGGAGCCGTTGCACTCGTTGCAACCGATCGGCTGATAGACGGTGATGCTCTCGGCATCCTCGGGAGAAAAACCGATGTCGATGAGCGCTTCGGGGCCGGCCGGAGATGGCTCGCGGCACTTCGTGCACACGCGGCGCACCAGTCGTTGGGCCTGGATGAGCTGCACGGAGGAGGCGATCAGGAAGGGCTCCAGCCCCATGTCGACGAGCCGGTTGACCGAGCTCGGGGCGTCGTTGGTGTGAAGGGTCGAAAGAACCAGGTGGCCGGTGAGCGCCGCCTTGACGGCGATCTCCGCCGTCTCGCCGTCACGAACCTCACCGACGAGCACGATGTCAGGGTCCTGACGCAGGAACGATCGCAGCGCCGCGGCAAAGGTCAGGCCGATCTCCTCCCGCACCTGCACCTGGTTGATGCCGACCAGGTTGAACTCGACCGGATCCTCGGCAGTCATGATGTTGATGTCGGGCTCGTTGATGTTACCCATCGCCGAGTACAGCGTGTTGGTCTTACCCGAACCGGTCGGGCCGGTGACCAGGACGATGCCGAACGGCCGGTGGATGGCCTCCTGGAAGCGCTGCAGCGACCAGGGCTCGAAGCCGAGCTTGGTCATGTCGAGCATCAGGCCTTCGGGGTCGAGCAAACGCATGACGATCTTCTCACCCCAGATCGTCGGCAATGATGAGACACGCAGGTCGAGCTCGCGCAGGCGGCCCTCGAGCTGCACGCGCAGCTTGATGCGGCCGTCCTGCGGGCGGCGCCGCTCGGAAATGTCGAGCTGGCTCATGATCTTTACGCGCGAGCAGAGCGCACTCTGCATCGACTTCGGCGGGTCCATGATCTCGTACAGCACACCGTCGATGCGGTAGCGCACACGCAGCCGCTTCTCGTACGGCTCGATGTGGATGTCCGATGCGCCGCGACGCAACGCGTCGGTGAGGATGAGGTTGACCAGCTTGATGACCGGCGCCTCGCCCGACGCCTGCGAGAGCCTCTCGAGGTCGATGTTTTCTTCGGTGTCGACGATCTCGAGCTCACCCGGTGCGTTCAACTCCTGGGTAAGGTCGCTCATCATCTGCGAGATGTGAGAATCGTCCTGCGCCCCGTACAGCCGCTCGATGGCCTCCTTGACGGCGCGCTCGGAAGCGACCATCGGCTGGATGCGCAAACCGGTGGCGAATTTGAGATCGTCCATGGCGACGACGTCCGTCGGATCGACCATCGCCACTTCGAGGACCTTGTCGTTGACCTGAATCGGCACCACCAGGTAACGGCGAGCCATATCCGCCGGTACCAGCTCGAGCAGGCTCGACAGCACCTCCAGTTCGTCGATGTCCGCCGCCGGCACGCCGTACTGGTCGGACAGTAGCCGCACCAAGTCGGACTCCTGGACGAGGTTCTTCTCGACCAGGTAATGCCCCAGTCGCTCGCCGCTGGCGGCCTGGTCCTCGAGGGCGGAGTTGAGCGCGTCCTCGGAGATCAACCCGTTGTCGATCAGCAGGCGACCGAGGCGCGTCGTCAAGCGGCGGTGCGGGCGCTGCTCGAGCGGGGGCGGTACTTGCCGCGCGATACCGCCGGGCTGCGCGGAAACCTGCCCGGCCGCCGGGGCACCGCCGTTGCCGCCCTGCCGAGGCTGGGCAGGCTGCGCAGGACGCGCCGGCGCGACTCCCCCGCCCGGTGACGCCGTGCCGCTGCCCGGTGCGCTCATCTGCCTCCCTTGGTGTTGATCGGCCACGTTATCGTTCGCCATCCTCCGTGCCGGGGTGGCGAACGCGCGACACGCGCGGCACCCGTCGCGGGCGCACCGCGAGCGGAGACTCAGATGCGGTCCCCAACCGCAGCGCGGGGTAACGCCCCGCGTCGGCACAACTTGGGCTGGTTTGTAGAGGATAGTGACTCGGGGGTCCGGGAGTAAAGCACTTAATCACTTCAAGGAACACGTGTTTGGGAGTTGTTGCCGTTGACTTTCCGTGTGCAAAACTGGGCCACGGTGCACGGAGGTCCGCAAAGCACCCAACCCCCGCTGCCTACGGGAAAATCCGCAATTCCGTCTTGTGGCGGCGCCGCGCATCCTCTTAGGCTTGCAGCGTTCTGCCAATGGGGGGCCACCGGAGCGCAGATCCGTGAGCGGTCAACGCAGCCTGATCACCGATCCCGTGTGGGATGTCATCGTCGTCGGCGCCGGTCCGGCGGGCAGCGTGTGCGCCGAGCACCTGGCGCGCCGCGGCCATCGCGTGGTGCTGCTGGAGAGGGACGAGGCTCCGGGCGCCTGCGCCAACTGCACCGGCATCATCGGCGACGAGGCCTTCGGCGTGTTCGACCTGCCGCGCGGCCTGGTGGTCAACACCATCGCCGACGTCACCTTCCGCGGCCCCTACCGGCGCGAGGTCGGCTTCGCCGCCGGCCGCGATCTGGCCCACGTGGTGCGCCGCTTCCAGCTCGACGCCGCGCTGGCGCACCGTGCCCGGGCGGCCGGCGCCGAGCTGCGCACCGGCGTGCGCATCTCGGGCGGCAACCGCTTCCCGTGGGGCGTGGAGGCCTACGGCGTCCAGGGCGACCACGAGGTCGTGTTCCACGGCCGCGCCATCGTGCTGGCGGTGGGCTACCACCTCGCCATCCTGCGCTCCTTCGACATGGACGGCCCGCGCGAGTTCGTCCAGGGCGTGCAGATGCTGTGCCGCGCCCGCGACCTCTCCACGACC
>JASFRZ010000176.1:0-9432 GCA_050114655.1 Acidobacteriota bacterium
TGCGTGCGGCGGACCACATCGTCGAAACCCATCTGCAATCGTGAGGTACCCATGAAGGCACGCTCGTTCAGCCACACCGGCGTCACCGTGGCCGACTTCGACACGTTCGTCCAGTTCTACGCCGACAACTTCGGCTGCCGCCTGGTGGGCGTAGGCGACTCCGACCCCGAGCGCGTGCGCACCGTCTTCGGCGTCGACCACCCGACACCGACTTGCAAGATCGGCTGGCTGCGCACTCCCGGCGGCGGCATGTTGGAGATCTTCGACTTTCGGCCCGACATCGCGCACCAGGACATCACCTGGAGCGAGGTCGGCCTCACCCACATCAGCTTCGACGTCAAGAACCCCTACAAGTGGTACGAAGCGCTCAAGGCCAACGGGGTGGAGATCGTCAGCGAGGTGGAGGAGTCCCAGCACGGTCACGCCTTCTTTTTCGTCAAAGACTGCGACGGCAACCTGATCGAGCTCATCGACCTGCGCTACCGCTACCCACTACTGCGCTATCTCGGGTGGTTCGCCGGCTGGCTGTTCAAACGCGGAAGGTACAAGGAGCACTACGGCAAGCCGGTGGCGTAGCGCGCCAGCCGATGGGGAATGCCTCCGGGGAAAGCGCGCCGCGCGCGCAGCGCGGCGTCACCCTCATCGAGCTGCTGGTGGCGTCCTCGGGGAGTGAAGATGGACAACCCTCGCCGCCGCCGACGTGTGAGTATCGACACCATGCTCGCCCTCTATGTCCTGGCAACTTTTCTCGCCGCGACGCTCACCTTCCTGCTGCAGCCGTTCGCCGCCCGGCTGATACTGCCGCTGTTCGGTGGGACACCGTCGGTCTGGAACACCAGCGTGCTGTTTTTCCAGGCGCTGTTGCTGGCCGGTTACGCCTATGCGGCCGCCGTGACCAAAAGCACACGACGGCTCCGCTGGGCGGCAGTTCACCTCACCGCGATGGCGCTCGTCCTGCTGACCCTGCCGGTGCACATCGACGCCTCCTGGGCCCCGTCGCCGACGGCTCCGCCGCTGCTCTGGCAAACGTGGTTGCTGCTGGCGACGATCGGCGCCCCGTTCTTCATCGTGGCGGCCAGCGCGCCGCTATTGCAGCGCTGGTTCTCGCTCACCGGACATCCCGCAGCCGGCGATCCGTACTTCCTCTACGCCGCCTCCAACCTGGGCAGCCTGCTGGCTCTGCTCTCGTATCCGCTGGCCATCGAGCCCGCTCTCGATCTGGTCGCGACCGGTCGCCTGTGGACCGCGGGGTATGTTCTGCTGCTCGCCTTGATCGCCGGCTGCGCAACCGGGCTACGCCGGGCAGGCGTCGCCCCCGTCCTTGACGACGGCACGATCGATGGGCCGCCGCCACGAGACCTGTCCGGACAACTGCGCTGGGCGGCGCTGGCCGCCGTACCGTCCAGCCTCATGCTCAGCGTCACCACCTATATCAGCACCGACATCGCCGCCGCGCCGCTGCTGTGGGTCGTTCCTCTGGCCCTGTACCTGCTTACCTACGTGGTCGCGTTCGCCCCGCGGCGGTTCGTAGAGGCACGCTCGCTCGAGCGCTTGATGCCACTGGCGGTCATCCTGTTGACGATAACGCTCCTCGCCCGCGGCCTCGAGCCGCCGCCCTGGCTGATGCTGACGCTCCACCTCGGCGGACTCGTGGTGGTCGCACTCGCCTGCCACGGCCAGCTCGCCGAGCTGCGCCCGCCGGTGAGTCGGCTCACCCGCTACTACCTGTGGATCGCCGCCGGCGGCCTCACCGGCGGGGTGTTCAACGCGCTGCTGGCGCCGGCGCTGTTCACCGGCGTCGCCGAGTATCCCCTGGCGCTGGTCGCCGCATGCTTGCTGCGCCGTCCGCCTCTCGACGCGCCGACCGATGCCCTGCCGCGCTCAGCGCGCCAGCTGATCCGCCGGGACCTCGCACCGGCAGCATGCCTCGCTCTCGGCGCCTACGCGCTGGCGCTTCTCGCCCCGCGCCTCGGCCTGCCGGGCACGCCGGGGCTGGTCGGCCTTGCACTCGGCGTGCCGGCGCTGGTCGCCTACCTCTTTCTCATGCGACCGGTGCGCTTCGCGCTGGCGATCGGCGCGCTATTCCTCGTCGCCGGCGTCGCTGTCGACGTTGGTGGGCAGCGGCTCTTCGCACGCCGCACGTACTACGGCATCCACCGTGTCGAGCAGAGCGGCCAGCAACGCCGTCTCTACCACGGTCGAACGCTGCACGGCATCGAGAGCACCGACCCGTCCGCCGGCGCTGAGCCGCTCGCCTACTACCACCGCTCGGGTCCTGCGGGGAGCCTCTTTCGCGCCCTCGGCACGCCGGTGGACGGGCCGCGGCGGATCGCCGTCATCGGGCTCGGGGTGGCCACGCTGGCCGCCTACGCACGCCCGGGCGAGCACTGGACCTTCTACGAGCTGGACCCGACGGTCCTGTACGTGGCGCGCGATTCGGGTCTGTTCACCTACTGGGCGGATTCCGCCGGCCTTCTCGATGCGACGGTCGGTGACGCGCGCATCCGCCTGACCGAGTACACGGCTGCACGCTACGACCTGCTGGTCCTGGACGCCTTCAGCGCGGACGCCATCCCGGTCCACCTGCTCACCCGCGAGGCGCTGTCGCTGTATCGCCGTCGGTTGCGCAACAACGGAGCGCTGGCGATCCACATCTCGAACCGCTTTCTGGACCTCGAGGGCGTTGTGCAGGCGCTTGCCGCCGACGCCGGGTTGGAGGCGCTGGCCTGGGCCGATCTGCTCATCTCCGATGCGCAGCGCGAGGAAGGGAAGCTTCCGTCTCACTGGGTGGTTCTGAGCACCGATACCGATCTCATCGATCGGCTGGCGGCCTCCGGCCCATGGCGACATCTCTCGGATGACGCGCGCACGGCGGTGTGGAGCGATCAGTTCTCCAACCTGTTGCGCGTCATTCGATGGCGCGGGTCGCCCGGTGAATGACTGCCTCAGCGACCACCTACCGGGATCGTCACCCCGGTGGCCTGGTCCGCGCGCACGATCGCCTGCACGATGATCGGCGGCGCCTGCTGCACATTGGCCCCCGCTGCGCGCGCGTCGGATAGCGACGCTCGAGCGGCAAGAGTGTACGTTCCGGGCGGCAGCTCGAGCACCGCCGGGATGACGCCGGACACACCGGTTTCGCGCACCTGGAACTCGAGGCCCTCGCTGCCGGAAACGGCGAGCAATCCGGTGCGCGTGTGGCCGGCGGCGAGGCCGGCGACATCTTCGTCGAGCGCGTCCAGACGCTCCTGGTGCTGTGCCAGCGTGTCGGCCATGTCGCCGAGCTGGGATCGAGTCTCCGTCACGCTGTCCCGCAGGGCAGTTACCTGTTCCTCGTTCACCGTCACGCGGGCCGCCAGTCCTGCCACACGAATGTCGAAGCGATCCGCGCGCGCCGCCATCTCGGCGCTTGTCGCCTCGAGGGTGGTGACGCGCGCCTGCAGGCCATCGACGGTGCCGGCGATCCCCTCGAGGCGATCGAGCAAGCCAGCCAGGCGCCTGTCGATGTCGCCGAGGGCCGACTCGGCCCCGCTCAGATCCGTAGCGGTCGCGCCAACACGAGCGCCGAGAGCGTCGACCGACTCGTCGCTGACATCGAGGCGCGTGGTGAGATCAGAGACCGCGACATCGTGAGCGTCGAGACGATTGGCGATGGCGCTCCATACCGACTCCTGCACCCCGGCGTCGGGGTCGAACACCTGGCCGCTGGCATCTTCCAGGATGCTCAGATCCCTGCGCTGCTGGTCGATCGCCGCCAAGACAACGTCGTAGTACGGCACTGTGCTCGCCTCGACGTGCTCTAACGACGCGATACTGCTGCGCGCGAGGTGCTCGGGATCGCCCACCATCGCCGGCGCGGCGAGCAACAAAGCGACGCACACCGATAGCACCAGCAGGCTGCGCGCGGTCTTGTCGTAACCCAGCCGGCCGTCCGTTTCGGGGCTCTTCGACAACAGCTCGTAACGCTGCGACGCCAGCCATAGCAGGTGGATGATGATCATCAGCCCGCAGGCGATCAGAATGCCGCGCGTGGAGGGCAGCGGAATGCCCTGGTTGATGAGCCCCTCGAGCGCCACGCGCACGCGACCCGTCTCGCCGGCGTCGAGGGCGGGCTTCAGGACCGACTCCACGGTCATCTCTCCGATCACGTTGTGGACCGCATCGGGAACCGTCTGCAGCGGGAACAGGTTGGCCAGGCCGGGGAGCGCCTCGGCCGGCCAGTTGCGGATCTGCTCGACGAGGCCGTGCTTGGCAATCGTGGTGACCGCAAGGATCAGCGAGGTAAAGATCGCGATCAGGTACTCGGCGGCGCTCTCATGGAACTGCTCGGCGGAGGGCAGAAAGACCCGCCGCAATCCGACGTTGCGGGAACGCAGGGCAATCGCCCAGATGGCCGACATCACGACGACGTAGATGAGCGCGGCGAGCGCCATGCATGCCGCCACGACGACGAAGACGAAGATGATCATCTCCAGCGGCGTGGCCTGCTCGACGAAAACCCGGGCGAGGCCGTCGGAAAAGGAGGACAGAAAACCCATCGAGCACCTCCGCGGTCAGTAAACGGTCCCCATGCCGCCGCCAGTATGGCGCGCGGTCGCGGGGAGCTTCCAGCTTATCGCCGCGAGTGAGCCCGGCGGCGGCCGGCGTTGCAGGGCGCCGCTCTACTCGCCGATGCCGTAGACGTAGCGCAGCGTACGGATCACCAGCAGGCCGCTGGAGATCGCCGGGGTCGCCCAGCAGACGTCGTCCATGTCGTTGCTGGCGATGTCGCGATACTCCGCGCCCGCCGCCGCGACGTGGACGGTGCACTCCTCGCTGGTGAAGAAAATGCGACCGTCGGCGATGACCGGAGAGGCGACGTAGGCGCCGCCGGTGCCGCCGATGCGCGCCTGGTAGACGACCTCGCCGGTATGAGCCCCGTAGGTGATCAGGCGCCCGTCGTCCCCCTGTGTGTAGAACAGGTCGTCGTAGAGGATCGGTGTCGGCAAATACGAGACCGAGCGCGTCTTGCTCCACACGATCCACTCGTTGGCGTCTTCGCCGTCATCCAGCGAGATGTCGCCGCTGCCGCCCGGGCGCACGGCGTAGATGCGCTGGATCGGCGGGTAGCGGTTCGACAGGAAGATGAGACCATCCCCCACCACCGGGGTGGCCACCGGCAGCTCGGAGTTGGGCGTCAGCCACCAAAACAGCTCGCCGGTTTGCGGATCGTAGGAGCGGATGGTCTTGCCATTGGTGATCAGCTCGTCGCGCGGTGCCCCGCGATAGACCGTCGGCGTTCCCCAGCTCGGAATCTCGTCGCGCTCGGTGCGCCACACCTCGTCGCCGGTGTTGAGGTCGAACGCCGCGAGGAACGACCCGCGTTGCTGGTCGGCCTGAAGGATCACCATACCTTCGTAGATGATCGGCGAGCTACCGTGGCCCCACTGGTACGCCGGGTCGAAGAACCAGCCGGAGTCAAGTGCTCCGCCGAGGTCGCGCTCCCAGATCAGGTTGCCGTTATGGTCGAGACAGGCGAGCTTGCCGACGGCGCCGAAGACCACGACAAGGTGGCCGCCGTCGACCGCCGGGGTGGAGTTGGCCTGACTCGACTTGGGATGCCGCTTGGTCAGCGGGGGACGTTCATACAGCGTGCGTTGCCAGAGGACCTCGCCGGAGTCCTTGTCGAGCGCGTAGACGCGGAAGTCGTGCGGCGACAAATCGTCGACCGGCGTGGTGTCGCCGTACAGCCCGGTACGCACGGTGTCGTCACCGCCGCGGCTGATGGCGGTGGTGAGGAAAATACGGTCGCCCCAGATCACCGGGCTGGAGTTGGCGATGCCGGGGATCGGAGTACGCCAGCGGATGTTCTCGCCGCTCTTCACATCCCAGCGCGTCGGGACGCCCTGCCCGTCGCCGTTGCCGGCGGCGTTGGCGCCGCGAAAGGTCGGCCAGTTGATCGGGGCTTCGCGGGTCAGATCGTCGGCTCCGGCCGCGATCGCCGCGTCGGCCGCAGCGCCGGCACGCTCGGCCTCGGCCGCCGCCTCGAGCTCGAGATCGACCGGCGCGAGCATGGCGCCGCTGTTGCCGCGGCGGTACTGAACGCGCTCCACCGCGCCGCCGCGACCGGCAAACGCGACCATCAGCGAGGCGTCGTCGACCGCCTCGAAGGAACGCTCGCCGACGTGCCGCAGCGTGTGTGCCTCGCCGTCCAGGCTCACCACCAGAGACTCGCCGTCGAGACTGACCACGGCGCGCGGGCCGTCGCCTTGCGGATCGTCGTAGGTCCCCACCAGGGTGCGCAGCGCGTCGACGCTGATCGGCACGGTCTCGGCGGGCGGCAGCTCCTCGACCGCGCCGGCGTCGCGCAGCAGGCCTTCGAGCTCGCTGTTGCCGCGTGCCGTTGCGACGCCCAGCGCGCTACTGAGCGTGCGGACATCCACGTTGCCCGTCGCCAGCGCCTCGCGTGCCAGCGTCAGGTCGTTGCGCTGCACCGCGCTCATCAATACCGGACCGCCGTCGGCGCCGTGCTGCAACAGCAACCAGACAATGCCCCTGTACTGGTGGCTCATCGCGCGGGTCATCGGGTTCATTCCGTAGAAGGTGTCGGTCACGTCGGGATCGGCGCCGGCCTCGAGCAACACACGGACGACCTCCTCGTGCCCCTGATCGGCGGCGAAGGACAGCGCGGTGACGTCGTAGCGGTTGGCGGCCCCCGGGTCCGCGCCCTGCCCGATGAGCAACTCGACGCGTGCGGCATCGCCGGCCAGCGCGGCGTCGAGCAGCGCCTGGTCCCGGTCGACCTGCTGCGCGGCGAGTACCGCGGTGCAGGCGCCGAGGAGAAGAGCGAGCGCTATGTGAACGGCGTGGCGGTGCTTCATGGTGTCGACTCGAGTGCTTTCAACGATCAACCGGGGAGAAGAGATCCTACTCGACCGCCGGACGCATTTGCACCGGGCAGTCGAATGGCGCGAAACGCGCCGCAGCAACCGGCTCCGTTGGGCACCGCTACGGCCACCCCAAAAAAACCTCCAAATATGAGGTTGCCACCGCTCGAGGGTGATATAATGCGTTTCAGTTGTAGTCTGCTTTCGACGGAACCTTTCAAGGCCTCCCGCCCAGAGCATCGCGGCGGGCTTTTTTTGTAGCCTCAGGAGCACCGGTCGACGAGCGACTGCGTTTACTTGCTTCACTTCGAGGAGGGCCAAGCAATGGCCAGAGGTACCGTCAAGTGGTTTAACGATTCCAAGGGCTTCGGCTTCATCGCGCAGGAGAACGGTGAGGACGTCTTCGTCCACCACACCGCGATCCAGGGCAGCGGCTACAAGTCGCTCACCGAGGGCGCGACCGTGGAATTCGAAACCACGACCGGCCCGAAGGGCCTGGCGGCCGCGAACGTTCGCACGGTCTAACCGCCAAGAGCTGTAGCCGAGCGCCCCGCTCCGGGTTCGACCCGAGCGGGGCGTTCGTGCGTCTATACGATTGATTGCCGGAACGCCGGGTCCCACCGGTGACGCGGCGCTCGCGGCGGGGCCCGTACGCCTAGCGTGTATACTCGGTCGTGCGCGGCCCCTCGTAGCCCGACCCGGACTGCCGAGTCGCCGCGTCGAGAAAGGTCGCCCTCATGGCATCGCCCGGCGGGTCCAAACGCCAACCCCGCTCCTCCACCCGCGCTGCCGGAGCTCGGCTCGGCGTCATGGTCAGTGGCCTGATACGAGCCGGGGTCATCGACACGCCTTTCGAAATCGAGCGCCGCTATCGCGACCGTCGCCTGACGGCACGGATCGAAGCCGACGGGAGCGTCACTTGCGACGGTCGTATCTTCGGTACCCTCTCCTCGGCCGCGAGCTATGCGCGCAGTACATGCAGCGGGGCGCCTGCGGCGAGCGGGTCACGCCAGCTATCAAGCAACGGCTGGTCCTTCTGGCAATACCGCAACGACGCCGGCGAACTGGAGAGCATCCGCGCACTCCGGCGACGTTACCTGCGGCGCTGAACCTGCGCACCCGGGACCGGTTCAACCTGTTGACAGAAGGCGCCGCGGCCTCCCGGGTCGCGGCCTTCATTCTTGCGGCAGCACCTTACCCGGGTTGAGGAGCCCGCGCGGGTCGAGCGCCTCCTTGACTGCGCGCATCGTCTCCACCGCCTCGCCGTGCTCGGCGCGGAGAAACTTGATCTTCCCGTAGCCGATGCCGTGCTCGCCCGTGCAGGTGCCGCCAAGCGCGAGCGCGCGCTCCACCACGCGGACGTTGATCTCCTTCGCGCGCCCCAGTTCCTCGGCGTCGTGCGGATCCACCAGGATCAAAAGATGGAAGTTGCCGTCGCCGACGTGTCCTACCGTGGCAACTGTCAGCCCGGACGCCTCGACGTCCTCATGCGCCGCCACGATGCTGTCGGCGAGATGCGCGATCGGCACGCACACGTCGGTGGTAATCGCCTTCTTGCCGGGCGCCAGATCGAGGCCGGCGAAGTAGGCGTCGTGACGCGCTTTCCACAGGCTACCGCGTTCCTCGGAGCGCGTAGCCCAGGCGAAGTTGGTGCCGCCGCGCTCGTCGGAGATGCGCCGCACCGCCTCGGCCTGCTCCTGCACCGCCGTCGGGCTGCCGTGGAACTCGAAGAACAGCGTCGGCGCCTCGTCCAGGTGCCGGAGGCCCGAGTAGGCGATCGACGCGCGCATCTGCACCGCGTCGAGGAGCTCGACGCGCGCCACCGGGATGCCGTTCTGGATAGCGGCTATGGCGGTATCGACGGCGGCATGCAGATCGGGGTACTGGCAGACTGCGGCGGAGATCGCCTCGGGGATTCCGTGCACACGTAGCTGCAGCTCGGTGATGATCCCCAGCGTGCCCTCCGAGCCGACGAACAGGTGGGTCAAGTCGTAGCCGGACGAGGTCTTGCGCGCGCGGCTACCGGTGCGGATGACGCGGCCGTCGGCGAGCACAACGGTGAGGCCGAGGACGTTCTCCTTCATCGCCCCATAGCGCACCGTGGTGGTACCCGAAGCGCCGGTTGCGGCCATCCCGCCGAGGGTGGCGTCGGCGCCCGGATCGACGGGGAAGAACAGGCCCTCGCGGCCGAGCTTCTTTTCCAGCTGCAGGCGCGTCACGCCCGCCTGCACACGGCAGTCGAGGTTGTCGACGCTGATCTCGAGAATCCGGTTCATGCGCGACAGGTCGATGCAAACACCGCCGTTCAGCGCCAACACGTGCCCCTCCACCGAAGTGCCGGCGCCCCAGGCGATGATTGGCGCGTCGTGTGCAGCGCACGCCGCTACCACGCCGGCGACCTCTTCGGTCGATTCCGGATAACACACCAGGTCCGGCGGCATGCTGTCGAACCAGTCCTCGCCGCGCCCGTGATGGTCGCGCACCGCAGGGGCATCGCTGACCCGATCGTCGAGCAGCACCTGCAGCGCGGCCAGCAGTCGATTCTCGGACATGCCGAGACGATAGC
>JASFRZ010000177.1:0-9391 GCA_050114655.1 Acidobacteriota bacterium
GTAGTACAGGACGTTGAAGCAGCGCACCACGTCGAAATCGGACGCGTCGACCTCGAAGATGCCGCCGACGCCGAAGCTCAGGCCGGGACGCTCGAACGAGCGCAGCGGCTCGACCAGCAGGCGGCTGCCGTCGGGGCCCTCGTGGAGCCCCGGGGGCGGGTCCCCGAACCCATCGCGGATGGCGGCGAAGCGCGCCGCGGTGGCATCGAGGTCGGCGAGCAGCGCGTTCCAGTTCTCCACCGTCGGCGCCGAGGGCTGACAGTAGATCATGTGGCCGTCGTCGCCGAAGGTCGCATAGGCGCCCTCGGCGTCGTAGACCATGGCGCACGGCATCGACGGATCCGATCCGTGGATCGTCCAGTCGGGCAGCAGGTCGGCAGTGTCGAGCGTGGTCTCGGGTGGGAAGCCGCAGCCGAGGTCGAGCATTTTGGCCGACTCGTGGCGCCCGATGTAGCGGTTGTCCTGCACGTACTGATCGATCTTCTCGTGCCGCCCCTTTACCGTGATCGGCGGTACCCGACCCGACCAGGCGCCCGGGAGGATCCGCGCCAGCAGCGATCCGAAGACCTCGCCCTGCAGCTCCGAAAGATCGGCGGCCCCGAGGCCGGCCTGTTCCATGAAACGGAACGTGCGCTCGACGAAGGCGCGCACGTCGTCGCGCTCGGTAGGAAACTCCTGGAGCCGCTCGACGAACCGCGGTGGCAATCGACCGTCGAAGTACTCGCGGTTGGCGTGATCCACAAAGCTCGGATCCGACATGGTCCCCTCCGGATCGGTTGTTCACGATTGATTGGCGCGCGGCAGTATACCCGCGATCGTGCCGCGGTTCACATTCACCCGCCGCAGGGAGCGTCACGGCGGTGGACAGCATCGATCAGGCCCAGCCATGGAATCAACACGAGCCAGATTAGCTGCATCAAATCTACTTATGATTATTATCAAGTAATATTGATCATTATAGTTTTGGAAAAGATGTTAAAAATCTGTCACGACTCTTGTTAGATCATTAAAGATATGATCCGATTATCATGGGCTAGCAAAACACGCTCAAACAGAGCTCGATTCGTTCCGAAGGGAGGTGCGTTGCCATGTTCGGCATTCTTCGGAAACCTCCTCGGGGGAGCCCTCCCCCCCCTACCGGCGCTGGCGCAGGAAAAGCCCTGGCGAGGATCGCCTCGCGCCTCAACGCCGCGTTCGACCTGGATCGGGTCCTGGCGATGGTCTGCGGCGAAGCGGCAGAGGTCCTCAATGCGCCCGGAGCGTTGCTGCTCTTGCAGGATCCAGGCCGCGGCGTCCTCGTCCCGGCCGCGACGCATGGCCTGCCGCCGAGTTGGACCCGCTCCTATCGCCCGTTGCCGCGGCGAGCCTACGACGCCCTGCTCGCCAAGCGCGGTCCCCTGTTCGTCATCCCCGACGTGCGCCAGGAATCGGGGTTGCCCCACGCCCGGCTCCATGACCGCTGTGACATCCGCACCAAGCTGGTAGCCACTCTCGACGTTGGTGGAGAGTTCGTCGGCATCCTGATTCTCTACACATTCGGTGAGCCGCGCCGGTTCTCCGCCGAACAGCTCGAGCTACTGCAGGGTTTTGCCGACCACGCTGCGCTGGCGATCGTCAACGCGCGCCTGCACGCCGACTCCAAGCAGCGACTGCGACGGCTCGAGTCGCTGCGAGCGCTCGACCTCGCGGTCACCGCCAGCGTCGACACCCAGGTCATCCTGAGCGTGCTGCTCGATCAGGTGACCGCCGAGGCCGGCGTTGACGCCGCGTGCGTGCTGCTGTCGGCGCCCTATACCCAGAGTCTCGATTTCGCCGCCGGCAAAGGGTTCCTTACCACTCTGATCGAAAGCACCCGCATACCGCTGGGTGATTGCCTGGCGGGCCGGGCGGCACTGCGCCGGAGTCTGCTGTACTGCAATGATCTTCGCGTCACCGATGATGCGGTGTTCCGCCGTCGCCGGCTGCTTCAGGAGGAGCGCTTCGTCGCCTATTGCGCCGTGCCCTTGGTGCGGCGTGGAAAAGTCAGCGGGGTCCTGGAGATCTTCCGCAGGGCAGAGGGGGAGTTCGAACCGGAGTGGCTCGAGTTCATCGAGTCGCTCGCACGGCGGGCCGCAGTCGCCCTCGACAACGCCTCCCTGGTCGCGCAGCTGCGCAGGGCCAAAGACGGCCTTGTCCATGCATACGACGTCACGCTGGCCGGCTGGGCGATGGATCTCGAGCAGCGCGGGATCGAAGCGAGCGGTCACAACTACCGGGTGGCCGCGAACAGTGTGGCGCTCGGCAGGAGCATGGGCCTGGACGGCGAAGATCTGGAGCACTTGCGTCGGGGTGCCTTGTTACACGACATCGGTCAGACGGGGATGCCGGACAGCGTCTTCTTGAAGCCGGGTCCGCTGAGCTATCGGGAGAAACAGCTGGTGCGCCAGCATCCGATACGAGCCCAGGACCTGCTGTCGAGCGTCGACTACCTGCGGCCGGCCCTGGAAGTCGCCTTCTGCCATCACGAGCGGCTCGACGGCGAGGGCTATCCGCGCGGCCTTCGCGGAGGTCAGATCCCGCTGGCCGCACGAATCTTCTCGGTCGTCGATGTCTGGGACTCGCTGCTCTCGGATCGTCCCTACCGTCCCGCATGGAGCAAGGAAAAGGCCGTCGAGCACATCCTCGACCGCGCCGGTCACGACTTCGACCGCGACATCGCAGCGACTTTCCTCGCCCTCGTCAATCGCAACGAAGTGCTCGCACCCACCGGGTGAGACGGCCTTCGGCACCAGCGGCGCCGCGGGCATCCATCGCGGCGAATCGGTAAGCTGTGAAGATCTGCCGAAGTCATCGTGGACGACAACGATCGGGGAGGAAACCATGGCAATCAAGCGCAAGGGATCGGCGGTCTGGAGCGGCGATCTGAAAAGCGGCAAGGGAACCGTATCGACGCAGAGCGGCGTGCTGCAGGGGCAGCGTTACGGGTTCTCGAGCCGCTTCGAGGACGAGCCCGGCACCAATCCCGAAGAGCTCATCGCGGCGGCGCACGCCGGCTGCTTCACGATGGCGCTGTCGCTGGTGCTGGGCGAGTCGGGGCTGACCGCCGAGCGCATGGAGACGACGGCAACGGTATCGCTGGAGAAGGGCGACGACGGCTTCTCGATCCCTGCCATCCACCTGGAGCTGGTGGCCACGATCCCCGGCGCCGATGACGAGACCTTCCAGGAGGCCGCGGCGACGGCGAAGACCAACTGCCCGGTGTCGAAGCTCCTCAACGCCGATATCACGCTCGACGCGCGCCTCGCCTAGACAAAGCTCGAGGCTAGAGCTCCTTGCCACTCAGGTCCGAGTACTTGGCGAGGATGTAGGTAAGCCAGGAGTCAGCCGAAAGCTCGCCGGCCCCCGTGCGGGCGAGCAGCTCGTTGGCGGTGAACTTGCGGCCGTGGCGGTAGATGTTGCGCTGCAGCCAGGTGAGCAGGTCGGTGAAGTCGCCCTCGGCGATCTGCAGCTCGATGTCGGGAATGGCCGAACGGACGCGCGAGAAGATCTGCGCCGACATCAGGTTGCCCAGCGTGTAGGTGGGAAAGTACCCGATCGCCCCCATCGACCAGTGGATATCCTGTAGCACGCCGTTGGCGTCGTTGTCGGGGCGGATGCCGAGATAGGTCTCCATGCCGTCGTTCCAGGCGGAGGGCAGGTCGGCCACCGCGAGACGCTCCTCGAGGAGGTCCTTCTCGAGCTCGAAGCGCAGCATGATGTGCAGGTTGTAGGTGACCTCGTCGGCCTCGACGCGAATCAGGCTGGGGCAGACGCTGTTGATCGCAGCGTAGAAGCGGTCTACGTCGGTGCCCTCGAGTGTGCCCCCGAACGCCTTGCGTAGCAGCGAGAAGTAGTGCCGCCAGAAGACCTTGCTGCGACCGACGAGAATCTCCCAAAGGCGCGACTGTGACTCGTGCATGCCGAGCGACGCGCCGCCGGACAGCGGCGAGCGGCCGAGCTCGGCGGCGACCCCCTGCTCGTACAGCCCGTGGCCGCACTCGTGCAGCGTGCCGAACAGACCGGCGGGCAGGAAGTCCTCGTGGATGCGCGTGGTGACGCGCACATCGGTGGCCGCAAAGGCGGTGGTGAAGGGGTGCGCCGAGCGGTCCTGACGTCCGCGCTCGAAGTCGAAGCCGAAGTCCTCCATCACCGCGATGCCGAAGTCCCACTGCGCCTGGCCGTCGAAGCGGCGATCGAGCGGCGGTGGGGTGTTCTGCGCCCGCGCCGCCCCGCCCGCCGGAGAGAGCGCGGCGACGATCGGCACGAGCTGCTCACGCAGCTCGGCGAACACCACCTCGAGCTGCGCCGTCGTCATGCCGGGCTCGTATTCGTCGAGCAGCGGATCGTAAATGTGATGGTCGTAGCCGAGCGCCTCGGCCTTCTCGCGCGCCAGCGCGACGATCGTCTCGAGGTGCGGGGCGAAGTCGGCAAAGCGGGACGCGGCGCGCGCTGCCTGCCATGCCTGCTGGCCGCGCGAGGTGGCGGCGGCGATGCGCGCCACCAGGTCGGAGGGCAGCTTGGTGGCGCGCTCCCAGTCGCGCCGGGTGACGCGCAGCAGGCTGGCGTCGTCGCTGTCGTAGGCAGCGTCGCCGATCTCGGCCTCGGCCTCGTCGAGCAGCTCACCGACGCGCGCGTCCGTGAACGCGTCGTGCGACAGACGGGCCAGCGTCGTGAGCTGGTCGGCCCGCGCCTCGATGGCCCCGGGCGGCATGTAGGTCTCCTGGTCCCAGCCGAGCAATGCCGCGGCGGCGTCGAGGTCGGCGATGGTGGCGAGGCGTTCCTTCAGTTCGTTGAATGCGCTCATGAAGTTTCGTGCAGATCGAGGAAGTGGAATGCGGCGATCACCAGTGCGTGGGTGATGGTACCGTCGCGGATCATGTCGGGAACGTCTGCCAGCGGAGCGAGGCGCGTGCGGATCTCCTCGAGACCGTCGAGATGGGGCTTGCCGCGCAGTTCGATACCGCGCACCAGAACGGTGTGGCAAGTGTTGTCCATCATCGCCGGGTTGGGCGTCACCGCGCCGATCAGCTCGGCGGAGCCGCCGCCGTAACCGGTTTCTTCGCGCAGCTCGCGCAAGCCTGCGGCGAGCGGCTCCTCGCCCGGATCGATCGTACCGCCGGGAATCTCGACGGTGATTTCCTCTGTGCCGTGACGGAACTGCTCGATCAGTACCACCCGATTCTCGTCGGTCAGGGCGATCACGTTCACCCAGTCGGGTGATTCGACGACGACGAACTCGCCGTTGCGCGCCGGGTCGTTGGGTGAAACGGCGCGCTTGCGCACCAACCTGAAGATGCGGGTCTCGGCGAGCGTCTCGGCCTCGTCGGAATCCCAATGGGCGATGTTGCGGGTGCGTTGATCGTTGCTCACGGATGCCTACCGGCTGCAGGTCGGTTCATTGTTCCCGAACCAGGGGCCGCGTCAAGCACGTCGGCCCGCCCTCGCCCTTGCGCGAGATCTCCTCGCCAGTGTACTCGAGTACCTCGATGCCGGCCGCCTCGAGGCGGGCACGCGTGCGTGGGTTGGAAGCCAGCATCACACACCGGCCCGGCGACAGCGCGAGCACGTTGCACCCCATGGTATCGAACTCGTCGGGATCGACTTCGATGAGGTGCTGGCCGCGCTCGAGCAGCCATTCGCGGAACGGCACCGGCAACAGCGGCGCGTGCACCAGTACCGCGTCGTCGGCCACCGGACTCAGGATCGACATCAAGTGGAACACGTCGGCGGGCCCGCGCCAGTGTGGCAACGGCACCACCACGAGCTCCTCGACGATCCCGCGGGTGAGCTCGGCGAGCTGACGAATGCCTTCGTCGTTGGTGCGATAGCCGCGCCCGACGGCAAGACGGTTGCCGGCCAGCCAGCAGACGTCGCCTCCTTCGAGACGGCCGGCGCCGCCGATGGCACCGACGACATCGATCCCCGCGGCCGCCAGATCGGCGCGCAGCGCATCAGGCTCGGCGGCGCGCGCTGCCTTCCCCATGGCACACAGAATCGCGCCGGCGTCGGTGATGAGCGCCGCGTCACGGACGTAGATCGAATCGAGCGTGAGGCGCGCGCCGTCGTCTGCGCTCCCCGCTTCACCATCTTCACCGATGACCTCGCCCGCCAGCAGCACTTCCGCGCCAGCGTCGGCGAGGAGCGCGGCGAAGCGCTCGAATTCGTCGACGGCGCGCGCCGGATCGGGCGCGGAACGGTAATTGAGCTCACGCCACTGCGCCGCGATCCGCTCGCTGTCGCCGAAGGCGGCGCGCGGGTGGCGCAGCAGCACCTTGCGCAACGCGGCAGTCTCGGACTGTGCGGTGCTCGCCATCGTTAGCTGCCACCTTCTGCGACGCCCGCGAGTGCGTCCGACTGCTGGGCGGGTTGCGCCGTTGGAGATGCGCGCATGGTACAGCAAGCGCCCGGCGTCAGCGCCATTTCACCGCGATGGGCATGCAACGGCCTCGGCGGGTACAATCCCCGCTCCGCGAACCTTCACCTGTCAGCATGAGCGAATCCACCGTACGACCCCAGGACCCATCGCTGCTGCGCATGTCCGTGCCGCTGATGGTGTCGTTCATGATGCGCTCGGCGTTCACCCTGGTGGACACCATCTACGCCGCCTACGAGGGCGACGCGGCGGTTGCTGCGATCGGTCTCACCTTCCCGTTCGAGTTCGTCATGATCGCCTTCTGGGTCGGTCTTTCGACCGGCCTGACCTCGACGATCTCGCGCGCCATGGGGGCGCATCAGGGGCGCAAGGTGGAGCAGTACCTGCAGGCCACCTGGCGGATGGTGTGGACCGTGTCGCCGCTGTTCCTGCTCATCGGTGCCGCCATCTGGTTCATCGCGCCGCAGCGCGGGCTCGATCCCGATGTGTACCGCTCCTTCCGCATCTACGGCACGGTACTGATCGGCGGTTCGGCGTTCACCACCTTCTGGTCGGTGATTCCCGACTCGGTGGTCAAAGCGCACCAGGACACCCCGTCCACGATGTGGGCCGGGATCTTGTCGAACGTCACCAATGTGACCCTCAACACCGTCTTCGTGTTCGTCTTCGGCTGGGGCATCTTCGGCATCGCACTTTCCACCGTGCTGGGGCGCATCGCCGGGCTGACCTACGCCCTGCGCCGCGCGGCGGCGCACGAGGCGCGCCGGCTGGCCGCCGGCGAGGACATCGACCTGACGCCCGACCCGAAGCCCTACTGGCCGATCCTGTCGCTCGCGGTTCCGGCGTCGATCACCTTCATGCTGATGGCCGCGGAGACTGCGGTTGTCAACGTGTTGCTGGCGGGCCAGCCCGACGGCACGTCGGCGATCGCCGCCTACTCGATCTACTACCGCGTCATGATGACCGCGGCGATGCCGATGATCGCGATGAGCGTCGCCATGCTGCCGTTCGCCGCCAAGCGCATCGGTCGCAACGACGGCGCCGGCCTGGCGCGTGGCCTGTGGGAGGCCGGGGTGGTGTCGGTGGTCTACACCCTCGGCATCATGGTCCCGGTGGTGTGGCTGTGGGGCGACCGGCTGGCCAACTGGCTCTCGGAGGCGCCGCTGACCGCCGAGTACACCTCCTTCGGACTACAGATCGTACCGATCGCCTCGCTCGCGCTGGCGCCATTCATCCTCTGCCGGCCGGTGTTCGAGGCGATGGGGCGCGGCAAGCCCGGCCTGTACATGGCGATCCTGCGCTATGTCGTGCTGACGCTGCCCGCCGCTTACGTCGGGATGCGCGTGGCGGAGCGCTACGGCGAGCCCCACCTGTACGGCATCCTGCTCGCCCTGGTGGTGGTCGCGGTGATCTCTTCGGCGGTGTTCTCGGCCTGGCTGCGTCACGCACTACCGGCGGCCATTGCCTCGGACGGCGCCTGAGCTCACTCGTCGATGCCACCGAGGTCGACGGTGTCCACCTCCGGGCGGCTGAGCGACCGCACGTAGGCCACCAACGCGACGAGCTCGTCGGAGGTGACCTGCGGAAAAGCCGGCATGTTGGGGTAGCCGCGCGACGTGCCACCGAAGCGCACGGTTTCGGCGATCACCTGGTCGGATATCGGGTCCATCAGCTCGGCGTCGGTGTGATCGCGCGGTGGCGGCGTCAGGTGCGCCGCCGACGTGCCGTCCCCCTTGCCGCTGTAGCCGTGGCACTGCACACAGTACTTGCGGTACGCGATCCGCCCCTGTCCAAGCAGCTCGGCATCGACCGCAACCACCGAGCTTGCAGCGCCGGCCGGCTGTTCGGCCGGGTCGCTGCCGCAGGCCGCCAGCATTGTTGCCAGCAACACGGTGATGACCAGGCGCATTCCCATGCGGAAACTAAAGCCGCACATCGTGCGCGGGTCAAGCAGGCCGGCGGCGCGCGTCCGCGGGCTCACCGGGTGCCCCCGGCGTCGTCGACCCGACGAGCCCGCCACGGAACCAGACTGCCGCCGTCCTGCGCAAAGCCGGAGATCCGATCGCCCTCGACCAGACCGTAGTAGACGATGCGGCGTGCCGTTCCGTCCGCGGCACCGACGTCGAAGGCGATGCTCGCGCCCCAGACGATCGCCTCATGCGTCTCGGACCGCTGCTCCGGCGCGCCCGCAACCGGCACGGTGTTTCCGGGCAACGGCGTCACCTGCGGGCGCATCGCAGCCCGTTCGAGCGCCCGTCGACGAGCGGTCCAGCGATCGCCGGCACGCGCCAGCGTCAGGGACCATTGCGGCACGAACGGCTCCGCGCCGGCTCCGACCTGCCAGGAGCCCTCCGGCAGCGCCGGCACCCGCGCGGCCGATAGCGACACGTCGGCGGAGCCGGCGCCCCGGCGAGCCCATCCGACGATCGCCTCGCCCTCGATCACCCCCCTGAGCACGAACCGCTTCCCATCCGGATGATCACGCGTCGCCTGCAGCTCGAGCTCGGTTCCCCGCAGGATGCCGGTCAACGGAACAACGGCATCGCGGTACACCAGCTCGCCCTCGAGGTCTTGAAAACGCTGCAGGATGCGCAGTCCGATCGGGACGTCGCCAGCCGTGGCGGCTTCGTTGCCGATCTCGTCGATCTGCCAGACGCCGCCGGCGGCAGCCGGCACGATCCACAGGAACAACTCGGCCGGCGGCTCGAGCTCGAGGATCTCGTGGGTGTCCGGGCGCCACTCGCCCATGTCCCACATGTGCGACACCACCGGCGTGCCGGGGGCGAGCTCGGCGAGCAGGCGCGGTCGCAACGCCAGGTTGACGGTCGGCAGCAGGAACAGTGTCACCGCCGTGGCGTCGTGCAGGTCGGCGTCGAACAGGTCACCGGCGATGAACTCCACCCGTTCGTCGACGCCGGCTTGCACCGCGCTCGCACGGCTCTCGCGCACCAGCAGCGGGTCGAGCTCGTAGCCGCGAGCTTGCGCCCCGAAGCGTTGCGC
>JASFRZ010000178.1:0-9353 GCA_050114655.1 Acidobacteriota bacterium
CTTCTCGATCTCCTCGACTCCGTCGAGCACGCGGGCGAAGTCGAGATACTCGACCTCGTTGGCGAAGCGGCTGACGACCTCGGCACCGCGGATCACGAGGTGACGCTGCACCTCGGGTAACTGCATTCGGTAGTTGGCCTTGCCTCCGAGGTCCTTGCTGATCAGCAGAACGTCGATGTTCTTGCGAACCGCGTAGATGGTTGCAGTAAGGCCGGCCGGACCGCCTCCAATGATGATCAGGTCGTACATATCAGTCCGTCTCCTCGATGAACCCTTCCTCCATCATCGTATGCGTGATGTCGCGCGACCTGCGGATGATCTTGGCGGCGTTGTCGAGCTCTTCCTCGTAGGTCATCTTCTTGCGCGCCAGCCCCTCCTCGACCGCCTTGGTGGCGACCGCAGCGGCCTCGCGCGGGAAGACCTCCCACTCGTCCATGTTGGGCAGGATGTAGTCGGAGTCGAGACCCTTTTCCTCCGCCATCTTGGCGAGCTCTTCGGCTGCCGCGATGCACATCGTGTCGGTGATGTTGCTGGCGCGTACATCGAGGGTGCCGCGGAAGATGCCCGGGAACCCGAGCGAGTTGTTGACCTGGTTGGGGAAGTCGGAGCGGCCGGTGGCGACCACCGCGGCGCCGGCTTCCTTGGCGTCCCAAGGCCAGATCTCGGGGATCGGGTTGGCACAGGCGAAGACGATGGAGTCCTGCGCCATCTTGGCGATCCACTCCTTCTGCAGCGTATCGGGGCCCGGAGTCGACAGGGCGACGAGCACGTCGACGCCCTCGAGCGCAGTGGCGATGTCGCCTTCGCGCTGCTCCTCGTTGGTGGTCTGGCACAGCCGCCACTTGTCGACGAAGATGGCGCGCCGCATCTTGAGGTCGTCGCGCTTCTTGTTCAGGATGCCGCGGGAATCGACCATCATGCAGTTGGCGGGATTGGCGCCGTACTTGAAGATCAGCCGCGAGCAGGCGACGTTGGAGGCGCCGCAACCGATGAAGGCAATGCTGACGTCCTCGATTTTCTTGCCTACTACCTTGAGCGCGTTGATCAGGCCGGCCAGGGTGACCGTAGCGGTACCCTGCTGATCGTCGTGCCACACGGGGATCTCCGCCTTCTCGCGCAAGGTGTCGAGAATGCGGAAGCACTTCGGTTGGGCGAGGTCCTCCAGGTTCACGCCGCCCAGCGCGGGCTGGATGAGAAGGACCGTCTCGATGATCTTGTCGGGGTCCTTGGTGTCGAGCATGATCGGCCACGCGTCGACGCCGCCGAGGTACTTGTACAGCAGGCCCTTTCCTTCCATGACCGGTAAGCCGGCCTTGGGGCCGATATCGCCGAGGCCGAGCACACGCGTACCGTCGGAAACGACGCCGACGGTGTTCCACTTGTGCGTGTACTCGTACACCAGCTCGGGGTCTTCCTCGATCGCCTTGCACGGCGCGGCGACCCCCGGGGTGTACCAAATGGCAAAGTCGTTGAAGTCACGCACCCGGCAGCGCAGTGACGTCTCGACCTTGCCCTTGTAGAACTTGTGCAGCCGCATGGCATCTTCGGCTGGTTTCTTCGCCTTGGCGAGCAGCTCCTCTTTGCTTACCGTTGGCGCTTCTTTGAGCATCTTGCTCCTCCTGCGACCGACTGGCGGTGCCGGCCGCCGCCGGCGAATCGCGAAACATGAGCGACCGCCGGTCGCTCGGGGGCTGCGGCGGCCACGTGTCGTCGCGCGCGCCCGAATTCAAGTCGCACATGAACGTGCTCGGCCCGGGTGCGCTCGTGCTAGCGGGGCGGAGAACCCGAACCCTAAATACGACTTTATTATCGGATTAAACTGCCCGACTGGCAAGCTCGCGGCTTGTCGCGGCGGTGGCGCGACCTTAGAATTTCGCCTCCCGCCCACGCCGCCAAGAACTACGGTCGACAGAGCGCCGTGCGCTCGTCTTCCGCGCATGGGACGCTGACTCCGATGGATCCCGTTGATCAATTCCTTTCCGCACCCGAAGCGCCGGTACCACCGGTGCGACTCGACCCTGATGAAGACCTCGTCGCCTACTTCTGTATGGAGTTCGGTCTACATGAGGATCTGAACCTCTACTCCGGCGGTATGGGCATCCTCGCCGGCGACCACATCAAAGCGGCGAGCGATGCCGGCGTGCCGCTGGTCGCCGTCGGTTTGCTCTATCACCAGGGCTACTTCAACCAGACCATTGACGGCGACGGCCGACAGCAATCGAGCTACACACGGGCCAACTTCGCCGAGCTGCCGCTGACGCCGGCGATCTCTCCGGAGGGAGAGCCGTACCGGGTGAGCATCGAGCTGCCGGGACGCGACGTATTGCTCAACATCTGGCGGGTGCACGCACGCGATATCGAGTTGTTTCTTCTCGACAGCGATGTTGCGGAGAACGCCCCCGAGGATCGTGAGATCACCTTTCAGCTCTACGGCGGCGACCGCAGGCGGCGGCTCGAGCAGGAGATCGTTCTGGGCATCGGAGGGGTGCGCGCGCTGCGGGCGATGGGTTACACGCCCACCGTGTGGCACAGCAACGAGGGGCACTCCGCCTTCCAGATCCTCGAGCGTTGTCGCGCGCATGTCGCAGCGGGCGCGGATTTCCCGACCGCGCTCGAGATCGTGGCGGGCAGCACCGTCTTCACGACCCACACGCCGGTGCCGGCGGGGCATGACGTCTTCCAGCGCGATCTCATCGTCGAGCATTTCACCGACCTGGCCGGTGAGCTCGGCCTCGACATCGACGCCTTTCTGGCGCTCGGTGCCAATCACGTCGCCGGCGGAGGGCTCGACATGACCGCGCTGGCCTTTCGCGGCTCGCGCTTTCACAACGGAGTCAGCCGGACCCACCGGCGAGTCGCCGCCGGGCTCGACGGCTACGTCTGGGAAGAGATTCCTCCGCTCGAGAACCCGATCATCCACGTCACCAACGGGGTCCACACGGGGACCTTCCTGGATCCCACATGGGCGGAGGTCTTTGACGAGCACCTGGAGGCGAACTGGCGTGACCATCTTTGCGAGCCGGCGTACTGGAAGGGCCTCGACGAACTGCCCGATGAGCTGGTGTGGAACATTCGCTGCCTGCTCAAGAAGGAGGCCCTCGGCGTGGTCAAGGCGCGCGCCTTGCAACGCCTGCGACGCATCGGGCGTAGTGACGCGGAGATCGAGCGGGCGACGCGCTGGATCTGCCCGTCCGGCCCTGACGTGCTGACCGTGTCTTTCGCGCGCCGCTTCGCCACCTACAAGCGCGCCACCCTGGTGCTGTCGGATCCCGAGCGATTGGCCCGCCTGGTCAACGACGAGAACCGGCCGGTGGTGCTGCTGTTTGCCGGCAAGGCGCATCCGCGCGATGGCGACGGCCAACAGGTCATCCAGACCATCCACGAGCTTTCGCAGCAGCCCGAGTTCGAGGGCAGGATCGTCCTTCTCGAGGGCTACGACATGTCGCTCGCCAAGGCGATGTTGGCGGGATCTGACGTGTGGTTGAACACACCCGAATATCCGCTGGAAGCGAGCGGAACCTCGGGCATGAAGGCGGGCATGAACGGCACCCTGAACCTGAGCGTGCTCGACGGCTGGTGGGTGGAGGGCTTCAACACCCGCAATGGGTGGGCAATCTTTCCGCATGCGGAGATCGCCGATCGCGAGGAGCGAGATCGCACCGAGGCCGACGAGCTGTTGAGCCTGCTCGAGCAGCAGGTCGTCGGGGCTTTCTACGAGCGTGATGACCACGGGCTACCGGCGGCCTGGATCGCCATGGTGCGGGCGTCGATGCGCTCGATCATCCCGCGATTCAACGCCCTGCGCATGGTGCAGGAATACATCGCGCGCTTGTATCTGCCGGCATCGCGCCATGGACGGCTGCTACGCCAGGATGACAACGCGGGTGAGCTCTCGCGGTGGAAACAGCGCCTCGCCCGCATCTGGCCGCAGGTCGGCATCCGACGGCTCGGTCGTCAGCCCGGTGTGGCCGGAGGAAGCCCGGCGCCGCCCAGCAAGGTGGCGGTCAATCTCGCCGGGCTGGACCCTTCCGAAGTGGTGGTCGAGTGCGTGTGGGGCCTCGATTTCGGCGAACCGGGCTACCAGGTGATGGAGCGCCGCGCGTATCGCCCGGTCGAGCGACGCGACAATGGTGAGGCGGTCTGGCAGCTCGACCTCGAGACCGGGTTCGCGGCCAGCGACCTGGCGCGGTATCCGCACCGGGTGCGCGCCTACCCGCGCCACGATCTACTCGCCGACGCGGCCGAGCCGGGCCGGATGCGCTGGTTGGAGTAACGGCGCAGTTTCGGTCCGAGGACAAGCTCGGCCTAGATCCTGCTCGATGGACGGTTTCGCTGTACCTCGGGGGTGACCCGTTCGAGCATGTCGGGGGTGACCACCACCAGGCCGTCGTCGGTGACATGGAAACGCTCGGCGTCTTTCTCCGGATCCTCGCCGATGATCGTGCCGGGTGGAATCCTCGTCCAGCGCTCGACGATCGCGCGGTGCAGGCGGCACCCGCGGCCGATGTGCACGTCGGGAAGGATCACCGATTCCTCGACCACCGAGTACGAGCTCACACGCACGTTGTTGAACAGCAACGAACGCCGCACCACCGCGCCGGAGACCACGCAGCCGACAGAGATCATGGAGTCCATCGCCATGCCCCGGCGATCGTCGGTGTCGAAAACGAACTTCGGGGGTGGCAGCTGCGGCTCGTAGGTCCAGATCGGCCACGCGCGGTCGTAGAGGTTGAGCTGCGGAGTGATCTCGATCAACTCGAGATTGGCCTTCCAGAAGGAGCTGATCGTGCCGACGTCGCGCCAGTAGGGCTGTTCGCCGGTGGCCGGATCCTGAAACCGATAGGCGAACGCGCGCTTCTGCTCGATGGCGGCGGGGATGACATTGATGCCGAAATCGTGCGCCGAACCCGAGTCCTCGGCGTCCTCGGCGAGCATCTCGAACAGCGCCTCGGGGCGAAAGACGTAGATGCCGAGGGATGCCAGCGCCTGGTTCGGCTTGCCCGGCATCGCCTTGGGCTGCTCCGGCTTCTCATCGAACTCGATGATGCGGTCCTGCTCGTCGACCGCCATCACGCCGAGCGAAATGGCGCCTTCCCGCGGGACCTCGAGACAAGCGACGGTAACGTCGGCGCCGGAATCGACGTGGCTGGCGATCATCGGCCCGTAGTCCATCTTGTAGGCATGGTCTCCCGCGAGGATCAACACGTGCGAGGGCTCGTGACTGCGGATGATGTCGATGTTCTGATACACGGCGTCGGCGGTGCCGGAATACCAACCGGTGCCGATGCGCTGCTGGGCCGGGATGATCTCGACGAACTCTCCCAGGTGCCCGCGCAGGAAGCCCCAGCCCTGGTGGATGTGGTTGATCAGCGAGTGCGCCTTGTACTGGGTCAAGACGCCGATGCGCCGGATGCCGGAATTGACGCAGTTGGAGAGCGGGAAGTCGATCAGTCGGAACTTGCCTGCGAAGTGCACTGCCGGCTTGGCACGCCAGCGCGTCAGGTACTTCAACCTCTTGCCGCGCCCGCCCGCCAACACGAGTGCGAGGGTCTCTCGCGTCAGCAAGCTGACGAAGCGCTCGGGATGCTCGTTCGATCTCATGAGGTTCGAACTCCACGCGCCGTCGGACAGGGCGCCTGGTCGGTCGGAAGGACAAGTCTCCCCATCACGCTATCATCACGGAGATCGGAGAGCGCGAGATGGGCGACGGCCTCGGCCCGGTGGCCACCGCGCTGCTCGATCGCCCGGCCCCTCCGAAGATCGCCGTGACCTCCGAGTCCCGACCGCACCATGCGCGTAGCGATGCTCACATCAGAACTCGCCCCGTTCGCCAAGAGCGGCGGTCTGGCCGACGCCGTGGCCGGCCTCGCCGGGGCGCTTGCCCACGGGGGCACAGAGGTGCTCGTGCTGATGCCCAAGTACCGCCGCGTAGAGGCTGCGGGGGCGCGCGTACTGGAGGACACCATCGAGGTTGGAATTGGCGCCGCTCGCCTGCAGGCGCGGCTGTGGAGCGCGCGGCTCGCGGTCAACTTGACGCTGCTGTTGATCGACGTGCCGGAGCTGTTCGATCGTCCCGGTCTGTACGATGAGGAGGGCGAGGGCTACGACGACAACCTGCTGCGCTTTGCTGCCTTCAGCCGCGCCGCGCTTGCCGCGCTGCGTGCCATCGGGACCCCGTGCGAGGTGCTACACGCGCACGACTGGCAGGCCGCTCTGGCGCCGATGGTGCTCAAGGAGGAGCTTTCCGAAGATCCCTTCTTTGCCGGCAGCCGCAGTGTGCTGACCGTCCACAACCTCGCGTACCAGGGGAGCTTTCCCGCCGATCAGTACCCCCACACGGGTTTGGACGCGCGCTACTTCACGGTCCGCTACGGGGAGTTCTTCGGCAGTATCAACCTGCTCAAGACCGGAATCGTGACGGCAGACGGGATCACCACGGTGTCGCCGACCTACGCCCGCGAGGTGCTGCTGCCGGAGAACGGTGCCGGGCTCGACGGCGTCCTGCGCGACCGCGCTGACGACTTCCACGGCATCCGCAACGGGATCGACGAGCAGGTGTGGGATCCGGCCGCCGATCCGTATTTGGCCTGTCGCTATCGTGCCGGAGCGCCGCAGGGAAAGGGCAAGTGCCGGCGCGCACTGCTCGACGAGGTCGGCCTGCCGCGGCAGCCCGATCTGCCGGTATTCGGCGTGGCCAGCCGCTTGGTCGAGCAGAAGGGCATTGACCTGTTGATCGACGTCATCCCGCGATTCGTTGGCCGCGCCCGCTGGGTGATCGTCGGCACGGGTGAGCACGCGCTGGAGCGCGCGCTGCGTGACCTGGCCGCCGATCATCCCGAGCTCGTTGCGGTGCGCATCGCCTTCGACGAGGGTCTGGCACACCGCATCCAGGCCGGCAGCGACTTTCTGCTCATGCCGTCGCGTTTTGAGCCCTGCGGGCTGAATCAGATGTATGCCATGCGCTACGGAACGATCCCCGTGGTCAGCAGGGTGGGGGGGCTCGTCGATACGGTGATCGACGTCGACGAGCATCCCGGCGAATCCAACGGGGTGATGCTGCCGGAGGTCTCCGTCGACGGGCTCGCGCGCGCGCTGGAGCGCGCCATCATGCTGCATGGCGAGCCGCGCCTTCAGGCGGCTCTTCGTCGCCGCGGCATGGCCGCCGACTTCTCCTGGCACGGGCCGGCGCGGGAATACGATCGCCTGTACCGCGCGGTACTCGACAAGCCGCGGGCGCCCGTTCCGCCGGGCCCCACGGTGCCGATCGCGCGCTGAGCCGCGCCGCCGGTCGAGCACTGAATCAAGCATGACGTAGCCATCGCGCGGCGCTCCGCTCGCGCAGCCGGGCTGCGACGAGAAGCCCGGATCAGTCGACGCGCACCCGCAGGGCGGTACCGAGCCCGTGCGCCTGCTCGAGCCATGCTGCGGCCTCGGCGTCGCCGGCAGCGGCGGCGCGCTCCTGCTCGCCGGAGCAGCGCTCCAGGAAGCGGTAGAAGGCGTTCTGTGCGCGCCACAGCTTGACGGCGATCCCGTGGCGTTGCGCGACGTCGACGATGCGTTGCAGCTCCGCCATCGATCGGTGTCCCGCAGCACAATCGACGAGGCGAGCGGCGATCGTCGTCGCTGCTCGCTCCATGTCGAAGGAGACGGCGCCGTCGTCGATCTCGATGCCCAGCTCGCTCGACGCGGCGAGGATTTCGTCGACGCGATCGAGGTTGTAGCCGTCCGGGTCGAGCGCGCGCCGTAGATCGCTGTTGAAGGTGATCTCGGTAGCGTCGCGCAGGACGCGTGGCAGCTTTGGATCCTCGCTGTCGAGCAGCGGGGAGAGCGCGGCGTACTGTTCGAAGAGGCGCCGCGACGAGGCCTCGAGGTCCGCGGTTGCGGCGTCGACGATGGTTGCCACGACGTCCCGTCGCCGATCACCGAGCAGGGAGGCGAGAGAGTACAGACGCGGTCCGAAGCGCTGCTTCAACAGCCTCTCACACCCCTGCTGATCGTCCGCGTCGAACGCCTCCACCAGCGGCGCGAACGACTCGTTCGAGAGGTCGTCTCCCGGCAACGTCCGTACGCCGGCGGTGAGCTCCATCTCACCGCGGTAGAGCGCGGCGTACTCCTGCTGCTCACCCTCCTCGGTGATTGTCGAGCGCAGCCGGCAGCGGCCGGCGGCCAGCCGGGCTCGACCGCTGCCGCGCGACTCGTGGGCGAGCTCCTCGACCTGGTAGCAGAAGATACGCCCATCTCCGGCACCGTCGTCGAACAGCGAGCTGATGGCGAAGTGGGCGCCGATATCGCGCAGGTCGGCTCGCAGCGGCTCGACGTGGTGCCGATAGATGCTTTCGCCGTCGCCCTCCCGCGGGTCGTTGCTGAGCGCCGGCCGGAGCCGGGCGACGAAGCGCTCCTCTGCACCCTGGGCGCCGTGCCGGGCGGCCAGCTGCAGAGCGCGGCCGGCATAGCGCAGTACCTGGATGGTCTCGATCCTCGCCAGATCGTCGAAGAACCAGCCGCAGCTGGTGTACATCAGCATGGCGTGGCGCTGCATCTCGAGCAGCTCGAGCACATCGACGCGCTCTCGTGCCTCGAGCCGCCGTCGCGCGTGTCGCTGCAGGAACGCGCCGACATTGGTCGCCGACCGATCGAGGATGACGTCGATGTAGTCGTCGCGTGCCGACCACGGCTCATTCAGGTAGCGCGCCGCGTGTCGTTCGAAGAGCGGCTCGAGCTCGTCGTGCAAGGCGTCGAGTGCGGCGCGTAACGGGCCGCGCCAGGCCTGGTTCCAGCCGCGTTCGGGGTCGGAGCGGCAGCCGCAGTCGGCGCGCCATCGCTCGATGCCGTGCGCGCAGCTCCATGAGGTGTCGGTGACGATCGATGCCTGCATCGACGGCGGGAATCGATCCAGGAACTCGGCGTAGTTGGTCAGCCGGCCGGTCGAGCTGCGCTCGACGGATTGCAGCGCGAAGGCCAGCGCCATGTCGCCGAAGCGATGGTGGTGGCCGTAGGTCTCGCCGTCGGTGGCGATATGCATCAGGTGTGGCGCCGAGCCCGACGCCCGCAGCGGCGCCAGCAGCCGCTCGCCGAAGTCGTGGCCGTCTTCGAGCAGCCCGTCGAAGGCGACGGCGCGCGACGTGGCTCCGTCGTAGAAGAACACCGCGATGCTCAGCCCCGACGGCAGCGGCACCTCGTAGGCAACGTCGGTGTCGAGCGGGTGGTCACGGTCGATCGGCTGCCACCTTTCGCTGCCGATCGCCCGCACAGCGGCGGCCTGATGCGGCGCCAGCACCGTGAACCGAATGCCGCGCTCGGCGAGCGCTTCTAGGCTGTCCGTGTCGACCGCTGTCTCCGGCAGCCACATCCCC
>JASFRZ010000179.1:0-9336 GCA_050114655.1 Acidobacteriota bacterium
GCGTGCTGCTGCACCAGATCGCCACCGGCGAGCTGCCGTTCTCCGGAGACAGCGGCGAGGAGCTGGCGGAATCGATTCAGCAAGAGATCGCCGCGCCGATCACCGACGCGCGCCCCGACCTGCCGCGGGAGCTGGCGATGATCGTCGCCCGTTGTCTGAAGAAGGACCGCGAGCTGCGCTACCCGACCAGCCACGAGGTTTTGCAGGATCTCACCGACCTGAAGAGTGCCGTCCTCGAAGGCAAGGTGAAGATCGGCCGGCGCGTGGCGACCGACGTCAAGGCGGATTCGGGGCGCGACGACGACGACGCGGCCGACGCCGGCGATGACAGCGCGGCAACGGCCATCGGCCGCGCGGTGCCGATGGCGCGCGCGGCAGCAGGCATCGACTGGCGTCTGCCGGCGGTCGCGGCGATCGTATTGCTGCTCGGCATGCTCCTCGGCTACCTGCTGCGCGGCGGTGGCGCGGCTCCGCCGGGCGCAGCAACTCCGACCCTGACCCATGCCACCGCGGCGTCCGGACCGGAGATCTTCCCGCAGCTCTCGCCCGACGGTGTGCGCCTCTACTACGCCCGCGCCGAGAACCACGACTGGGGCATCTACAGCCAGCGTGTGGGTGACAACGAGGCCGTCGAGCTGACCGCCGATTCGCCGGCGGGTGACAGCCAGCCGGCGCTGTCGCCCGACGGCGCGCGCATCGCGTTTCGCTCGGAGCGCGACGGCGGTGGCATCTTCGTCATGGATGTCGATGGCCGCAACGTGCGCCGTCTGAGCGATTCGGGCTACAACCCGTCGTGGTCACCGGACGGTGAGACGTTGCTGGTGGCGTCCGCGCCCGTCTACCAGGTCCCCTACCCCGGAATGACCTCGGACATCGTCGCGATCGCCCTCGCCGATGGCGGTCAAACGCCGATCCCCGGCGCGTCGGGTCTGCAGCCCGCCTACTCGCCGAGCGGGGAGCGCATCGCCTACTGGAGCGGGCGCGGTAGCAACGCGTCGGACATCCTCACCATCCCTGCCGGCGGCGGTGAGCCGCTTGCCGTCACCGCCCACTCGTCGATCAACTGGAGCCCCGCCTGGTCGCCGTCCGGCGACTACCTGTACTGGGTCTCCGATCGCGCCGGTACCATGGATATCTGGCGAGTGGCCATCGATCAGGGCAGCGGCGAGCTACGCGGCGCAGCGGAGCCGGTGACGATGAGCGGCAGCGCGGGCGCGATGCACCCCTCCTTCGCCCGCGACACCGGCACCCTGGTATACGTCGAGTCGGCAAACGAGCGCCACATCTACCGCCTCCCCTTCAACGCCTCGTCGGGCACCATCAGCGGCGCGCCGGCGCTGGTCCCCGGACTGGACCGCGGCGGGCTTGCCCCCGACCTGTCAGCCGATGGGCACATCGCGTTCGTGCGCCGGCAGGGTGACAGCCAGCAGGTGTGGGTGGCCGACGTCGACGGCGGCGGCGGCACCGCCCTCACCGACCATCAGGTGAACGCGTACGGGGCACGCCTGTCACCCGATGGACAGCGGGTCGCCTATCTTTCGGATCAGAACGGCTCGCTGCAGCTGTGGGTCGCCCCGACCGGCGGCGGCGCCGCCCGACGCCTCACCGAGCTCACCACCCGCAAGGTCTCGTCGCCGGTGTGGTCACGCGACGGCGACGGCATCGCGATGAGCGTGGGCGGCGCCATGCTGCCCTCCTACACGTTGCTGTTCGATCCCACCCGTCCCCCCGAGGCGCAGGTGGCACGGACGCTGCTGAGCACGCCGAGCGACCGCACCTTCGAACCGCATTCCTGGTCGCCCGACGGGACGCTCATCGCGGGCAGCATCCGCGACGGCAGCGGGCACCTCAACGGCATCGCCGTGCTGCAGGTCGGCGCCGACCAGTACCGTCGCGTAGCCGACTTCGGCATGCAACCGGTGTGGCTGCGCGACGGCCGCCGCCTCATGTTCCAGTGGCGCAACGCCCTGTACCTGGTGGATACCCGCTCCCCCGAGCCGCGCTTCGTCTACAGCAGCGTGCCGGACGTCCTCGGCGAGGTCTTCGCCCTATCCGCCGACGAGCGCTGGATCTACGTCAGCCTGGAGCGCTCGGAGGCGGACATCTGGCTGCTGCAGCGCTGAGCTGCGAGTCCCGGCGGAGGTGCGAGCGTCCCGTCTGCCGCGCTTGCAGGTTCCACCGCAATGATCGACCATCGCCGGCATAGGATGTCGACGGAGAGAGCGCGGTGAGCAAGAGCGACAAGCGCAACCGGAAGGGCAAGAACCACGCCGGGGATCGCGCAGCCAAGATGAGCCGCAAGAAGTACGAGCACGAGCTCGAGAAGCTGCAAACCGGCCTGGCGTACCTGCAGCGCTGGGTGAGAAATAGTGGCGCTCGGGTGATCGTGATCTTCGAGGGGCGCGACGCCGCCGGCAAGGGCGGCGCCATCAAGCGCATCACCGAGCGCGTCAGCCCGCGCGTCTTCCGGGTCGTCGCACTGCCCAAGCCGACCGAGCGCGAAAAGACGCAGATGTACATGCAGCGTTACATCACGCACTTCCCCGCCGCCGGCGAGATCACCCTGTTCGACCGCAGCTGGTACAACCGCGCCGGCGTCGAGCGGGTCATGGAGTTTGCCACCGCCGAGCAGGTGCAGCGCTTCCTCGAGGAGACGCCAACGCTCGAAAGGCAGCTCGTCGACAACGGCTTCCACCTGATCAAGTTCTTCTTCAACGTGTCGCGCGAGGAACAGGAACGCCGGTTCCGCAAGCGCTTTGACGACCCGCTGCGGCAGTGGAAGCTGTCGCCCATGGACATGGCCTCCTGGTCGCGCTGGTGGGACTACACCGAGGCCTACGCCGAAATGTTCCGCTGGACCGACACGGCGTGGGCGCCCTGGCACGTCGTCGAGGCCGACGACAAGCGACGCGCCCGCCTCAACTGCATCGCCCAGCTGCTCAAGCTGATTCCCTACGAGCGGGTGCCGTGGGACCCTCCGGAGATTCCAGAGCCGCAGAAGCCCACCAGCAATGACCCGGACATGCCGGTCTTCCGCAACATCGTACGCAACAGGTATTGATCGATGAACAGGTCCCGCCTCCTCGTTTTCCTCCTTGCCGGCTTGCTGATTGCCGGAGTTTTCAGCGCACTGGTTTACCTCTCCCTCGGCTACCACCGCTACGAGGTCGAGGTGTGCATGACGTTCAAGGGACGCAGCAACTGCGGCACCGCCGCCGGCGCCAGCCGCGAAGAGGCTCAGTCGGCCGCCACCCGCGTCGCCTGCTCGACGATTTCCGGTGGAGTGACCGAGACCATCGCCTGCGACCGCACACCGCCCGACTCGGTGCGCTGGATCAGCGAGTAGGCCGGGCGGCGACGGGCGGTCGCGTCAGACCTCCCGGCCCGAATCCGGCGCGTGGCGCAGCAGCCACTCCGGATACGCCATCGACGCCTCGCTGGTGAGCGTGAGCGGCGGCGGTGTCTCGCCGAACAGGAACCTCGCGGCCCGCTCGAGCGGCTCACGACCATCACCATGCTCGTCGAACGCCTCGAAACCGAGTGACCACCAGCGCGACGATTCGGCGTCGATCAGCTCTACCCGGGTGATCTCGACGCTGCAACCACGTGTCGGCCGCGCACCTCGCGCGTCGATCTCTTGTGGATCGTTGGCGCCACCCGCGAGAGCAAATCCGCGCAGGGAGCGCCGTTTGGCGACCGCTACCCAGCGCTCTTCACCGCCGGGCACTGGCGGGCGTCGGTCGTCGACGGCTCGCGACCACTTGATCCACGCGGCCTGTCGACCGCGCACGCCGTGGGGATAGGCGCACGCCTCCGAGGGACCGCAGCGCGCTTTGACCTCGAATCGCCCTTCGCGCAGCTTGATGCCTACGGTGTCGCAGCCGGGCATGAGCAGATAGCGGTCGACGCGGCGTGCCCGCCCGGCCGGCGCGACGCCGGCGAAAAACCACGACGTCACCTCTTCGGGCGGGTCGCCGGGGAAGAACCAGCGCACCTCGCTGCTCGCCAGCATCATGGCGTACCTCCGGGCAGCGGAATCTCGAACATCGCGGCCAGCGTATCGGCGATCGCCATGCCGGCCAGCGTCGGCGCCAGCAGATCGCTGCGGCCCTCATGTAACAAGCCATCGGCAATCAGCCGGCCGATCAACGACGCGTTCGCGCCGTGCAGGCTGATTCCCCAGCGCCGCTCGACGGCGGCGAGGTCGACGCCTGCGGTGGTGCGCAGACCGAGCGCCAGCGCCTCGAGGACGAGCTGCCCCGTGTTCAACGACTCCTGCCCGCTCACCGCCGTACCGGTTTCGTGGAGCGCGCGCTGCCAGTCACGCAGAAAGCGCTCGTTCCACCAGCGCGTATGCCCGCCGTCGAACGAGTGCGCCGACGGACCGACGCCGAGGTAGGCGGTGTGATCCCAGTACTTGGTGTTGTGGCGCGAGCGGTGCCGCGCAGCGCGGGCGAAGTTGGAGACCTCATACCCCGCGTAGCCGGCGTCGGCGAGGATCTGGTGGGTCTCGAAGAAGCGCTCCGCCTTGGTGTCGTCGACGAGCTCGCGCCACCGCCCGCGCTCGCGGTCGCGGAAGAAGCGGGTGCGCGGGTGGATGGTGAGCTCGTAGCAGGAGATGTGGTGCGGGGCCAGGTCGACGGCCTGCCGCAGCGTGGCGCGCCACGCCGCCGCGTCCTGCTGCGGCAGCGCGAAGATGAGGTCGAGCGAGATGGCCGGGAAGCCGGCCGTCAGCGCGCACTCGACCGCGCTGCGCGCCTGCGCGACGGTGTGGCTGCGGCCGAGAAAACGGAGCGCCGCGTCGTCGAACGACTGCACGCCCAGGCTGAGGCGGGTGATGCCCAGTGTGCGCCAGGCCGCGAGCCGCTGCTCGTCGACGTCTTCCGGGTTTGCCTCGAGGGTGATCTCGGCGCCCTCGGCGACGCGCTGCCCTTCGGTCACCGCGGTGAGGATTCTGGCGAGCGCCTCGGGAGCGAGCGACGAGGGCGTGCCGCCACCCAGGTAGACGCTGTCGAACGGACGCGCGTCGCGCCACGGCGTTCCCGCCGACCGGCCGCCGAGCTCGTCGAGCAGCGCCTGCAGGTAGGCGGTGCGCTTGATCGGTCCGCCGGTCTGCACCGCGAAGTCGCAGTACGGACAGACGCGCGCGCAGAAGGGAACGTGCAGGTACAGTCCCGGCGCGCTCGCTGCGGTCTGCCTCGCCACCTCGACGGAGGCGCCGGCCGCGCGCGAGACCTTCTCGCCCGGCGCCGCGTCCATCCCCCTATGCCTCGTCGACGTCGGTCCGTAGCACCGCCAGAAACGCCTCCTGCGGTACCTCGACGTTGCCGAAGGCGCGCGCCCTCTTCTTGCCTTCCTTTTGCTTCTCGAGCAGCTTGCGCTTGCGGGTGATGTCGCCCCCGTAGCACTTCGCGGTGACGTCCTTGCGGTAGGCATTGATGGTGCGGCGCGCGATGATGTCGCGGCCGATGGCGCCCTGGATGGCGATCTTGAAGTTCTGCTTCGGGATAGTGCGCTCGAGCTGCTTGCAGGCGTGCAGCGCGCGCCCCCGCGCCTTGTCGCGGTGCACCAGCATGGCGAGCGCGTCGACCTTCTCGCCGTTGACCAGGATGTCGACCTTGGCGAGGTCGGTGGGGCGGTAGTCGCGCAGCTCGTAGTCGAACGAGCCGTAGCCCTGGGTGATGGTCTTGAGGCGGTCGTAGAAATCGAAGAGCACCTCGGCGAGCGGCAGCTCGGAGGTCATCTCGACGCGCCCGGCGGCGAGGTAGTGGAACTTGATGTCCTCGCCGCGCTTCTCGCGCAGCAGCTCCATCACCACACCTACGTACCTGTCGGGCATCAGGATCGAGCCCTTGATGTAGGGTTCCTCGACCTCCTCGATGGTCGCCGGATCGGGATACTCCGAGGGATTCTCGACCACGCGCGTCTTGCCGTCGGCAGTGGTGACGCGGTATTCGACCGAAGGCGAGGTGAGCAGCAGCGACAGGTCGAACTCGCGGCTCAGCCGCTCCTGCACGACGTCCAGGTGCAGCATGCCGAGAAAGCCGCAGCGGAAGCCGAAGCCCAGCGCGCTCGACGAGTCCTTCTGAAAGGTCAGCGCGGCATCGTTGAGCTTGAGCTTGTCGAGCGCGGACGCGAGGTCCTCGTAGTCGTCGTTGGACACCGGGAAGATCGACGAGAACACCACCGGCTTGGCGGGCACGTAGCCGGGAATGGGCTCGGGTGCCGGGCGTGCGGCATCGGTGATGGTGTCGCCGATGTCGATATCCGAGATCGCCTTGATGCCGGCGATGACGTACCCCACCTGCCCCGAGGCGAGCGCCTTCTGCTCGACGCGCTCGAGCTTGATGAGGCCGACCTCCTCGATCTCGTACTCGGCGCCGTTGTGCATCAACTCGATCGTCTGGCCCTTGCGCAGCGTACCGTCGAAGACCCGCACCAGCAGCACCACACCGCGGTAGGGGTTGTACTCGGCATCGAAGATGAGCGCCTTGAGCGGCGCCTCCGCGTCGATCGTCGGTGGCGGCAGCTTGGCGACGATCGCCTCGAGCAGCTCGTCGATCCCGGTGCCGACCTTGGCGGACACCGGCAGCGCCTCGAACGGGTCGAGGCCGAGGTCCTCGTCGATCTCCTCCATGACGCGCTCGACGTCGGCCGCCTGCATGTCGATCTTGTTGATCACCGGCAGCAGGTCGAGCTCCTGTTCCATCGCCAGGTAGACGTTGGCGACCGTCTGCGCCTCCACCCCCTGGGTGGCGTCGACCAGCAGCAGCGCCCCTTCGCACGCCATCAGCGAGCGGCGCACCTCGTGCGAGAAGTCGACGTGCCCGGGGGTGTCGATGAGATTGAGGGTGTACGTCTTGCCGTCGGCCGCCTCGTACGAGAGCGTGATCGTGTTGCTCTTGATGGTGATGCCGCGCTCGCGCTCCAGCTCCATGGTGTCGAGGATCTGGTCGTGGAAATCGCGGTCGGACACACCACCGCAGCGCTGGATCAGCCGATCGGCGAGCGTCGACTTGCCGTGGTCGATATGGGCAATGATGCAGAAGTTGCGGATCTCGTTCACCGGGGGATTGTAACGAAACGGAGCGATCTCGGTTGACAGCCCGGCGCGCGGAGCGTAAACCGACGCGACCGGAACACAGGATGGAGGGCCTCCTGAGCGAGCCGACGCGTGACACCAGCTTCCGCGAGGTGTTCAACGACGAGCTGGGCTTCGTGGCGCAGCGCCGTGCGGTGAACAACCGGCGCATCGAGAGCACCGGCGCGGCAAGCGTCGCGGGCGCAGACGACCGCGGTGCCGCCCCGGCGCTGCTGCCGGAGGCAGGCACCCGACGCGGCGAGCCGAGCCCCGAGCGCGGCCTCGTCGGCCTGGCGTTTTCCGGCGGCGGCATCCGCTCGGCGACGTTCAACCTCGGGGTGCTGCAGGTCTTCGTGCGCCACGGGCTGATCAAGTGGTTCGACTACCTGTCGACGGTCTCCGGCGGCGGCTACATCGGGTCGACTCTCAGCGCGACGATGGCGCAGGAGCCCCCGGACTCCTGGCCGCCCGCCGCAGACTTCCTCCAGCACGGCGGCAGGCAGGAGTCCGAATTGCTGCAGCACCTGCGCAACGCCTCGCGCTACTTGGCCCCAGGCGGCCTGCTCGACGTCATCCGCATTCCCGCGCTGCTGCTGCGCGGCATCATCGTCAACCTGCTGGTGGTCGCCCCGGTCATCGGACTGCTGGCGATCCTGCTCGGCGTGGCCTGGCCCTACGGCGTCTTCGGGCACCCGGAGATCGGCTACCGCTTCGGCAGCGAGCCCACACCGCTGCGCTTCTTCTACCCGACGTTGACGCTGGTGGCCCTGTTCGTCGTCGCGTCGCTGGCCTTCCCCCTGGTGGCGTCGCTGATTCCCGGGGCCGCGCGCCGCACCCGCTCACGCTTCGAGCTCAGCTTCAGCGCCATCGTCCTGGCGACGGCGGTGATCGGCGCGCTCAACGTATTGCCGCTGCTCTACGACGGGCTCTTCGACGAGACCCAGGGAGGACCACCGGCGCTGTGGCGCTACACCGTGGGAGGCATCGCGGCGCTGGTGCCGTTCGCCTCATCGCTGAGCAACGCGGCGACGCGCTCGAAGTCCTTCGGCGGGGTCGTGGACAAGCTCAAGGTGTTTGCGGTGATGCTGCTGGGGCCGCTGATCCTGCTGTCGATGTATCTCGGCATGACCCGCTTCCTGCTGATCCCGGTGGCCCGACCGGGGGTCTCCCTGTCCCTGCCGGGATTCCTGGTATCGATGCTCGAGGCGTGGCCCCTGGGGCCGGCGCTCGAAACCACCGGCGGCATCGCGGCGCGATACCTGGCGTCCCACCAGACTTCGCTCCCGCCGCAGGTCATCCACGAGGTCCTTGTCCGCACGCTGCTTCTGTCCGTGCTGCTGGTGGTGATCTTCCTGTACACCCGCTTCTTCCTGAACATCAACAGCACCGGCCTGCATCGTTTCTACCGGGACCGCCTGGCCGAGGCGTACCTGCCGGCACGCGCCAACGGCCCGGACCTCGACGGCCTCAAGCTGTCGCAGCTCGAACCCGCCACCCACGGTGCCCCGTATCACCTGATCAACACTGCGCTGAACATCCCCAGCACCAGGGAGCGGTGTCTCCGCCGGCGGTCGTGTGATTTCTTCGTCCTCAGCCCACGCTGGAGCGGCAGCTCGCGCACCGGTTACTGCGAGACGCAGCGGCTCGAGCAGCACGATCGCAACCTCGACCTCGGCACGGCGTTCGCCATTTCCGGCGCGGCTGCGTCGCCGCAGATGGGCGTCAACTCGTCGCGCATGCTGGGGATGGTGATGACCATGCTCAACATCCGTCTCGACTACTGGATGCGCAATCCGCGGCGCGTCAATGCCGCCGCGGCGTCCGGCACCGACCACGGGCTGCGCCAGGCGCTGGGGCGCACCAATCCGGGCCCGTTCTATTTGCTCCGCGAGCTGCTCGGATGGATCGGCTCGAATCGCGCCTTCGTCAACCTGTCGGACGGAGGGCACATCGAGAACCTCGGCGTGTACGAGCTGCTGCGGCGACGCTGCAAGTACATCGTCGCCTGCGACGCGGAGCAGGACGCTGACATGACGCTCAGCAGCCTCGGCCGGCTGACCGGATACGCGCGCATGGACCTGGGCGTGTTCATCCGCTGGCCGCACACGCAGCTGCTGATGAAGGACGGCGAGACCGGCTACAGCCGGTCTCGCTGGATGATCGGCGACGTCTATTACGACGACTCCGGGGAGCCCACCGGGCACATCCTGTACATCAAGTCGTCGGTGGACGGCAGCGAGCTCGCCGACATCCGC